>CAYOZO010000102.1:0-1848 GCA_964408405.1 uncultured Turneriella sp.
AACGTGGGGAAATCAACTATCTTTAACGCTCTGACCAAGTCGCACAGCGCCGAGGCACAGAATTATCCCTTTTGCACGATTGATCCGAATGTGGGCGTCGTTGCGGTACCTGATCCGCGTTTTGATTTTCTGGTCGATATTGTGAAACCCAAAAACAGCGTACCCGCCGCGGTCGAATTCGTCGATATTGCCGGACTAGTCAAGGGAGCATCACAGGGTGAAGGGCTCGGCAACAAATTTCTCGACCATATCCGCAAGGTAAATGCAATACTGCATGTTGTCCGCTGCTTCGAAGACGAAAATGTCACGCATGTTTCAGGCGCTGTTTCGCCGAAAAGCGATGTCGAAATTATCGAACTCGAACTCATTCTCTCCGATCTCGACCAGGTCGATAAGCGCCTGCAAAACTTAAGCAAAAAGAAGAAGAGTGGCGACAAAGAGGCGATCGAGCAGAGCGCCGTGCTCGAACGCGTTTACGAGCTGCTCAAGGCGGGTAAGCCGGCGAGCGCTGCAGGCCTCAATGCTGAGGAAAAGGAACTCATCAAAGACCTCGCGCTTTTGAGTCTCAAACCCGTACTCTTTATAGGCAATATCGATGAATCTCTGCTGGCAAATCCGGAAGACTCACCGCTCTTCTGCGAGCTGAAGACGCTGGCGCATGAACGCGGTGCGCAGGCGATTCCGCTCTCCGGCAAATTAGAAGCAGAGCTCGGGCAACTGTCACCTGAAGAAGAGAAAGAATTTCTCAAAGATCTGGGTTTGAAAGAACCGGGCCTCAATCGGGTAATCCGCGAGGCTTATGCTTTGCTGGGTTACATCACCTTTTTCACGGCCGGCGAAGTCGAGGTACGCGCCTGGAATATTGTTCGTGGGGCAACAGCACCGCAGGCAGCGGGCACAATCCACAGCGATATCGAGCGGGGATTTATCCGCGCTGAGGTAACACCTTTTGCCGCGATTGAGGAATACGGGTCTCAGAAAAAAGCCCAGGAAGCCGGAAAGATGCGCCTCGAAGGGAAAGATTACATCATGCAGGACGGCGACGTCGTTTATTTTCGCTTTAACGTCTGACCGGCAATAACAGCCGTGATTATGGCAGGGATCGGTTTTTCGCGCTCTGCCATTCACCCGTGCATGCGTGCAGCCGACAATAAGATATGCGCCCCTATGCTTCCGCAGCCGTGCTTGCGCTGCTTGCGCTGACACGTCAACCGGCAAAAGCCGATACTTTTCCCGCAAACCCGTCTCCCCTGCTTGCGTCCGACAGCCGGCTGAATCCGCTGCCTCCTGAAGTTCTCGCATTCCCGGAGCACAGCGAAAATTACCGCGAAAAGATTATTGCCGGCGATTACGAAATCTGGTCAGAAGAAAAACTTAAACGCTGGAGCAGCGCGCAGGGGCTTTCTGTCACGCCGGACAATAGTGCTGCGGGACTGCAGTACCACCGCGCGGCGATCGTCAGCGCGCCGGGGCTGACTTTTCGCCTGCGCAGGCCGGTGACAGAAAAAGGCAGCGAGTTTGCTAACGGCTGGGCGCTCCATCTGGATATCGCTGCGATCAGGGCCCGCGACGGACAGGCGAACCTTGCCCGGTACCAAAATCTGCTGGAGTGCGAAATTCTGATCGACGATGTGCTCTACAGGACCATACGCCAGGGCTCGCACGCCTCGGCAGAAAGTCCGATAAAGATCCCGATACCGCATATCCGCAGCGCAGAGGGAGTTATCACTGTTCGGCTGCGCCTGGCAAACCACCCGCGGAACTTTCTCTTTCTTTACGACGCTCATCTCAGCCGCTGAGATAGCAGGATGTTGAAAAAATCCCGTGCTCGCTGCAGACGCTTAGCTC
>CAYOZO010000102.1:1915-11851 GCA_964408405.1 uncultured Turneriella sp.
ACCAAGTCGCTCTGCTGTCTGCAGCTTCAGCCCGGTTTCAAAATCCTGCTTTATGGCTGTTTTTCAACTGCCTGATAGATCACGACTTGCCGCTGAAGTGCAGCTCGACTGCGATAGTGGCAAACGCCTCCCACGAAGTACGCGTGCGGTGCTCAAAGCCGGCATAGTTCTGGTCTGTGAAGCCGCTATCTAAATCAAATCCTGTGCGCACAAATCGATCCGCACTATAGGGGTTCGCCTGCCACCAGTGCCCCTCGTAACCCGCGCTAATAATGAGCCCGACATCATTAAAACGAATGGCATAGAACTCAAGCGCAGTGTTGAGGATGTATTCTTTCTCATTGAAATACGGCGACTTCGCCATTTCGCCAAAAAAGCTCAATGCGGGAAAATAAAAGTGCGTCCGCAGGCGTACCAGCTGATGAAACTGCACGTACTGCCGGTAAACGATCATGAACGTCGCGCGCGTCCAGTCGTCATTCCGCGTAGTAATGCGCACCGGGTCTGAATAATCGCGGTAGTACCAAACGCGGAGACTTGGACCGATCGAAGAATCAAACCAGCGAAAAGCGCTGCCCCAGTTCATGAGCATATTCAGAGGAGTAAAATGGTAATAGGTATTGGCATAGACCATTGTCCCCTCGAACGCCGATTTGCCCACAGCCTGGCGCAATTGCGGTGAGATCCCGGCCTGCTTGAGGCGCTGCGCATCCGGAACCAGATTCGCAAGAAAAGCCGCAGTCGTATAATCATAACCGAGATCCAGCGGCAGATCGGTCGCCACGCCATTCACCGTCTGCTTCACATTGAAGCGCGAAGGCTTATCTTCCGTGCGCTGTGTCTTGAAGCCAAGCTCGAAGTCAGTAAAGATACCCCGGTTTGACCGATAGTAGTGAAATCCATTGCCCGTATCATGGTCGTTTTCCTTGTCCTTGCCCATGCGCCACGCAAGCTCCATGCCCAGCATGGTCGTCGCATCAAACTGCAGCGAGTACTCGCGCGTCGTGTTCTTAGCGACATTTTCTGTCTTGTTATTGAAGTTGTAGACACCCGCAGACATGGAGAAAGTGAAAGTACCGCGAGTGGGATTTTTGTTTATATCCTCGTACTGGCGCTCGACTTCAGGCAGTTTCGCGGCGCTGGGTTTTGGTACAGCCAGTTCGCGCTCCTCTGTACCTTGAGCTGGTTTGGCTACGGCTGGCTGGGCAGCAGTTTTTGCCGGCGGTGCTGCCGGCTTGGCTGCAGCGGGCCGAGCTGCGCGCTTGGCTGCCGGCGCTGCCTTTTTCTGACCCCATGCCAGGCTCACAAAACCGACACAGAGCAGAAGGTAAAATATCTTCAGTTTCAGCAGCTCTTTCATTGGACCACCACAAAATTGGAATAGAATATCCCTGCGGACGTGCCGGATTTGCCGGTGTAACGGTAATTGAACTGGATGATGAAATAGCCCTTCGGTGCACTACTGACATCGCAATTACCCCCATAACCGGTACCCGTTACTTTGACCGAACATTCCCCCACAGCAGTGAATGCTCCTGAAAGAGATGCCTGGTTCTTAACGGCATTGAGATCCGCTGTAGTCGGAGCAAGCGCGCTGCGCAAAATGGTCGCAGTAGTGTTGAGCTTAAGCTCCGATTCTGCCAATTCACCGTCTTCGCTGTGATAGACATTACTCCAGGTAAGCTGCGTCAGGCTGGCCGATTTCGCTTCAGCAGTCAGAACCATGCGAAACGGGCCACTGTCATAAATTCGGTCGAGTGGATTTTCATGGCGCATGGGCACTTCGGTTATCGCGCAGCCGGCAAAAAACACCACAAGCGACGCGAGGGTAATCAACCTCACCATTTTGGCCTCGTGTTCTGCATCATGAACCGCTGGAAGAACGAAAGCTGCGGCTCATAGTTGAGCTTGCCCTTAAAGTATTTCTGGTGCACCTGGTAGAGCACATCGTCTGCCCGCTCCCGGTCTTCAAACGCCTCCCAAATGGAGTACGCCCAGGTAAGCGCACCAATGACATACATCGTGCGAGCCACTTCCTGGTGATCGCGCATCTGTTTATATTTCTGCTCCGCCTCTGCCGGCGTCGCGGCGTTCTTGTATTCATCGCGTGCGCCGGCGACCTTGACTTCGCGCGAATAACCATACCCGATCGAACCGTACGTAATCAGCGCCATCGCGGCGCTGGTCACATAGTTCTTGTTGTAAAACTGGCCCCAGCCAGAGAGCACAATGGAACGGATGCACGCTCCTTCAGCGGTCTTCATGATTTCTGTAGTAAAATAGTCGAGATCAAAGAAGCTGACCGTTACCATGCAGTCCATAACCGCAACATGGTACGGGTCAAAATTCATGCCGTGATCCCATTTGGGTTCGCTGCAGCGCGCCTCTTCAATTACCTTGGCGTTGACGTCAGCAATGAGCTGTTCGTTCGTCACGACATAGTCTTTCGTTTCGACAAGCATATGCCGGAAACTCGATACCGAGCGCTCGAGCGCCTTGCGGTGCGCGTCGATACGGGCATTCTGGATAGCAATTTCCTTAGAGCGCCCCTTGCCGATCGCGTCGCGCACCCGAACCTTCTTCTGCGAAGAGAAATATTCTTTGTCGAGCCCAAGATCCACGCTTGAGGGTTTACTCTTAGCCGACAGCGCCGCGGCAAACAGCAGGCTTATTCCAAATGGGATGAGGATGGATTTCATGTATTTTGGCATGTTACCTCAAAAGCTAAACTCGTAGAAAACGAAATCAAGTTTCCAGCCGCGCTCGGTCATGGGTACGTATTCATGCTTTGCGTCGATCCGGTATGCCTGCCTCAGGTTCTCCAGCCCCTGGCGGCCCATGATGCGCGAGGTCGCCGCTTCGGAAACGTTGAAGCTCCACAAAATGAGCGCAGGCAACTGGAAATTCAGCGCAGCAGTGGAAATGTCCGAGCTGTTATTGGCATTCTTCACGGCATTGATAAACATCACGTAAAACGTCCAGAAAGCGGCCCCATAGAGTATGCTGGTTGTATATTGCCGGTTGTAGATCTGTCCCCAGCCCGGAATCGCCATGGAACGGTAGGTGGCGCCGGTTACGGTTTTCTCGTAGTCCTCAGTGAACTTGGGCACATCAACGTAATCCACCTGCATCTCTACATTCATACTGACCCTTATGGGTTCGCCTGCCGGTTTCCAGAAGCGATACTTCTTGACCTGCAGATCGGTGACCTGCAGGTGCGCTTCTTTTTTTACCCAGGAATCCGTCAGCACGAAGTCCCTGGAACGGCTGCCGCCGATAAGCTCCGCCTCGCCCAGGCTTTGTCCCGTTCTCATTGCCGCTTCTACGGCATTATTGAAAGCTTCAACCGGATCTTCCTTGAGGCTTTCACCGACCGCATCTTCTTCGCCGATCTTGATTTTAAAACTGTTGGTGTATTCGCCTGCGCTGAGGCCGCCCGCAAAAAATGCGGGCAGCACCAGAACAATGGCTGTCAGCCTGCGTTGAATTCTACTCATACTATTTCCACTCCACTGGTGCCCACATATAACCGGCACGGTATTCTGTTTCCCAGTTCAGCTGCCCCGGATGCCCAATGAAGACCACGGTTGAAGCGAAGCCCCAGAGTTCAGCTCCCATCATGCCATAGACTCCCCAGCGATCATAGTACTGCTGGTTGTAGCGCAAATTCATGCCGAAACCAAAATGCATTTTCAGATAGAACGGAGTATAGGTGCGGAACATAATACCCGGATAACTGGAAAAAATCCACTGCTTGTCACCGGGGTACGTCTTACCTGGGTTGAACTGTGGCGAGGCATCGAAATCGAGGTAATAGTAGAAGAACTTGTGTCCATCCCATTGTGAGTCGAGCCGCGAATTAACGAGCAGACCGACTCCGCCGCCGACCTGGTCAAAGAACGGCGCGTCTGCCTGGCGGTCGAGCCCGCGCGACGACTTGTTGGCATAGAACCAGGGAATTACCCTGGCGGGTTCGTGATGGAATTCCGTCGCCGGCACTCCGTCGCGCGGCTGCTTAATCAAGCCACCACGCGAACGGCAGTTCGATGCCAGCATGGCGAGCGCCAAAACAAGAGCGAATATACTGGCTCTGATCATATGTTCAACATCCGGAAAGCGTATTTGAAACCGACCGCCACCGAGGTTCCCGTCGGGTAGCGATAGGCATCAGCATTGTTGTCCATGTAGCGAAAAAGATAGAAAATGCGCCATTCTTCCGAAAAGAAGAAATCCATTCCTGCAGCGAAATGGTAGGCATAGGTTTTCGGCAGCCACGGCATAATACCACCGCCCACGAACAAACTCATCTTGTCCGTGCGCAAAAAATGGAAATACCCGGAAAAGGCCACGAAGAACAGCCGGTAATTGCTGCCCAGGTACCCTTCATTTTCAGTATTGCCGGAAAAAAAGGTCGGCGCAACAAAACCCTCGATCTCTGCGTCGAACCGCTTGTTCGAAGTGAAAAGCCCAAAGCCCACGAAACTGGTCTCTTTGGAGTTCATATATTCAAACTTACCACCGCCGAATTCAGCGGCTGACAGCGCGCTTGCCGAGCCTATGAGAAGCAGCGCCGCGAGTAATCTCGTAACAATATTCCGCATTTATTTCAGCTCCCCGAGCAGGGCTTTATGCTCTGTGCTAAATTTTTCTGTCGCCGCGCGAACAAACTGCAGTTCCTGCGAGTCAACACCCTCCACTTCTGTCTGCGCAGAGATACCGTTATCACCGCGCTTGTAGTAGAGTGTCACAAGCTTGAGCTGCCCTGTATTGCCGTCAGCGTAGAGTTTATTAAAAACAATAAGGTCTGCGCCCAGCGCCTGTTGCAATTTTTTTAAATAGGCGCTCTCCAACTCGCGGTCACCCTGTACCGGCGAAGCAGACAACTTGTTTGCGTTGATGAGCCTGCCCGCTCCGCCGCGGTTCACCTCGATCAGGAAGTTACCGCGCAGCTTTTCTTTAAGAGAATAGTTCTTCACCTTGCCGGCAATCACTTCCATATTCACCGGATATACCGCGACGATATACTTACCCACAATGGTTTCAGGCTTTGGCCGCTGTGGCTTTTTCTGAGGCTCGGTTGTGGGAGCGACCTCGGTTTCGTCGGGCGCTACCTCCAGCGGTCCGGTGGGTCCTGTTACGGCACTCGATTCCTGCGCGACCTGGATAGCATGGTCGTAGCCCACATCTTCCGATGGCAGGCTCGTCACAGTATCGGCGATAATTTCACGCGGCGCCAGTTCACGCGCAAAACGATAGCGGTGTGTATAGCGTTCCGTGAAGCGCACAGGTGTGATGCGCCCCTTCTCATTTACTTCGATCGACTCAAACGAGTGATGGAAAGCAAAACGGTGGTATGTCGCATTGGGCCGTTCGAAGTTTGGGCCAAAACCTTCCGGATACTCTTTTGCCGCTGCATACTCGAACGACAATTTTGAAGACTGCACGGTTTCGCCGAACCCAATACCCCAGTGCAGCGATTGGAACGCATCTCCCCCACCCGATGCGGTAACTCCACCGCGCAGCGCGAGAAAGTGGATCGGCCAGTACTCGAAACCCGTGCGAAAGCGCGTGGGGTTAATCGTCGAGTTAACCACGTCGAAGTTGAGCATAAACTTATACGGAAAATGCATGCTGATACCAGCGTTGTACTCTTCACGGTTATCGGCTCGGCCAACTTCATTGTCGAGCTTCAACAGCGGATGCAGGTTACGCGCTGCAATACCTGCCGAGAAGCGTGGCAGCCAGTGCAGCCACTCGTAGAACAGCCCCGGGTCAAAGGTACTCAGCAATGCGAGATCGAAAAATAGACCCTTTTGCTGCTGCTGGTAGGATGTCACCTGCGGCGAATCGAGAAAGTTGGCGCCAAACCATTTTACCGTCATACCTCCCGCCAGCAGACGCGGCAGGATGGAGCGGCCGTAAGAAAGGCCCGCGATGTAGGAATCTTTATTGCCGTCTGGCAATACATTAACGCCATTCTGCACATACTGGTTATCCTGTGGGCGGTTATAGACGCCGGTAAGTCCCAGGTTACCATAGCCGTTGGGCAACGGGATCGACATCAGGAACGAATGCCCCGCCACATCGTTGGGAGCTCCGTGGTACGACAGCGCATACTCGACATAGTTGATTTGCGCCAGCCCTGCCGGATTGAAGTAGAGAGCCGAAAGATCATTCGCGTTACCCGTTTGCGCCATACCCATACCGTAAGAACGCACGCCGAGCGGAGTATTAAGGGCCGTCGCGGCCGAAAGTGTCGGCACTGAAGCGCCGTCAACTTTGGCTGAAGCCGCAGTACCCGCAAGCAAAAGCATTGCGAGTGCAGACGAGAATAATGTACGCGGTAAAAAGGCCTTCTGTTTCAAGAAACACTCCATTGCCGCCTTTTCGGCTGTAGTCAGACCTGACACCCTGCAGTCCCTGACGTTGCCGTCAACAAAAAAGACGGTGAGTGACGTGTCGTTGCCTGCACAGCAGCTCGTACAGCTCTGTGATACCCTGCTGGAATTGCCTGTATAACTCACCGTATGGGGCTCAAGGACAAACGCGCTTTACGGGGGAATGCGATTCTGTGCACGCAGCGCTGTGTAGCCACAATGCTGTGGCCACACGAACTTATTTTCGTTATGCGCATTGTTTGGACACGTTCGATGCTGCTTTATGCGCTGCTGCTCTGCCCTGCAGGGTTCGTCTCAGCAGGGCAAACCGTGGCCAGGCGCGTACTACTTCTGAACTTTGAAAACTCCAACAAGAACGCCAACTACGACTACCTGCGCGAATCGCTGGCCGATAATCTCAAGACTGAACTCATCAAGACCCGAAAATTCACGGTGCTCGACGAGCGCTCCCTGCGCCAGCTCAAGGGCGATGTTCCCACGACCAATCTGAGCGTCGAGCAGGCGGCGCAGCTCGGACTGGATGCGAACTGCGAGGCAGTGGTTGTTGGGCGCTTCATGGCGAGTGCGCGGCGTATTCGCATCAGCGCAGAGGCAATCGATGCGCTCAGCGCACGTACTGTAAGCGCCGAAAAGGCCGATGGCGAAATCACGAGCAGAATTTTTGAGACAATTGACCAGTTGGTTGCAGCCATGGTTGCCGGAATGCAGGACAAACTCCCGCCGCTCGATGCAGAAATGCTCAGGCGCGACGAAGCGCTCGAACAACAGCTGGCGTCAGCCGATGGAACGGTGGTTGCGGCGAGCATTGCGCCGGATAACCGGCGAAAATGGAGTCTGGGCGCCGCAATCGGCGGAGCGCTCCCGACCGGCTATGTGAGCGAATTTCTCACAGCAGGACCCTCGGCAGAATTCTACGCTGGCTACCGCTGGAAACTTTTAAGGCCGTACGCAAGTCTAGGAGCGCTACTCTATGCGGGCAAGAAAAACACGATTCGTTCCGGTGCGGTCATGCTGGGGACTTTAGGTTTATCACACAGTCTCTCTCTGGGCAGGAAATTGAACCTGGTACCGATTGCTGCTTTCGGCATGGCGCGTTCGTCTTTTCGCTCTGACTATGCAGCAGCTGAACTCTTGGCTCCGCTGGCGCAGGGAGGAGTACTGGCGGTTCTCAATGTGTCTGCGCCATTCTATTGGGTTTTGGGGAGTAAGGTCAGCTACATCTTCGACCGGCCCCAGCCCTTGCTTTTCACGACTATTTTTATTGCGGGGGAATATAGGCTATGAAACGGAGAGTTTTGAGTTTGCGAGTGGCGTTCTTTGCCGCGACGGCGCTCGCCTCTCTAGATTGCAGTTACACGGATGGTTTTTTCGAAAAAACGGGGAGCCATAGCACCCTTTCAGGGCCTGATACAACTTCGCCGGTGACCGGCAGCGGAATTGCCCTTTCGGCCAATACCGGCACAACCATAACTGTCAGCTGGGGACAGGCCAGCGATGACCAGACTGCAGTAAACTTACTCGAATACCGCCTGCTCAGAAGCAGCAGCGCTGATCTAACCTCGGTCGCAGCAGCTGAAGCGAACGGGAATGAGGTAATTCCCTACCAGGGTAATACCCTGAGCTTTAATGCCACCGGGCTTACTCCCTGCGTGACATATTACTTTGCAGTGATCGTGCGCGATCAGGCAGGCAATAAAAGCCTCTACAGCCAGCAGTCGGTCACGATGCAACCGACAGTCTCCTGTGTCACAACTGTTGCAGGCAGCGTTGCCGGTAATGTGGACGACTCTGGCAGTGCAGCACGTTTCAATAACCCAGGTGGTATCACGAGCCTTTCCGGGCTGCTCTATATTTCCGACTATACGAACAGTTCCATCCGGCAGCTAAATCCGGCAACGGGCAGTGTCACTACCTGGAAAACCAGCATAACTCAACCAGAACATCTCACAGCCAGCGGAGGCGATATTTATATCGCCGGAAATCACTGCATCCGTCGCGCGAATACGGGCAGCGTAACAACGTTTGCCGGACAATGTGGCACATCCGGTCTCACGAACAGCACGGGCACAAGCGCGCGCTTCAGCAATCCCGTCGGCATGGCTGCGCTTGGAAGCGATCTTTACGTTGGCGATGCGAATAATCACCTGATTCGCAAGTTGGATTCAAGCGCTACTGTTACCACTTACGCGGGCACTGGCAGTTCGGGCGCGGCTAACGGCGACAAGGTCACCGTGGCAATGTTCTACCAACCGCATGGGTTAATTGCCGTGGGCAGCGATCTTTACGTCGCAGATTACCTGAACCACTGCATCCGCAAAATCGATGCAACCAACGTATCGACTCTGGCTGGTTTGTGCGCCACATCGGGAACTGCCGACGGCACAGGAAGCGCGGCAAGATTCCGCTATCCCCGCGCGGTCGCAAGCGATG
The DNA here is from genome assembly GCA_964408405.1 of uncultured Turneriella sp. Taxonomy (GTDB): domain Bacteria; phylum Spirochaetota; class Leptospiria; order Turneriellales; family Turneriellaceae; genus Turneriella. The sequence goes on from CAYOZO010000102.1 coordinate 10,744, forward strand.
GTACAAATCTCTTCATTGCGGATGAGGGTAATCACTGCATCCGCAAGATCGTTATCAGCAGCGGCCTGGTAAGTACGATCGCTGGTAGCTGCGGTAATTTGAGCACCGGCACGACCGATGGCCACGGCCCTGACGCGCGTTTTAACTCTCCGGGTGTGCTCACGCTTTATTCCGGCGAGATTTACGTAGCGGACACACAGAACCACCGAATCAGAAAAATCACGCTGCCTTGAGAGCTTTTCCCGCTTTACCCCCTGCTGCACGACAGGCTTGCTGCATCCATGCGTCGCCGGCAGTTGGCCTTCTTAGTTGCCCTCGCTTTAACGAGCACACCAGCCAGCGCACTCTACCAGGAATACCAGCTCGCAGGCAGCATTGCCGCCGCACCCGCGTATAGCTTTGCCACCGCGCAGTATCGCCTGTACGACAACCAGGTCATGCTGCGCAAAGACTTCATCGCCTTTGAATACGACCTCGATTCGCTTTACGCCGACTACGCGTACGGTATCAGCCAGTACTTCCGCGCAGGGGTGAGCGGCAAGGTTCACGTCTTCGACTACCAGAACCTGAACCACATCGTCGATAGCTCCACCGGCGCAGAAATTAAGTCGGTCGCATTAAACGCTCCCTACTACCGCAGTAATATTTTTGCCGAAGCGCGCTACCGTGAGCTGGCGCTGCGCTACCTCGTGGGCGCACAGAAGTATGAGCTGTCACGCCGTGAAAGCGCAGACCGCGCGCTGCGCGTCGAGTCGCCGGGCACTGCCCTCATGAACCAGGTTGCGTTCGGCTACTGGCACATCGCCGCTCCGCGGCCTTACGCGATCAATGGTATCGCGGCGTTTGCTACGACCGAAGTGCAGCAGATGCAGTCGGCGTACTTGTGGGAGCTTAACGGAGCGCCACTCAGTTCGGCCCGTAGAGAAGTCATCATCCATGAGCTTCACGTACGCGCGGGCGACGAGTTTTGGGGTGGAGCGCTGCGCCTGATGGTAGCCGGCCGCGCGGGCGCCACCAACTTTTCGCTGCCCGGCGAAAGCCAGGACGTCATACAGTCTTTTTCCGTCGGCGGGCCAGAAGCGCGCTACCGCCGCGTTGCGGGTTATGC
>CAYOZO010000103.1:0-11807 GCA_964408405.1 uncultured Turneriella sp.
AAAACATGTCAGGCGGAGCGCCCGCGCGCAAATGGTGATTGAAAAGCTGCGGGTTTAGCCAGACATCGACACTGTCGCGCTCCAGTAGGATAGGCATGTCACCCTTGATGAAGACGCCCCTGCTCAGCGCATAGTCGCGCACAGCTGTAAGTTGCAGATGCAGTAAATACTGCACCCAGATATGAAAACCAGTCTCGTTCTCATGTGAGCTCAGAAATTCTCTGCGCGCATCCGCATCGGGCGAGCGCAAAAGACGTCCAAAGTCCGCAGAAGCGGGATGTTGCTGCCAGTCAAACCAGGCCGCATTGCCAAAGCGTTCTTTGAGAACCTTGAAGACTGTATAGTCCATGAGCCAATGCTGGGAGCGAAATTCCTGCGGCACCGATTCGAGCGCAGCGCGGGGATCGGAGTTATAGTGCGCACGTAAAATACGTTCCTTAAATTTCACAATCTCATAAAACTGCACCCGTTCATGCGCTGCTGCCTCGCTGCGCATGCGGGCAACCTCTGCGCGCAGAGCAGCATCGAGCGGTAGCTCATCGAGCGCCATGTAAACAGGGTGTAGCGCCATAGCGCTGAGCGCCGAATACGGACTGCTGTTAAAGCCGGTGTCATTGACGGGAAGCAGATTGATGATGCGCTGCCCGGTCTTAGAGCACCAGTCAATGAGCAGCTTCAGATCATAAAATTCGCCAATACCGCAGCTGCGTTCACTGCGCAAGGCAGCAACCGGCACCGCAACTCCGGCGAGGTATTCGCCGATACGGGGATACCGGCGCACTGGCTTTACCTGCTTTGAGGTCGCATCGGCGAATTCGCTGAATACTTTGCTGGCATAAGGTTCGAGCTCGACTATGAGGGCGCGATCGCTGAGGGAGTTTTTTTCGATACGGTATTGTTGTCCACTGAGCAAATCTTTCCAGCCATAGGTCTCGCAATCAGGCGGAAAGAATTGGGCTAATTCATACAGGCGCACATTCGCCGAATGTGATGAATTGTTGAACATGACGACGTGCCGCTGTGAACGCCCCGTGGTATAGAGAATGACGCGCTCGGGCTTATCCGCCACTGGAAATTCCAGCGACAACGGGTCGGCAAATTCCTTACGTCTCTTAAGCAGTGGGGCAATCTGCGCACGGTGGCGTTCAACCAGGTAATGGTCAACCTGTTCATCAACAAGCGGAGCATCCTGATCCATGCCGTATTTTTCACGATAACCCTCGGTCTGTCCCGGCGCGAGCATGGGCAAGCCAGGCAGCGTCGCCATGAGAACCATCGCGCCGAAGTATTTGTCTGCGTGGGGAAAATGTGTCTGCGCAGATTCTTCATCAGGCGTACTGAGATAGTTGACGAATCGCATGAGCGTTTCTGCATCATGCTCGCGGAATTGGCGCACAGTCCGCATGAACTCCCCGTTTTGCTCATCGCGCAGCGCATGCATGAAAGCGCTGTTGTAAACCCGGTGCATACCAAGATTGCGGACGAAGTACATCTCGGTCATCCAGAAGGCTTCGGCAATCAGCAGGGTTTCCGGGCTGCGTTCGCGAAAAGCTTCTACGAGTTCCAGCCAGAATTCGCGCGGCATACGCTCGTCAAATTCGCTCTGCGTAAGGGCAAAGGCCGAGCGGCTGGCAATCGCCGCGTCTTCACCGGGCGCTGGAAACCAGAGCCGCCGGTAGTGATCGCGTGTGAGCGTCATTGCAGCGTCAAAGCGTATCACGGAAAAATAACGCGTGAGCGAAAGCGCCGTTTCAATAATTGCCTGCCTGACATCTGCGCGCGTATGGTTAAGTTGCGCGGTGTCGTTCCAGGGCAGGCCGGTTCCATCGTTGCCGTGATAGATGTAACGGCGGCGCCCATCGCGGTCGAGCGCAAAGACCACCGCAGCGTCGCTTCTCGAATAATAGCCCTGCTCGATGCGGATTTCCATAGCAGGGTCTTGCGACAGATTCTCGCCTTCGAAGCGATAATTGGGAAACGGACAAAACTCCGCCTGCATAAACCACTCGGGATGCTCGCGCAACCACCGTGAATCAATCCCCGTATGGTTCGGCACCATGTCGCAGCCAAGTCTGATGCCGTGCTGCGCGCAAAGTTCATGGAAAAGCCTGAGCGCCTCTTCGCCGCCCCACTCATCTGCAACGCGGTAATCAAAAACCGAATATGCCGATGCATAGTTTTTGCCACCAGAAAGACTCTTGATACGCGCCGAAGCTGCGCTGCGCTGCCAAAGGCCAACAAGCCAGATGCCGTTGATGCCGAGACTTTTGAGATACTCGAGTTCTGCGGCTGGCACCTGGTCTAAGCGCCAGGTTTGTGTGCGATAGCGCCGGCGGATGTCGGCCAGCCAGACCGGAACAATCTTCGCCACGAGCACCAGCGACTGCATCCATTCGCGGTCATTACTCCGGTTGAGCGCGCCTCCGGTTGCGAGCGAGTGACCGTAGTGTGGCGCGCCGGGCCCTGCCCCCCCGGCTGCCTGCGCAGTGCGCTCATAGTAGAGCACCTGCAGGAAAAGCCGGCGTTCGGCCTCTGTCAGTACGTCGGGAAATGCGGCCAGTAGCGCTTCGAGCTGCGCATCGAGCGAAGCCCGGCTGCGCAACAGAAGATCCAGCAGGCGTCTTCCCGCCGGGCTTTGGCTAAGAAAATCCAGGTGCTCAATGCCTTCACTCTTAAAAAAGCACGCACGCAGGGGCATCAGTACCGGGTTTGCCTGCGACAGCCAAAGCAAACCACACAGCGCAAGATCAGCCTTCTGCCCGCTCACGCCAAGGTGGTTCGCCACCTGCAGGCGCGTTTCAGGCCGTAGCACAACACCAAAATCGGTGCGTGACAGAATGCGGTATAGTAGCTCGCTCAGCCATGCTGCCTTCGCAACAAATAGCTCCGACACTGAGGGAGCGATTTGCTTTACGAGCCCTGTGCCGTCAGCAAAGCCCGCTAACCTGATTCTGCCATCTTGGAACGCCACACCGGAAAGTCTTTTCTGCACCTCGTGGGCGACGGGAAATCCCGTGACAGGAAAGATCATGGGCGACTACTCGATGATTTTCCAGATCTCTTTAGCGTACTGCAACACCGTTCGGTCAGAAGAGAATTTACCCGACCGGGCTGTGTTGTTGATGCCCTTGATAATCCAGTTGTCGCGGTTATTGTAGTCAGCCATAATCTGGTTCTGCACCTGCCAGTAGCTGTCAAAATCCGCGAGGTGAAAATAGCCGTCGCCCTGGTAGGTCAGCGCATCGCTAAACTCGCGGAAGTCGCCATGAAGCATCTCGAGAAACTGCAGCACCTCGCGAATTTCGCGGCGCTCAGCCAGCGCGACCGGATGGTATCCTTCAAGCTGCATCTTGCGCAGCTCTTCGACCGTGTGGCCAAAAATATAGATATTCTCTTTGCCAACTTCTTCGCCGATCTCGATGTTGGCACCATCGAGCGTGCCAAAGGTTACGACCCCGTTGAGCATAAACTTCATGTTTCCGGTGCCCGAAGCCTCAGTTCCCGCAGTGCTGATCTGCTCAGAGAGGTCGGCTGCCGGGTAGATCCGTTCTGCCAGAGAAACCGAGAAGTTGGGTAGAAACACCACCTGGATGCGCTTACGAATGAGAGGGTTCTTTTCGATGTAGGCGGAGAGCGCGTTGGCCAGGCGAATCATCAGTTTGGCGCGGTGGTAACCGGGCGCCGCTTTGCCGGCAAAAATAAAAGTCCGGTGCGTTTCAATCGTGTAAGTACCCGCCATGATGTCGAGACAGATGCGCGCAATGCGCAGCAGGTTTAAAAGCTGCCGCTTATATTCGTGAATCCGTTTGACGTGCACATCGAGAAAAGATTCAGGCGGCAGAATGATACCATTCCGCTCTTTAATAATTGCGTAGAGCAGTTTCTTATTGTGATCGCGCACCTGCTGCCACGAACTGCGGAAGCCGGCATCCTGCGCAAAGGGCAGAAGCTTGCTGAGCAGGCTGTGGTCGTTATGCCAGTCGCGACCAATTGCCTCTTCGATAAGCGCCGTCAGCCCAGGGTTGGCCGCAACCAGCCAGCGCCTAAAGGCAATGCCGTTCGTCTTGTTCGAAAACTTTTCCGGCCACAAGCGCGCATATTCTGGAAAAAGATTCTTCTTCACGAGCTCGCTGTGTAATGCCGAGACACCGTTGACCGCCGAGGAACCAACAACCGACAACGCTGCCATGCGTATCCGTTTGGGATGCCCCTCTTCAATGATCGAGGCGCGCGCAATTGCTTCGTGATCAAAGCCCTTTTCACGCAACTCGTTCAGGAAGCGAAAGTTAATGTCGTAGATAATTTCCAGGTGTCGCGGCAGAACACGGCCAAACAGATCGAGGTTCCATTTTTCCAGCGCCTCGGGCATAATCGTGTGGTTGGTGTAACCCGTGCACCTGCGCGTCATCTCCCACGCTTTTTCAAAACTGACACCCTCGCGATCGATTAGAATACGCATGAGTTCAGCGACGGAGACTGCAGGATGCGTATCGTTCAGCTGGAAAAATACCCGCTCGGGTAAGAGCGATAAATCTGCCTCTTCATGTTTGAAGGCCGCAATGGCGTCCTGAATCGTGGCGCTGCTTAAGAAATACTCCTGTTTAAGTCTGAGCTCCTGCCCGCGCAGGTTATTGTCGTTGGGGTACAGCACCTTCGAGATCGATTCAGAATAGATCTGGTGCTCCATAGCCTTAACATAGTCGCCGTGCTGGAAGTAGTCGAGACCAAAATCGGCGCTGTGCTCCGCCCACCATAAGCGCAGGAGCGCAATACCATCTGAACCATTGCCCGGAATCAGCATATCACGCGCGCGCGCCATGACGCAGTCGCCGTCATGCCAGGTTACTTTATCACCTTCACGGTGCACATGACCGTAAAAGCGGATCTCATAGCGCTTATCGTGCCGGTCGATCAGCCATGGATAGTTACCGGCAAGCCAGACATCGGGGGATTCGTGCTGCGCTCCGTCGCGGAATGACTGCTTAAACAGACCAAATTCATAACAGAGTCCCGCACCGATACAGGCAAGGTCAAGATGCGCCATGCTGTCAAGAAAGCACGCGGCAAGTCTGCCGAGACCGCCGTTGCCGAGCGCGGCATCCGGTTCAAGTTCATACAGGTCTTCGAGACGAATGTCGTATTGCGCCAGCATTTCTGCGGCGATGGCTGACAAGTTCATGTTGACGAGGGCAGTTTTCAGCATCTTGCCCATCAGAAATTCCATCGACAAATAATAGACGCGCTTCTTGTGCCGTATCCGGTGGCGCTTGACGATCAGGCGGTGCATCATCAGATCCCGCAAGGATAGGGAGAGCGAGATGTAGGCGTCTTCAGGCGTCAGCTCGTCGAGGCTGCGGCCAAGCGAATAGTTGAGGTGACGATGAAAGCCCTGCTGGAGTTCAGCTTTCAAATCTGCGGAAAGCGGGAGCACCACCCATGCTGAAAAAGGCCTACGAAAAGGCCAGTAGTTTTGTGACGACCCGGGTATTCCATGCACAACCATCGTACGCCATAAAAGTTTTTCTCTACAAAAACCGGCGGCCGTGCGCCGATACTGAAAATAGTGGGCAAAGCACGCGAAAATGCCTGGTATCTGTCTCTTGGGGCTGGCGAAAACCAGCTACCCCTGATTCTTGCCGCCAAGGCCGCAGGACTCAAAGTTATCGGCGTCGATCGCAATATCGAAGCGGTGGGTTTGCGTCACTGCGATCTCAGGATCGAAGAGTCGATCCTTAACTACCGCAAGATCTTTTACAAACTTTCCAGCCTCGTAGAACCGGGTGAGATTGCCGGCGGTTATGCCGCGAGCTACGGCGAGGCGCTCGCCAGTTTTGCCTTTCTTTGCGAACGGCTGAGCATCGTGGGCCTGAGCCGCACGCTGATTGAGACCGTGCTGGATAAATTACAGGTCCGGCGCCGCCTCGCAGGTCTTGAGCACCAGAATTTCGCGCAGCCTCTGTTCATGGAAATTCTGCCCAGCATGCACCGCGAGCAAATTGAACAACTGGGATTTCCCCTGATTGCGAAGACCCGGCGCGGCTCTTCGAAGAGACACGTCTATCTGCTCAACAACTGGTACGAAGTGAAAAATTTTCTCTCGCGCCGCAACCTCGAATCGCTCGGCGTGCGGGGACCAGACTTTTTGTTCGAACAATTCATCGAGGGCGATGAAATCATCGTCTGCGGCTTTGTGCAGCATTTCCACTACCACCTGGTATCAGTTCATGACCGCATCTCTGCAAATGAGCCGCCGTATATCGACCTCGAACACCGCTTTCCTTCACGCTATGCACACCTGGCGCCACAGATACAGGAGATTCACTCTCAGGTCTGCATGCGCCTGCAGCTTTCCGATACTCCCGTTGTCAGCGAATGGAAGGTCGTCGCCGACCGGCTCTATCTCGTCGAACTGAGCGCGCAGATTCCCGGTGAACATGTCGCCGATTTTTTGATACCGCGCGGCATGGGTTATGACTACTTCGGAAATCTGCTCCGGCTGACGCTCGGTGAAAAGATTGAACCAGTACCGGAAAAAATCCGCCAGCCGATTACGGTTCGCTACTGGGCTCATAACCCTGGCTATGGCGAGTGGCAGGAGCTCACCCGCAAAGCGGCTTTTGCCCGCATTATCAATAACAATCCGCCAAAGACAATCTCTTCGAACCTCGACCGCTTCGGCGTTGCTGGTTTTGTGGGCTAAGGTTCGAGCCAGGTTCGCTCGTAAGTACCATCACTCCGCTGCGTATAGAGCAGCCTCTGGTGCAGACGGCTTGGCTGTCCCTGCCAGAACTCCACCTTCTCAAAAGCAATCAGGTAGCCGCCCCAGTGACTAGGCCGCGGCACTCTCTTGCCTGCAAACTCAGCCCGCGCGGCCTCGAAGCGTTTAAGAAGCGATTCGTAAGAGTCCAGCGGCGCACTCTGCCTTGATATGCTCGAAGCCACCTGAGATTCGTGCGGGCGGCTGGCGAAGTACTCGTCTGCTTCGGATTCGCTTACCGGAGTCACTTTACCTTCGAATCGCAACTGCCGGTGCGATGCCGGCCAGAAGAAAACTCCCGCCGCGAAGGGTTTCGCTGCAAGCTGCCGGCCCTTCAGGCTAAGGCCGTTGGTATAGAAGGTGACGCCCGCCTGCGTAATACTCTTCGCGAGCACCACGCGCACGGAAAGTCCGCCTTCAGCGTCGTGCGTCGCGAGCGAAAACGCAGTTGCTTCCGCTTCGGTCTTCAGCGCCTGTTCGAGCCAAAGCTGCGCGCCCCTGTGCGGTTCGGCCGGCAGGTCTTTGATGGAGTCACCCTTGTACTCACTGCGTACTGCACCGAGGTTCATGACTGCCCGTTCACTTTTGCTATACAGGCCGTCTGCAGAAAAAAACCTCGGATATGGCAAGACCGGCCGCCGGCCAACCTATTGGCAAACGCGATCAGACCAAGATTCTCAACCGGCAGCAGATTCTTGAGGCGGCAAAAACTCTGTTCGCAGAGAAGGGTTTTGAAGCCACGAACGTCCGGGACATCATCCACGAAAGCAATTTGTCACCCGGCACCTTCTATAATTATTTCCAAAGCAAAGAAGAGATCTTTGAAGTACTGACTGATGAAATCATCGACGAAGTGCGTTCGCAAATTCAGGAGAGTTACAAGAACGTCAAGATGGATCGCGCTGAGATCAACAAGGCGCTGAAAAAATTCTTTCAGGTTTTTCTGGGAAACCCGCGTCTGATGAAGTTTCTGTCGCGCAACCAGTCATACCTGCGCGAGCTGCGTAGCAAGGGCCGCTTCGATGGTATGCTCAGCGACCTCGAGAAGGCGCTCGAAGACGGCGTTAAGAACGGCATGATACCGCAGGTGCCGGTCAAAATCGTTTCGATCGCGATCTTTGGCGCTGTCTTTGAAATCATCGCGACAATGGTCAGCACTCCCAACTTTGAAGTAGGCAAAGCGATTGAGACCTTATCGCAGCTGCTTTTTATCCAGACCGGTAAATAGCTGGGGCTACTCTCTCGCCGGAAACAATCTGCCCGTCGCGACAAAAAAACGGATCTTGGCAATGTTTTCGCGGTATTCGGCCTGCGCCCGCGCGATACGCGCCGCCTGCAAGTCTTCCATCGACTGGATAACGTCGAGAATAGTCGCAATGCTCAGCCGCATATCGGATAGCTGCGCAAGATAATTTTTTTCAGCAGCTCTTGCCGATGCCTCATAGGCGGCCTTTTCGGCGCTCGCTTTCTCAAGACTTGCGCGCGCGTCTGCAAGTTCAGTGCGGGCTTTGCGCTCCGCAAGACTGAGCTCCAGCTCGGCCTGCCGCAGGCGCGACTGCGCGATCTTCTGGCTTTCGAGAAGTTGCCCGCCCTGAAACAGAGGGAGCTCGGCCACAATGCCACCGAAATACGAGTTGCGCTGGTTTTCTTCGAGTGCCGGACGGTAAGAACCGTCGAGGTAAATACTTGGAAGATGAGCGCCCAATGCCGCGGCCAGTTCATTTTTTCGCAGCGACACCAGTGTTTTCCCCAGAGCAATGTCAGATCGCTGGCTAATATCGGCCCGTTCCACATCAGTATCGTCTGCCGCAAAGGCATCGGTTGAAGTGAGGATTTCAAAGTCCTCCTGATAGCCCGTCAAAAACTGCAGGTAGCGTTTCCACTGTGCCTGCCGCTCTTCGGCCATTAGCAGGTCTGCCTGCTTTTGTCGCAACCTGGCCTCTGTCTTGAGCGCATCGCCACGTTTGTTGCGCCCGAGCGCGACTCGACGGCGGATCTCCGCAAGGCCTGATTCGGTGAGGCGCACTGCCTCGCGCGCTTCCTGCAGTAGCTGCAGGCTCAACTGGTACTGCAATGCCGCGTCGGCGATATTGAGCAGGTGCGCTGCCATTTCCGCGCGGAGCGACTGTTCTTCGGCCACACGCTCGAGACGCGCACCGACAATGCCTGTGTACTCGGTGAGGCCAGTCATGATATTCTGTCGCGCGGCAAAACGAATACCAGGCACGGCAAACCCTGGGTTTACGGGAGCATATTGTGTAGCCACCAGCGATATCCTGGGCAGCCATGCTCCGTAGCTGCGTCTTACCTTTGCCTCGGCAGCCACGCCGCGTTCGGCTGCGATGGCGAGCTGCTCAGTCCGGTCGAGCGAGAGCAGGAATAAATCTTCTATAGAGAAAATTTTTCGCTGAAAGTCTATTTGGTGCAGACGCTTTTTGATAATTGAGTCGCGCAGCACCTGCTCGTAGACCGGTTCGATCGATTTGTCGCCCAGTGTCACCGGTGCGCTGCCACACTGCAGAGCTAAAGGCAGTAATAGCAGGCGGCAGATGCCGGTTCTCATTTACCTGCCTGCGTCAGCAGGTAGGTACCTGAAGCAATCATGACCACAGCAGCGCCGCGAATTGCGCAAAAGCCGATCTTCTCGCCAATCTGTTCGCGGTATTTCTTGAATATCTCGAGCAAGATGGTGAACCAGGTCAGTATCCCCAGGCCGGCGCAGATCGGGAACAATACCATATCCCAGAAGCCAATGGAATCGAACCAGGAGAAAATTGTAGAACTCGCGCTACCCCAGGTCAGAAACAGCGTGGGGTTGAGGATTGCGATGAGAAAGCCGGAGACAAGGCCCGCGCTTTTCCTTTCAGATACCGGCGCATTTTCCTCTGAGAAATGCACCTTCTGGAACATAAAAACTATGCCCAGCACGACCAGAAACGAAGCGCCTACGTAACGAATATACCTGGCCACAAAAGGATACGCGGCAATGATCTGCACGTATCCAAAAGTTGCCAGTCCGCAGTAGATAACTTCAGCCACCGCAGCGCCTGCAACCACACGCAGCGCCCGCGAGAAATGCCCGCGCATCGAGCTGCGGAAAACGATCAGCGCGATCGGCCCTGTAACGGGCATTGAGCCCAGGAAGCCTGAAACAAAACCAAAAAAAGCGCCCAGCAATTACTTGTTGATCCGTTCAGAAACTGTCGCGCCGCCCTTGACGCCGTTCACGTCAACATACTTTACTGTGGGCTTTATCAGACCTTCTTCTGCAAAGACCGAAATAAACTTCAGCACGGCTTCCTGCCCGTTGATTGGCAAAAACGGCGTAATCTTGCAGCCGCCGGCGGCATTAAACGCAATGCGAATTGCTCGGTCGGGAAATGCCTTGAGCTGCACGATCAGCTCATCGCCTTTGATTTCCTGCGACTGTATGCCATAGGCCATTCTTTCGAGCCGACCAATCGGCTCAAACACATTGGGACCTTTCTCGAGCATCAACCAGTAGCCGTAGAGCGGCTCGTTGTCGACCGGCTTGCAGGTCTTTTCATCGTAACGGACTGCATAGTGCACTTCGTTTCGGTTCTTGTTGCGCTTGATGTGGAACAGGTTCATGCGCGACTCGGCAAACACAGTACCGGAAAAAAGCGCCGTTACCAGAAACAGACCGAAAAACTTCATCTGCTACACTACCCTATTTTTTTCTATTTTTTTCTGTCTGACATCTCTTCTTCGACGATCAGAAAGTCCTCATCGTCGTCGTCATCAAAGACGCCGAGTACATCGTCGTCCTCGATGATGATTTCATCTGCAGGGGCTTTGGCCTCTTTTTTCTCTTCTGTTTTTTTCTCGGCAACGAGTTCTTCTTCGTCTTCGAGCAGGATGATTTCATCGTCTTCTTCATCGATGACAATCTCGTCTTTGTCGTTCAGTGTCTCGGCGCCGGCAACGGCTGCCGCTCCGGCACCCGCGCCCACTGCTGCTGCCGCTGCAACCGGAACTGCCGACGACTCTGCCTTCGCTGGTTCCGGACTTGGCGCCGGTGCGTTGGCGGGAGTAGCGGACACGACATTTTCACTGCGCGCTGGTTTTTCTGCGCCTTTCAGATTATCTAGTTTTGCGATTATTGAGAGGATCCGCGTCTCCAGCTCCTGCTCTTTTGATTTGAGACGGCTGAGCTCCTGCGTGGCTTCCTGCAGCTGTTGCTGCCACTTCTGCGCTTCGCGTTCACGCTCTTCTGCTGTCAGACGCAGCTGGTCATTGCTTGCTTTGAGGCGCTCGGCCTCTGATTCGAGATGGCTGTTTTCGACCCGCAGGTCAGAAATAAGTTCCAGAGCCTTGACAATCCTGCCTTCGAGTTGCTCCAGCTGTTCGAGAGTTATCATGGCCGGCTGTACTATGAGCCAAGCAGAGAGGGCAAGCTTTTTTTTGGGGCGGAGTTTCTGGATGCTTCGAGCCTCGTCCGCCAATGCAGGCATGCTATCAAGTAAGCGATTCTTCTGAAAATTCTTGCAATCCTGTAGTTTGATTTTCCCATTGAACATGCGCCGCAGTCTGCTATTGGTTTTCGCATGGCTTGTTCCAACGACATTCCTCCACTCGCTCACGGTCGGGGTTTTTGACATTCGGGGCGATGTCGGCAGCGATGGCGGTAAACTGGCCGACCTGGCGCAGAGTGAAATACAGGCTGAAAAATCCATAACCCTGAGGGATCGTCTCTCGATCAAGACACTGATCGAGCAACAGGAAAAATGCGCTGCGGGCTACAAGGCATGCCCCGACCTGGTGGGCTCAGCGAAAACTCTCGATGTCTATGTAACCGGTGAAGCCATATCTCTGCCAGCGCAGAAGCAGATCATTCTGCGCGCTGTGCGCACAAACGACCAGAAAATCGCCGCACTTGCTGTCGGCACCGGCGATAATCTCGAGAAGAGCCTTGCTTCTGCCGCAGCGGAGCTGCGCAAGAAAATGAGCAGCATTGCGCAAAACGACGGCGGTGCATCAGAGCGCTGGCGTCTGGCGGTACAGCCAGTGCGGGCCGCGAACGAAGCGG
>CAYOZO010000104.1:0-11430 GCA_964408405.1 uncultured Turneriella sp.
GGTAGTCCCTTTCGGGATGAATCCACGTCTCTGCAAGCACGGAGGCGCACCATAAGGTCTAATTCCTGCTTCACCGCATGAAAGCAGAATAGACGCGGGTCAGCCATTTCCTATGCAGCGCAAAGCTAAAGAGAAAAGAACGACTGCCGGCGCGAAACAGCGTACGGTGAGTATTATGGATACCACGCTGCGCGACGGCGAGCAGACGTATAACGTAGCGTTTGCGCCTTCGGAAAAACTGCAGATGGCGCGGCTTTTGCTCGAACAGGCAAACGTGAATTTTATTGAAGTGGCCTCGGCTAGGGTCTCTCAGGGGGAGCTCGAGGCCGTGCAGCTCATTACCGACTGGGCGAAAAAAACCGGCGGCCGAAAACTACTCAGCCGCATAGAAATTTTGGGATTTGTCGATGAGAAGCGCTCTGTAAACTGGCTCATCGAAGCAGGCGCTTATACGCTCAATATGCTCACGAAAGGCAGTCTGAACCACCTGACACGGCAGCTTAAGAAAACCCCGGCCGAACATTTTGCCGATATTGCCCGCACTATCGATTATGCCAGGAAACACGACCGCGCCGTGAATGTCTATCTCGAAGACTGGTCGAATGGCTGGCTGAATTCGCGCGAGTACATGTTTTCCTTTCTTGACTTTCTGGTGACTCAGGGCGTGGGGCGCATTATGCTGCCCGATACTCTGGGAGTTCTCTATCCTACGCAGGTGTACGAAGCTATCGCGTCGATTACGCAGCGCTATCCGCAGCAGCATTTTGATTTTCATCCGCACAATGACTACGGTCTGGGGACGATCAATGTGCTCGAAGCAATTCGCGCTGGCGCGCACGGCGTGCATACCACGGTAAATTGTCTGGGCGAACGTACGGGCAACGCTTCGCTCGCTGAGGTGGTTGCCGGTATCCACGACCACCTGCACCTAAAGACAACAGTAAATGAGAAGAGTCTATTTCATCTTTCGCGCACTGTGGAAACTTTTTCCGGTAAGCGACTTGCGGCAAATGCGCCCATCGTCGGCGAAGACGTCTTTACGCAGACAGCCGGTATTCACGCCGACGGGGACAAGAAGGGTGGTCTCTATGAGAGCCGGCTTCTGCCCGCGCGTTTCGGCCGCGACCGGCGTTATGCTTTGGGAAAACTTGCCGGCAAAGCTTCTCTCGACCAGAACCTGAAGACTCTTGGCATATCGCTCGCCGATGAAGAACGAGCACAGGTTTTAAACCGCATCATCGAGCTGGGCGATCAGAAAAAGCAGGTGACCATTGACGATCTTCCTTTCATTATCGGCGAGGTACTGAAAAAGCCCGAAGAGAAGATTCTGCAAATCACTCAGGTCACGGTGACTTCCGGTATGCATATCAAGCCGATGTGCTCGCTGACTGTCGAGTACCGCGGTAAAGCGATGCAGGTTTCAGGACAGGGCGAGGGGGGCTATGACGCGTTCATGTCAGCTCTGCGCAGTTGGGCCAAAGAACACAAGATCAGCCTGCCGCGTCTCACCGATTATGAGGTGCGTATTCCCCCCGGAGGACAGACTTCGGCGCTCGTTGAGTGTAAGATTACCTGGAACATCGCAGGTCTGACTGCGGCCAGGGAAAAAACGGATGGCGACAAGGCGATGTTTGGCGGCGAGCTCACATGGGGCCGGGACAGCAATGTCATTACGACGCGCGGCGTTGACCCCGACCAGGTGATTGCAGCGATTCGCGCGACGGAGCGCATGCTCAACGTGATTCTGCGCAAGTGATAGACGCCAGCGCGGCGTCGCATTAAGTAACTCGTCCGCCATGAAAGACATAGCAGTCGTCTATAAATACTCGGCGCTTGAGAGTTATTCTCCGCGGCAGATTCGCCGACACCGCGAACTCAATCCGGAACTCACGCAGCGGATGCAGGCAGCTCACGAGGAGCATGCCGGCGCGCTCGAATCGCTGCGTCGCCTCGCTGCGCAGCTGGGGGCACACGTTACCTGGTTCGAGCGCGACACGCTCAACCGCAGTCTCGACGATTACCGGCTTGTGATCTCTTTTGGCGGCGACGGAACCTTTATCAATTCGTCGCACTTCATCGAAAAGACGCTCCTGCTTGGCATTAACTCTTCGCCCGATAACAGCGTTGGACATTACTGCCGCTATGAACTGCGCAGCAAACAAGGGGAGCTCAAATTGCGTCGCGATCTCCTGGCGCTTCTGGAAAATGCGCCCGGCAGACCGGCCGAAAGGGAGCTCATGCGGCTTAAGGTGCTTCTGCAGGATCGGCCGGCGCCTTTTCCTGTGCTGAACGACGTGCTTTTTTCAGAGCAAAACCCTGCTGCGACTTCGCGCTACACTTTGCGCTGGCGTAACCGGGTGCACCACCAGAAAAGCTCCGGTATATGGGTGACGACCCCGACAGGTTCAACGGCAGCCTACGCTTCAGCCGGGGGTAAACCGTTCACGCGGCGCGAGCTGCGTTTCATTGTGCGCGAGCTCTACAGCGATGCCGCGTCGCGGCGCCTGACGCATGGTAGCGTACGGGCGGGCGAGACGCTCAAGGTCGTGAGTAGCATGATGCATGGCGCGCTCTGGCTGGATGGTTCTCATCACCGTATGCCCGTTGCTCTCGGCGAACACGTTACGATTGGCATACATCCGCTGCGGTTAAGGGCAATTTACTAACAGGCTCCTTTTTTCGGAGCCTGCTAGCTAATCCTCCGGGCCTTTTTCCACGGGGTACGAACCGAGTATCCGAAATCCTGAAGTCAGCGGGCGCATGGCTTCGAAGGCGCGCTGCATTGCCTCGTCTTCGCGGTGTCCCTCGAGGTCGATAAAAAAGATGTAGCTCCAAACCTGGTTGCGGTCAGGTCGGGATTCGATGGCGCGCATGTTGATGTTATGCTCGTAAAGAGGTCCGAGCGCGCGGTAGAGCGAACCTGTAGTATCCGGCAGGTTAAACGAAATCATGGTGCGGTTGCGCTCTGCGCGTTTTGCTACGTCGTGGCCTATTACGATAAAACGCGTAAAATTGCGTTTATAATCGGTGATATCTTCGACGAGCGGACGAAGACCGTAGATTTCCCCGGCTACGTCTGACGCAATCGCAGCGAGACGCTCGCTGTTTTCGCGCGCTACGATGCGGACTGCCTCTGAGGTTGAGGCCGTTTCTATCCACTCGGCCTGCGCAAGATTTTTCATGATGAAGTTTCGCGTCTGCGCATACGCCTGCGGATGTGTATAGATTTTTTCAATCTGCGCCAGCGAAGTGGCGCGCGTAAGCAGGCTCTGCCGGATCTTCAGCACGATGTCCGAGTAGATGTTCAGGTCAAACTTTACCAGCGCATCCAGAGTTGCCTTGACCATGCCTTCGGTGGAATTTTCAATCGGGACGACGCCATACTTGATCTCGCGCCGCTGCACTGCCTGGAAAACATCGTCGATTGTCCTGAAGGGCGCAAGGCTAAGGCTGCGCCCGAACTTGCGCAGTGCGGCCTGGTGTGTGAAGCTGCCTTCGGCACCGAAATAACCTACCTGGATTGACCCCTCGAGCCTGAGTGTGGCGCTCATGATTTCCCGGTAGATGTTGCGCAGCGATTCGTCGTCCAGGATACCGGGGTTTAGCTTTGCAATCTTGTCGTAAACCTGCTGCTCGCGGTCTGGCTGATAGAGCGGCAGGTTTTCTTTGGCCTTTGCGGCTGCAATTTCACGCGCGATTTCTGCCCGCTGGCCAATAAGGCGCACGATCTCTGCGTCGATACGGTCAATCTGGTCGCGAAAATGTTTCAAGTAAGCGCTCCCGTACAAAGTGGAGAGGGGGATGCCTTCTCAGAGTTCGTCAAAATTCAGCTCCTTCACGTCCTGCGGTGGCGGCAGCTCATCGAGGCTGTTGAGCCCAAAATAACGCAGAAACTCCTTCGTGGTACCGTAGAGCGTGGGCTTGCCGACAGTCTCTTTATGCCCCATGGCCTTGACGAGTTTTTTTTGCTGCAGCGCAATGAGTTGTGCTCTCGAGCTGACGCTGCGTATTTCTTCAATCTCGGGCAGCGTGATGGGTTGCTTGTAGGTGATGATCGCGAGTGTTTCCAGAGTGGATTTGCTCAGTGTCTCTTTCTTTTTCTGCCGAAGGAAATTCTGTATTGCCGGATAGATTTGCGGCTGCGTGGTGAACTGGTATCTTCCGGAAATTTCCTGAATTGCAATGCCCGACTCACGCTCCGCATATTCATCGAGCAGAGAATCGAGCGCGATTTTTACCTGCTCTGCATTTTCATTGAGGCCCGTTGCAATTTCTGCAGCAGTAAGACCGCTGCCGGAAACAAACAACAGCCCTTCAATCGCCGCTTTAAGATAAGCTGTATCGCTCATGTCGCTCCAAACGGCAGTTCAGCCTGGCCATCGAATACGGGCGCCGGCGCAAAGTGGATGTCGCCCAGCCATTCATCCTGGCGCAGGACTATCTTCTTCTGTTTGGCCAGCTCAAGCAGCGCGAGAAAGCAGGCAATGATTCGGGCGATGCTAAAACCGGTGACGCTGCGAAAAAATGAGGCTTCCGTGTCCCCGATGAGTCGCGACAGCATGTACTCCATCATTTCTTCGGCGCTGATGGTCTCGTCCTGTATTTGCATTGGGCGCGACTTTTCTTCGCGCTCGAGAAAATCCCGGAATGTTCGCAGGAAGGAGAGCAGGTCCACCTCGAGGTAATCGCTGTCGCTTTCAAAAGCGCTCCACTGCGGCTCGCGCGTCAGTCGCAATTGGGAGCGCTCTTCGAGCCGGCGCATTTCTTCTGCAGCTTGTTGCATCTTCTTGTACTCAAGCAGTTGTTCGACGAGTTCATACGGCAGCTTATCGGGCGGAGTATCGTCTCCGATGACGGCGTTAGGCAAGAGCAGGCGCGATTTGTAGAAGAGCAGGCGTGCAGCGGTTTGCGTAAAATCCGCCTGCTCATCGAGCGAGATCTGCGCGGTGGCCATGTAAAGCAGGAAATCAGCCGTGATACGCGACAGCGAAACAGAAAATACGTCAACCTCGTAGCTTTCAATCAGGTTCCAGAGTACGGCCAGAGGGCCGGTCTGTTCAGAACCCGCGCGCGTAAGAAACGCTACCTGAAAACGGTTGGATGCAGCTGAACCCGTTTGAGCATCCAGCGTCACAGTGTGTACCTCGAAATCAGGCCCATGGATTCTTTGACGCGCTCCATGGTTTTGCGCGCTACGCTACGCGCCTTTTCGGCTCCGGCCGCCAGGATTTCGCCCACTTGACCCGGTTTGGCCTTGAGCTCTGCGCGTTTGGCGCGAAATGGCTCGAGTTTATCTGACACCCTCGCAAGTAGCTGCTTCTTGCAATCGACACAGCCAAGCTGTGCGCCGCGACATCCTTCGGCGGTCGAATCTTTCAGATCGGGGGCAAAAAAATCGTAGTAGGTGAAGACCGGGCAATTATCCGGATTGCCCGGATCGTGGCGACGCACCCTTCCGGTATCCGTCTTCATCGTCAGCAGTTTCTTACCGAGAGTGTCTTCTGCCTCTGCGAGCAAGATGGAGTTATTGTAACTCTTGCTCATTTTTCGCCCGTCAAGGCCCAGTACTTTCGGATACTCGGAAAGTATCGCCTGAGGCACAGTCAGAACCTCACGGCGTTTTGCCGACGGTTCACCTTCTGCTTTGGGCGCATAGTAATAGTTGAAGCGACGGGCAATCTCACGCGTGAGCTCGAGATGCGGCAACTGGTCTTCGCCTATGGGCACGTGTGTCGCATCGTAGAGCACAATGTCGGCCGCCTGCAGCACGGGGTATCCCAGGAAACCGAAGGAATCCAGATCCTTTTCGGAATTCGCCTGTTTGTCTTTATAGGTGGGATTTCTCTCGAGCCAGGAGAGCGGGGTGAACATCGCCAGCAACTGCGCCAGCTCGCTGTGCTCAGGTACATCGGACTGCACGAATATGGTCGCCTGTTCGGGTGAAATTCCGGCTGCCAGCCAGTCGGCGACCATGGGCGCAATGAAGCGGTGCGCGTCAGGATAATTCGGATAAAAAGCTGTCAGCGAATGCAGGTTTGCCACCATGAAATAGCAGTCAGCCTCGTGTTGCAGCTTTGCGAAATTTGTCAGCACGCCGAGATAATGGCCAATGTGCAGCTCGCCCGTGGCCTGCATGCCGCTGAGAATGCGGCGCGGTCGGGTTTCTTTCATACCAGTTTCAGCCATTGTGCAATGAACCTGCCTGTCAGAAAATCCGTTCGCCAGAAGCCGTAGCTGAAAAGGAGCAACGTGAGCGCTAAAAGGAGAGTGACCAGCAGCGAAAAAAATCTCCACTGCATCATGGAAGCAAAGTAGGTCACAGAAGCGTCGAATGGCGGAATGGGAATACAATTAAACAGCAGAAGCGTCCAGGACTGCGTAATGAGCGCTAGCGGAAAACGCGCGGAAAAACTGCCTGGCGCAGGATTTTTCAGCAGAACGTAGATAGCTCCCACAATAATAAGGAGCAGCAGCCAGATCTGGCCATGAACGAATCGCAGCAAAGGTCTTCCACTCTCGCGCAAAAGACCGCCAGGTGCTACACCGTTCAGGCTTAACCCGATGAAACTCAGGAGGGAGAAACTGGCAATGATGTCTTTATCTCGTTCGCCGGTCATGCGCGCACAATACCATTCGCGGCTCAAAAGCACGGTGAGCGCTGCGGGTATCGAAAAGAGAAGCTCGTACGACTGTTCGAAAATCTGCGCGAGGAAATGCATTGCTTCAACCGCCCCCCACGTAGTGGATAATTTCAATCTGGTCATGATCGGCCAATTGTCTGCCGGCGTATTCGGTCTGGTTGAGGATCTCGCCGTTAATCTCGATGGCTACACGCCTTTCGGACAGTGAAAGATGGCGCAGCAGCGACTGCAGGTCGTAGTCCGGCGCGAGCAATGCGCGATCAAATTTTTCTCCGTTTACAGTCATGGACTCTGGCAGAAGTGGCCTAAGGCAATAATTGCGGCCGTTTCAGAGCGCAAAACATTTTCAGAAAGCAGGACGCCGGTTGCGCGTTCTCTGAGCCAGGCGGTCTCCCGGGCAGAAAATCCGCCTTCCGGACCGTTGATGAATGTGACTGCCTGCGCGCCGGTAGCTGCCAGATTGCGGATTTTTACCGACCCCTGAATATCGCCAAAAAAAAATTCGCCATGCGCGAAGTTTGCCTGGTCTGTTAAGTCCCTTTGCAAGACGGATGGCTTATAGAGATTGTATGCCTGCATACAGGCGTTCTCCAGTATCGCTTCCATGCGTTCTGTCTTCTCAGAGGGGAGCGCTGAACGTTCAGAAGAAACCAGAACTATCTGGCTTGCTCCCAGTTCTGCGGCTTTCTGCAGTATCAGCGCAAGCGCTTTGGGTTTAGGCCATGCCTGTATCAGGGTAACCATAGGTGAATTGCGCGGAAAATCCTCTATATTTTCATCGGCGAGCACGATGGTACCCTTCTGTACTTCGCAGAGCGCGAGCCTACCCAGGCCGTTACCGATCAGCGCACGCCACGTGTTGTGGCGCCGCATAACCCTGGAAAAATGATCGAAGTGCCGGCCGGGCAGAGGTAGCCGACCCTGCCGGACGAGGTGCGAAAACTCATCCGGTGTCAGCAACAGCAGAGCGTGTTCCCGCTGCAGTGACCTGAGTGGGGTAGATGCAACGCTCACGGCCTATTTTTCAATATTTTCTTTCTTGAAAAGCGATGCGTCGAGTCGAGCGGTCTTGTCGACAGAGAAAAATTCGAGCGTACTGACCGTACCGCGGCTTACGTCTGCCATATCCCAGCGGACTGGAAATTCGATCTCGCGCGTAAGATTTTTTTCTTCTTTCACGGACAATAGCCCGTAGGTAAAAGTGAGCGTCTTCATCAGGACCATGGCCGAATCGTAATAATCGATGCGCTTGACCCGGTTGTCCCTCGTCGGGTCAACGAGCACGATCAGTTTGCCGTAGAGACCTTTGTCGAGCGGAATGTTCTCGATAACCGTGAATTCTCCCTCGTCGTTTTTCTCCGTGCCTTTTGTTTTTTGCTGGTAGTTGTCTATAAAAGACGCATTGGCTATGTCGATATAGGCAAAACCTGATCCCAGCACGTTTTCAAAGCGGTCGAGGTATTTCTTATGAAACAGCCGCTTGTCGTGCGTGTGGTATGCATAAATATTCTGCCCCTGATCATTGTAGAGCAGTTTCAGCACAGTGCCGCGCGTCATCGAATCAAACACGAAAAAGCTGGCGTTCTGTTTCTGGTAGAGTGACCCTTTATAGACAACAGACTTTCCTTCGCGTGTTGTAATGGTGAGCTGCAGTTTCTGGTGCCCTTCCGCATACTGCAGCTGCTGGAATACGCGATCCATAATCTCAAAAGCAGTTCCGCCGATACCCGTTTTACCCTGCGCCAACAGGGGACCGGCGGCGATGAAGAGCGCGAAAATTAGACGGGAAGACGTTCTCATTTTCTCACCCTGCATGCGGTCAGATCAGGCGACCGGCACTGTCGATTGCTTTCTCGATACCGATGACTTCCAGCTTCTGCGCGTTGAAGGTCGCCGAAGCGCCCCGGCGTGCCCCAATGAGCACTTTGCCGAGCGGCGATTTGTAAGAAATGATACCTTTGTCCATATCTGCATCCCACTGGTCAAGGATCGAGTAAACGAAAATATCGCCGCTGGCGGTATCGCGCAGTTTGACGCGCGTACCAATCGACACGACGCTCGTATCTACATCGTCTGCTGTCAGCTGCTGTACGGACTTGAGATCTGCTTCCAGCTGCGTGACTGTTGCCTGCAGAATTGTCTGGTTCTCGAGCGCGGCTTTGTATTCTGCGTTCTCGCGCAAGTCGCCTTTTTCCTGAGCGATACCGATTTCTTCGGAGTTTTTCGGCATTTCAACATTAAGAATGTGATCCAGACGAGCCTTCATGGCCTCAATCGCGTTCGCGCTGGCAACGGTGGCGCCGCTTTTTTCCAGCTTTTGTGCCAGACTTTCTGTCTGCTCAGGAAGATCTCCTTCGTCCTGTTGTTCTTCGAATACCTGCGGGTTGATTTCGCGCAGCTGCGATATAATCTGTATCTTCTCCGCATCGTTGAAGAACGGAACATCCTTGAGCAGCGAAGCGAAGCGGCGGACAGAATCTTTAGCTTCCCGGCTGATGACTGCCATGAGTTCTGAGGCTCCGTTACTGAAGAACAGATCGCGCACGCTGTTGCGCAGCTTCGAACCCTTGGGTTCGATTTTTGGTATCGACTTCAGCATGCGAAAGAGCCCAAGCAGCAACTCCTGAGTCTGGCCTGCAGGAAGTTCAATCTGCCCTGCTATCACTGACTTGGTCGCCCAGAGAAAGACCTCGGCGTTATCCTTGACGTCTTTTTTCAGTCTGTTCACAAACTCGGTAATTTCTTCGGTGGCGTTGGCAGCTAGCAGATCAGAAAGAATGCTCTTGTGGAGCTTCACCGGCGTCTCAAACAGCATCTCGAGATAAAGGCGTTTCCAGTCGTTATGGTGGCGTTTCACAAACTTGAGAGCATGGCGCTTAAGTTCGCTTTGGCGGATTTCCTGCAGCAGCTCTGCAAGATCGCTCGTCGTCCGGCTCTTGAATGCCTGGATAATTTCAGCCTGCTGTTCTTTAGAGAACAGGGGCTCGTCATCCGCAAGCGCTTCCGTTGCCATTTCCAGCAGCCACAGGCTCTTGAGCCGTGTATTCGCGTCGAGGCTCTTCAGCGTTTCACGGAAGTGGGGGGCAATGAATTCAATCGCTTCCAGATTGCCTTCGGGCGATTTGAGCACGTCGATGAATGCCTGCACGCGGTCTTCAAAACCTTGTGCAGCCTGGAATTTCTCGATCGCAGATTCGGAGGTGGTGATCGGCGTTTCATGCAGCTCGATCATATCTTTCTTCTGCGCAGAGATGCCAATGAGCGCATCTTTCATGAGTTCGGGGCGCACCTTGCTCCACCACTTGGACCACTGTGAGAGCGGTACATACTTGTCCGTCAGTTCGGTCTTGATATCCGCGAGGGAAAGTTTGCCGCCGAAAGACTGGAGCAGAATCTTGAAAAACTGCGTAATGTCCTCTTTAAATAGTTTTGCCATCTCTTCGGGCTTTTCAAACTGCATCACCCAGAAATGCTCTTCGCGCAATGGCTTGAGCGATTTCAGAGCCATCTGGATGTCCATCTTGTGCCCTTTTTTGTCCTTGAAATCGATGATCATCTCAGCGGTATTGAGATCCGTTATCTTACCCACTCCCCAGCTGCGATGGAAGACATAGTTACCCTTGTCAAAAACGATGTTCGTTTCGAAGTTCAGGATCGAAGACTGCAGGCTCTTGCGGGCGTCTAGCAGACCTGAGTACTTGATGAAATCCTCAAGCAATGAGTGGGATTTATATTTTTCACGGTAGGTGCGAATCAGTTCGTTTTTGAATCGCACATAGCCCGGATTATATTCCAGAATTTTCTTGCTGAGCGCCATGACCTTGTCGTGGTCCTCTTTCTTGATGAAATAGTTGGCAAGCAGGACGTACAATTCAGCGATCATATCGCGCTGGCGATGCCCTGCGAGAATACGCTCAATCTTTTTATAGAAATTGAAGTCGTCTGGCAGAAGTTCGATCAGTCGGTTCCAGGTCGTTTTGAGTTTTTCAAACTGCAGGGTGCGGGCAAAGGCTTCGGCTGCCTGTTTATAGAACTGCAGCGCTTTTTCGATATCGTCGTTGATGATCGCATCGGCATATTTGAGCGCAATGTCAGGGTTCTTACGGTCAAGTACCGCAAGCTGTTCCAAAACGGGTATCGCTTCTTTGTGTTTGCCGAGCTTCTCCAGGGCATTGGCGCGGGCCCGCAGAATGGTTCGCGTTTTGGTCACCGCGAGCATTTTTTCGGAAAGATAGTCGACTACCGCCCATTTCGACGCTTCCTGAAACTGGTCGAGCAGAGTTTTGAGGTGAACAATCTCATCGGGGATGTTCTTCTCGAGCGCCATCATACCGAGAAAGTAATGCGCCGCTATCGACTGGTCATATTCAGCCAGGTGGGCGAGTGACTCGCTGCGCAAAAGATCCTGCTTGTTCTGTTTCTTAACTTCGTCAAAGATCTGTTCAAGAATTTTGAAACGGGAAATACTAACGTCTTTTGCCGAAAGTCTGGTCCATTTTTCTTCGTTGAACTGGCTCTGTATCCGCGCTTCAAGCGTTTCGGCGCCGCTCGTCTGGGTCTCGGTTAGTGTCTCTGCTTCGCTCATCTGTTCTCCATAGGGCATAAAAAAAGCAGTAGCAAATGCCACTGCTTTGTAGAAAGGGTATTGAGCGCAAAGACAGCGCGTCAAGGACATTTGGGAGTTCCTGGGAGCCTGTGCGCCAACTCATGCAAAAAAAACAAAAAGGCGATTTCTTGCGCGAGCCGGGGCCGCGTTTCGCCTGAACATGTGCGAAAATCGGCAAAAATT
>CAYOZO010000105.1:0-11145 GCA_964408405.1 uncultured Turneriella sp.
ACGCCAGAATTTGTTCTTCATATTTCGTCGTAGTGTTCGCCAAGCAGAAGTCCTATCTCTGTTCCTAGGCGCAGGTCATCGAGCGCGCCGAAAAAATGCCTTCGCAGTCTCCCTAGCTTGTCAACCAGAAGAATACTGGGCGTTCCCTTGAGACCCAGTGCCGCCATGTTGTCCGGTATGGGATTTTGTCCGCTATGGCTATCGATTGCCACAGGAAAATCATACCCGAATTCATGAACAAACGCCCTCAGCGGCACTTCACCCATGGCTTCATGGTGTTCGAATACCGTGTGCAGGCCGATCACAGTCAACAGATCACGAGAGTACAGCGCACTCGCCCGCTTGATCTGTGGACCGGCGTTGATGACGCACCCTGGACAGAGCATCTGGAAGGCATAAACAAGTACAATCTTGCCCCTGAGGTCGCTGTTGCTCATGGGGGGGCCATTTATCCACACCAGGCGGCTGATATCGGGAAATATCTGGTATTCTTCTTTCATGATTCGACCTGGGCTCTATCGCCCATTGCTCCCGTGAATAACGGGGGCGCCGGTTCAATCGATTTCTCTCCCGCCAGGGATGCTGCCGCTGCTGGTTCGCTGCGGCCACGCAAATTCAGGCGTACGTGACCTTGCGGTCTTGCGATCCCGTTTGCCCAGGACAACATTGACTCTGCCACGAGAATGCCGCCCGATTCGCAGACCGCCTGCAATCGAGCGGCTACATTTACCACATCCCCAATGAAAATGTGATCTCTGCGTTCGGCGCCGCCGACATTGCCGCGAACGACGAATGCTTGATTTATCCCAATTCTGAACTCGAAGCTCTTCAATGACCTTGCCTGTCTGGTAGCGCTAATCTGAGCGATACGTGCCTGTATGAGCAGGGCAGCTGTGATGGCCGCAGTGGGCTTGTCGAATACCGCAAAAATCTGATCTCCCACAAACTTATCTACATCGCCTGCTGTTTCATGAATACACTGGACGATCGGGACAAAGTAATCATTCAGCGTTCCAATTACCTCATTCGGCGCAGATGATCCGGCATAAGGCGTGAAGCCGACTGCATCGAGAAAAAGGCAAGCCTGGGTGCTGGCCAGCGTAGAATCGCATTTCCCCTTCAGCACCGCTCAGAGAAAAATCACGAAATCTTGGGTCAGCTTGCAGATCAGGTACTATCAGCATTTCATCTTGTGCAATCGCAAAGACACAGTAGGCGGCATTTCGTTCAGGACTTGTGCCTGCCTGCAGGCCGTACCCTGATTTCATCCAGCTACGAGCCTGGACCAGGCTCACCAGACTTACTGGAACTTTCAGTATGCCGGCAGCCAGGCGCGTTAATTCACCGAAGCAGCTTTCGCTTTCCGTATCGAGAATCTCGTATTAACGCAGTGCAGCCACGCGTTCTGCATCATTCGCGGGAATTGGCGCGCCCATCATCCTGCCTCCCAAAAATCGACCGTATGCTGCACTGTAACTAAAATCAGTCCCTATATTTCGAAAACACGTAATCCGTCGCCTTTTCTGTGGCGTGGCAGCCAAAACAGCTTTCGTGTTTTCCCGCAACCAGCCTTTCATTGCTGCCGCCGGCGAAGCCCTCGAAACCCCAGCCACCGGTTGCAGCGAACAGCGCAGAATTCTTGTACATCACGCCGAGAACCTTACGTTTCGCCTCGGCGGTCGCTGCAGCGTCGCTGTGTACATCGAGCAGATCGAACACGAAAACCGTCCCGTCTGGATAAACGCCGCCTTTCTTCAGAGTCGCCAAACCGGTTTCGTTCACGTACACATGGTGCAGGCCGCCAAAATCTTTGAACAGCGGGTGTTTTGCCTTCAGCTCAAGGCTCTTGACATGCGTCCATGATCTGTACCCCTCAGGATACGGTACTTCCTTGTGCAGTTTGGGCTGGCAGGCACCTGCAATTAGCGCGCCGGCAATTGCGGCGCTTGATATCGTCATTCTTTTCATTGTAGCCTCCTGGGCTTGTTTAGGGCCCGGAGAAAATATATAGGAATCCTATATTTTGTCTACAATTTTTCCGCCCTTTAGGGATCCAAAGCAGGCCATTGGGACTACCGGGATTTTTCGTCGCGCCCGAGTTTTTGCAGAACCGCATTTGCCGCATTATAACCGCACATACCGTGTACGCCACCACCCGGTGGCGTGGAGGCCGAACAGAGAAAAATTTTCTCATTTGGCGTCGAATACGGGTTCAGCCGCGCGACCGGCCGGGTCAGAAACTGCCAGAGGTCATTGACTCCACCCGTGATTGCTCCGCCGACATAGTTGGCGTTGTAGTCGTGAAAATCGCGGCAATTCATGCTGTGCCGCTGGAGAATCAGCTTTTTGAACCCAGGCGCAAATCGTTCGATCTGGTTCTCGATAATTTCGCTCATGGCAAAGGTCGAGTTGTGCGGCACGTGCGCGTACGCCCACAGCGTGTGCCGGCCCTTCGGCGCGCGCGTTTTGTCAAACTGGCTCTGCTGCGTGAGTAAAACATACGGCTTAGGGGGATGTTCACCTTTCCAGACGGCGGCTTCGGCAGCGGCGATTTCTTCGAAGCTACCGCCCAGGTGAACTGTCGACGCCTTGAGGCAGTCAGCGTTCTGCCACGGAATCGGTGCCTTGAGGGCATAGTCAAGCTTGAACACGCCAGGACCGTAGCGGAATTTCTTTAGCCGCGCAACATAACCTGCTGGTAAGACATCGGCGAAGTTGTTTGCCAGAAGATCCGGACTCGTGTCGAAGAGGTATGCGCGTGCTTCGGGCAGGTCGCGGTACGACGCCACCCTTGTACTCGTCCTGATTGTCCCGCCGAGTGACTTGAAGTATTTTGCCATCGCGTTGGTAATTGCCTGCGAGCCGCCCCTCGCGACCGGCCAGTTGTGCATGTGCGCGGTAACGAGAAATATGAGCGCCACTGCTGCGGTCAATGGAGCATTGAGAGGTAGAATTGCATGCGCGGCGCAGCCTGCGATAAGCGCCCTGGCTTCCTCAGTTTTGAAACGCGAGGCGAGTGCTTCGGCGCTGCGTATCGCCTTGAGGCCGAAGCGCGCCATCAGCAGCGGGTGGCGGGGAAATTTGGTCAGCGAGACCGTCAGCGCTTCTTCAATAAGTTCATTGCTGCAGCAGACGAAAGGTTTGAGCAGCTTGTGGTATGTTTTGCAGTCGATTCCAAGGCGGGCTGCAGTCTCTTCCAGTGACTGCGTCAAGAGGACGGCTCGCCCATCCGATAGCGGGTGCGCAACCGACGCCTCGGGGAAGATCCATCTCAGCCCGTACTTTTCGAGCGGCAGCGAGCGCAAGAAGGGCGAGACAACACCCATCGGGTGCGCTGCGGCACAGACATCGTGTTTGTAACCGTTAAGTGTCAGTTCGCTCGTGCGCGTGCCGCCGCCGATTTCGTCGTGCGCCTCGAGGACAACGACCGAGCATCCGGCTTGGGCAAGCCTTATCGCTGCCGCAAGCCCGTTGGGGCCTGAACCGACGACAACGGCATCAGTCAAACGACTACCGAGAGCAGAAGCTCTGCCAAAGCTCATAGCCCATCCACCGCGATTGGTTTGGCGCGTCAAGGCACGGTGTCGGCCTGTGTATAGGAGCCTGTGCGCTAACTCATGCAAAAAAAACAAAAAGGCGATTTTTTGCGCGAGCCGGGGCCGCGTTTCGCCTGAACATATGCGAAAATCGGCAAAAATTCGCGCCTCTTGGCGCCTCGTGGAGCAAATCGGCACGATTTGCGGAGGAATTTTTGCCGATTAGCGGACGCGGTTTGCGCGAAAAATCGCGCCGGCAAGTTGGCGCACAGGCTCATACGTGTCACTTCGCAGAAAACCTAAACTCCACCACCTGTTGATAAACCTCACCCGGTCGTACCAGTGTCGAAGGAAAGTGCGCAATGTTCGGAGAGTTGGGAAAAAACTGCGGCTCGAGGCAGAATGAACCATGCCTGCGGTAGAGTGCGCCGTCTTTGCCCGGCACGGCGGGCAGGTCGTGATTCGCGGTATAGAACTGCAGCGCCGGGTAGCTGCTATGGATTTCCATAGCTATGCCGGTCGCGGGGCTCTCCACTCGGGCGCAAAACCTGAGCCTGTCAGCGGCAGGGTTTGAATAATTAATCACGAAGCACTGGTCAAAACCGCCGCAGGCACGTAACAGGGCAAAATCCGCATGCAAGCGATCGCCCAGGCGTGTGGGAGCTCGTAAGTCCAGCGGGGTTTTGTCCACTGGCAAGAGTTTTCCCGTCGGTATCGCGTCGGCGTCGACTTCGAGACAGTGATCCGCGTTGATTTGCATAATATGGTCGTCGATATCGCCCGCATCGTGCCCCGCGAGGTTGAAATAAGAATGGTGTGCGATATTCAGGTGCGTCGCCTTCTGTGTCATCGCGGTGTATTCGATGCGCAGCGCGGGGCCGGGCAGAAGTTTGTAGTGAATGCTATAGTCCACCGGGCCGGGAAAACCAAACTCGCCATCGGGGCTGCGATAGGTGAATTCAATGGTTTTAGTAATTACTAAGGACGTCTTTTCTCTGCTGGCTATGGAATTCCATAGCACGGAGTCGAGGCCTTGCACACCGCTGTGCAGCAGGTGCCCGTTACCATTGGGCGTGAAGCGGTATGCGTGTCCGTCGATGGTAAAGCGGGCATCGCGAATGCGGTTCGCAAAGGGGCCGACATTCGCACCAAAAAAACGAGCTCCCTTTTCGTAGTCGTCGACCGAGTTGTAGCCCGTAACGACATCGACGGGATTGCCGTTGCGGTCAGAGACCACGAGCGAGGCAAGGCGCGCGCCGTAGTTCGTTAGGCTGGCGGCGGCCCTGCCGCTCGGTTCATGGATCGTGAAGAAGCCACCCGGTGCCAAAGGTTGCCTGAATCAGAAGGTTTTCAATCCGGCTGGTCGGTACCCTCGAAAAGCCTCGTCGGCCGTGACCAGAACATAATTTTCGCAAATCGCCTGCCAGGCAAGCATCCGATCGAATGGGTCGCGGTGTTGGTTGATGGGCAGTTCGTTGAAACTTGCGAAAGAATTTGTATCTGGGGAGCTGATTGTGAAACCTGTTTTCTCGGCAACGGATGGCAGTTCAGCTGGTTTTGTCCGGGGTAATTTCAATTTGCCGATGCCCACCTTAAGGGCGTTTTCCCAGAAGGTGATAGTGCTGACGTGTACCAGCTCGGCACTCTTCAGGCATTTGGCAATGCGACTATCCAGCATTGATGGTTCAAACAACGCCCACAGAAAAACATGGGTATCGATCAGCAATCTCATGATTAATCTAAGCCCAGAAATTCTTCGGTCGTCAGCCTGAAATCGTGAGTCAGTTCTAACTTGCCACGGCGTTTGAGCAGGCCCAGCTTACGGTAAATCTTCTTTGGTTTTTCCGGAGGACCGAAGATGCCAATGATTTCATGCTTCTTGCCGTATTCCACGGCAATTTTCTCGCCCTTACGCACACGTGCAATAACGTCGGAAAACCTGTTCTTGAATTCGCCGACTGTCAGCCTTTTCATGAACCTAAACGGCCCCGTGTTTGTCAACTTGTCAAGTAAATCGCTGACCAATGACTTCATCGCATGCAGACCGATCTGTTCGCATGTGGTCGCGCTTTACCAGGAGAATCTGGCTTGTTGAACCGAGGTCTGTCAGCGTTTTGCGAAGCGAAAGATTGTCCCACTACCGAAATCCGCAGCATAGATATTGCCACCTGGGTCGCGGCCGAATGTAGAAATGAGCACCGGCCACCTTCCCAGGGTGTAGACAGTATCGACCTTCGCTTGCGCGTCAGCAGGTAACGCCATGGCCCAGATACGCCCGCTGACGAAGTCGGCAAAGACGTACTTATTTTGCAGCCCGGCAATCTCTGTGGCTGTGTAGACAAAGCCGCCCGTAATCGACTGGCCCTCTTTGCGGCCGTATTCATACACCGGATCGCGAAAGCCCATGGTGCGGCAGTTGTCTTTCGGTTCGAAACAATGGAAACCCTCGCGCACATTCCAGCCATAGTTCGCACCCTTTTCTACAATATCAATTTCTTCAAATCGGTCCTGCCCCACATCGGCGACCACGAGCCGGCCAGCGGGGTCAAAGCTGTAACGCCATGGGTTGCGAAAGCCGATCGCCCAAACCTCGGGCGCATAACGCGCATCGCCTACATGCGGATTGTCCTTTGGTATGCTGTATGGTTTTCCTGATGGGTCTGCGTCGACAGAAATGCGCAGCATGCTACCTAGCAGGGTCAGGGGATTTTGCCCATGCCCTTTCGGATCGTCTTTGAATCCGCCGTCGCCCCAGCCGATGTAGAGCATCTTGTCAGGGCCAAACGCGAGCTGTCCCGCGTTATGGTTGGCGTACGGCTGCACAACGCGCATGAGAATGCGCCCGTTCGAGAGCTTCGCCTTTGCCAAATCAGCCGGCTTGGAAACAATCCATTCAGCGACCCGGCTCACGTCACGGCCATTCTCGTTCGCGACGTAGTTCATGTAGATCTTGCCATTCGCAGCGTAATCGGGGTGGAATGCAATACCGAGCAGGCCTTCTTCGGCATGGGTAATGACATCGATTTGCGCCAGCGTACCCGAAGCTTTACTCCTGAGGTTGATCCACTTGAGAGCGCCGGTCTTCTCGGCCATGAGGGCCACGTCTTTTTCGATGGGCGAGAACTGAATATCGACCGGTTGCGTGAAACCCTGCGCCACTGGTACAAGCGACACAGCGATGCGGGGGCGATTTTGGTCTGCGTCGGTAAATTGTGGCTGCATTGCATTGGCGTCGCCCACAGCCTTATAGTTTTCGGCCGCGCCGAGCACGTGGATGATTTTCGTCTTGATATTCTCTTCGAAGACCAGCGCGAGCAAACCCAGTGCGGCGACGGTGGCGATAAGAATCTTCCATTTCTTCTTCACTCAAGGGCTCCTGGTGCAAGCCACGGCTGGGGTCAATGGCTCCACAAACCCAAATTGATGAAGGCTATGTGTTTCGCACACAACTTTAATGACCAGGCGTCTCCAAAACTGGCGCAACTTTGCCAGCACAGGATGTGCAGAAGCGGTCGAAACCCATTCATTGCTGTCAGGCTGTTCTGCACCAATTCATACCCGAACGCCAGCGCGGTAGCCCATCAGTCGCGAGCGCCGTGAAAAACCGGCTCTTTGCAGGATCACAGATCGCCTGACATACCTGGCTCGTGGCCTGCTGTACCGCCAGTAGAAGGCATATTGTGGTTTTTTTTGGCTGCGCTCCGGTCCTCTTACTACTTTGTTCTTCAGGATCAATTTAGCAAAAATATTTGCCCGCGGAAAAAAATGAAAAAAATACTCTTTGTCCTCACCAGTAATGACGTCCTAGGCGATTCAGGAAAGCCGACCGGCGCCTTCGCGCCTGAAATCGCACACCCCTATGCGGTACTGAAAGACCATTTCGAGATTGTCTTTGCCAGTACGCGCGGCGGGGCAGTGCCCATCATCGGCACCGATGAAGCGGACGCGACCACAGAAGCTTTTCTCGCCGACGCGGCTGTCATGAAGCGGGTGCATGCCTCGCTCAAGCCAGAGCAGGTGAACGCCGCCGACTATGCCGCGATCTTCTACGCCGGTGGCCACGGCACAATGTGGGATTTTCCTGATGAAGCGAGGCTGCAATCCATAGCGCGAGACATCTATGAAGCCGGCGGTGTTGTCGCCGCTGTTTGCCATGGCCCGGCCGGGTTGGTGAACATCAAACTGAGCAGCGGCGATTACCTGGTTCGCGGCAAGCGGGTTGCAGCGTTCACCCGCGACGAAGAGAAGGCGGTGGGCCTCGACAAGATCATACCGTTCTTCCTGAGCGAGAAGCTCGAAAGCCGCGGCGCTGTGCATGTTCCTGCTCCGAATTGGGCAGAAAACGTCATTACCGATGACCGCCTGGTAACAGGGCAAAACCCTGCATCGGCGCATGGCGTGGCGCGGCAGGTTCTGGCCTTGTTACAGTGACTTTCATCTTGCCAGCGTTACCATCTCCGGGTACATTGGCGCCGTGATCAGGGCCGTTTCACTCGTGGCGTCTGGCGCCGACGATCTCGAAAGCCATCTGCTGGTGCATGAAGCACGCAACCTACACGCCAATGTCGCAGTTATCTTTGTTGGCGAGAATATCTGCGACGGGACTATCCTGCGACCATTGCTGACGCGTGGCATTCGCTGCTTTGCCGCGTGTGCCGCCGAAACGATTACAGGCTCGCGCGTCCAGCGCGACCAGCTTTCGGTGCTTTTGCTCGAACTGCCAGAGAACAGCTTTCGCCTGCAGGTATTTCGTTCGGGCAACCCTGCATCTGCAGGCAAGACGATTGGCCAGGAGATCGCCGCCGCGGCGGCTTTAGCCTTTAAAAAACCGGCGCTCCTGCTGCTCATCGCCGGCGGCGGACTTGACCCCAGGCCAGAAGAGTTGTTGCGCGACGTGCGTGCGGCGTTGCCCCAGGCACCGGTCTACGGTGGGATGGCGAGCAGCTACGGGCGATTCGCACGGCCACCGGTATTCGACGAGCAGGGAATTCCCCTCGAGAGTGCGGCCGTGGCTCTCATACTCGATTCTGCACAAATGCACGTCAGCGGCCTCGCTGTTTCTGGTTGGCGCGAACTCGGTACAGCCAAAACCATCACGCGCGCGACCGGTAACAAGGTATACTCCATCGAAGGTATACCAGCGGTAGAATTCTATCGCCGGTACTTTGGTCTGCTCGCCGCAGCTGATGCCCAGAACAACCTCGATCCTGAGCTGCGCGCCGCCTCTGAGTATCTGCTGCTGCTGCGGCGGGCTGACGGCACTGAGGTGTTGCGTGCCGCGCTGCGCTTCGACCCGGTTGAAGGTGCAGTCTACTACGGTGGCGAAATTCCCGAAGGTGCGCAGGCCCGCTTCTGCTCGCCCAACGTCGAATCAACAATGGCCGAGGCGATCTCTGAAATGCAGTCCTTTCGTGAGCGGCATACGGCGGCGCGCGCAGATGCGGTATTGCTCTTCAACTGCGCTATCCGCGCGCGGGCTTATGGCCCGCTGGTCGAACGTGAAATTGAACGTATCTATGATCTCTGGCATGCGCCCGTAGTGGGATTTCACTCGTGGGGCGAAATAGGCGACACGCCGGGCATGCAGTGTGATTTTCACAATACTGTCATCTCCACGGTGACTTTCAGCTGGATAGGTAATACCGGCGCTGCAACGCCGGCACAACAACCGCAAGAGCCAAAAGAAGCCAGCGTTACTTCTCAGCCCGACGCGGCAGAATCACCCGAGCAGGTGCTGGCTGAGCTGGCGCAGCTCAGGCGTGAAAAACGTATACTGTCAAATTTTCTCCGAATGACGGCCGGTGACCTCGAGGCGCAAACAAGACGTGCCGATGAGCTGCTGCAGAACATGCTGCCTGTTGAGATTGCGGGCCGCCTCAAATCAGGCCAGCACCGTATCGCCGATCAGGTGCCGCAGGCAAGCGTGCTGTTCGCTGACCTCTCGGGTTTCACTTCCTGGGCCGCGAGCACCCCAGCAGAGCGGATTGTCGACGTGCTCGACGAACTCTTTAGCCTGTTCGATGAATCCGCATCAAGCGCCGGTGTCGAGAAGATTAAGACGATTGGTGACGCCTATATGGCGGCCGCGGGCGTTCCGGCAGCTGCCGACGATCATGCCGCCCGCTGCGTGCGCCTTGCCCGGGCCATGTTTTCTGACCTTGCGCGCGTGAACAAGAGCAGGGGGCTTGCTCTGCAAATGCGCATCGGTATCCATACCGGGCCGGTTGTCGCCGGGGTAATCGGCCGGCGCAAGTACACCTACGACCTCTGGGGCGATACCGTCAACACGGCGCAGCGGCTTGAATCGGCAGCCGCGCCCGGAAGCATTCTGGCGAGCGAACAGACTTATGCGCTACTCACCGATACAAGCGGCTTTGTCTACCGCGGTGCCGTACCCCTCAAGGGGCGCGCGAGCGTCATCGGCTACTCGATGCAGGTAATTTAAGCAGCCCACAACTTCGGCGGGTATTCTCCCTTCGCGATCAGCGCGTTGAGTTTCTCTACCACCTTTGGCCTGTCGCCCTGGTACGTCACACCGAACCATTCTGAATCGGTAGTGAGTACCTTAAGTTTCGCGGTACCGCTCGCCACGAGGTTATTGACCACCAAAGGAATAAAGAACTCCGCCTTAGGGTCGTTGCCCTTTTCACGCAGAAAATCCACGAACATCCTTTCGGAGTGGATGAAGTAGTCAGGAGTAAAGCCCCACATGTTCATCGAGACTATTGCTTTGTCATCCACTGCAACCATGTTACCATTCTCGTCTTTGTATTGGATAGTGCCATCGATGCGCTCGATATGGGTGCGCTCGACGACAGAGGTCAGGTAGCCATTTGCATCGGCAGAACAGACACCGCGCGAAACAGCGCCAAGTTCTGAAAGGGTCTTGCCGAGCTCATAGCCCACCATGCAGTAATCGTTTTGTTTTCCCACGGCGCCGATGAGAAAATGGGCGAGTACTTCGAAAGCATGACGGCCATAGTAGTCGTCGGCATTGATGACGGCAAATGGTTCATTCACTGCGTGCTTGGCAACCATAATTGCGTGGTTGGTACCCCATGGCTTGGTGCGCTCGGGGTTGAGCTTGAACGCGGCGGGTATCATGTCGAGTTCTTGCATCACATACTCGACAGCAATTTTGCCCTGGTAGCGTTGTGTAGAGAAGACCGCCTTGAAGTCATCGGCAAAGCTGTTGCGAATGACGAAGACGACTTTACCAAACCCTGCGCGAATCGCGTCGTAAATGGAATAATCCATGATTGTCTCGCCGCCGGGGCCGAGGCCATCCATCTGCTTGAGGCTGCCGTAACGGCTGCCCATACCAGCGGCGAGAATGAGTAGGGTGGGTTTCTGCATGCGCCAAAACCCATTTCAGAAATCGGCCGTCAGTGATATTATGAGGCCAAGAGCCTGTGCGCTAAATCATGCACGAAAAATCGCTCCGTCAAGCTGATACCCAGTCTGTATAAGAACCCCTAACAGGCTGTTGCAAAACAGCCACGAAGCAGGATGTTGAAACCGAGCGCAGCTGCAGACAGGCCACTTATGGCCGTTTTGCAAGCGATTCGCATTGCGAGTCGCGGCGTCTGCAGCGAGCACGGGATTTTTT
>CAYOZO010000106.1:0-11064 GCA_964408405.1 uncultured Turneriella sp.
AGCAAAAGTCAGGCTGAAAACCAGAAGTGCCCGGCTGCCTGCGACGCAAGAAGCGGTGGCAAGGCAATTTGCTTGACGCACCGGCAACAGTTGCCTACAATGCAGGCATGAAGCGCCTGCAATATACCGTGCGCAACGTTACTCCCGAAATGGATCGTGGCCTGAGGCAAACTGCTCGTAAGAAGCGGCAAAGCCTCAATGACACACTGCTCGAAGCTTTGCGGGCTTCGCTCGGTACCCTGGAAAACCATGACCTCGATTTCGTGGCAGGTACCTGGGCCGAAGATGCCGCCACAGAAAAAGCACTGAAAGACCAGCGCAAAATCGACAAGAACATGTGGTCATAAATGCGGCTGCTGCTCGATACGAATACCTATACAGAGCTGGCCCGGGGTAACGCGTCGGCCCTGTCAAAAGTGCAGAGAGCCACACATGTCTTCCTTACGTTTATTACCTTAGGTGAGCTGCGGGCGGGTTTCGCAGCCGGCAGCAAAACCCAGCAGAATGAAAAAGTCCTGCAGAAGTTCCTCGCGTCGGCGCGCGTGAAGGTAATTTTCCCTGACAGCGAAACAACCCACTACTACGCCAAAATCTACGCGCAGTTGCGCAAGGCGGGCACTCCCATACCGGCAAATGACCTCTGGATTGCGGCGTTGTCGATGCAGCATGGAATACCGCTATACACATTCGATGCACACTTTCGAAAGGTCGAATCGATAGACCTACTCGAGTAACTAAAAGTTGACACCAGATTCATTTTTGCTTTGCACCCCAGGCCAACACGCCACGGTTTGCCATGACCGCAGCCAAGGCCTCTCGCATTGCGCACTTAAGCGACAAAGAGCGCAGCAGCAAGATTATCCAGTGGATTCGCTTTGGCGATCGTCGTTTGCGCAGGCGGCATAGCTGGCTTAACCGTTTCCAGGACGAAATCGGGCTGGCGATTACCTTAGGCTCTGCCAGCGGAATGGTTGCTATGGCCGCGCTCTACGTCGCGGAGCTCGTACCTGCGTGGCTTACGATCGTCACGAACGGCATTCTCGCTTCATTCTTGCATGAGATCGAACACGACCTGATTCATTCGCTCTATTACAAGCATTCGCAGCGAGCGCAGAACTTTATGTTCTGGATCGTCTGGCTCTTTCGCGCAAATACAGTAAATCCGTGGTTTCGCAAAGAGATCCACCTGTTGCACCACCGCGTGTCAGGACACAGGAACGATGTCGAAGAACGCTATATCTCGAACGGCATGCCGTGGGGTCTCAAGCGGCTGCTGGTCATGCTCGACCCGCTCGCAGCGCTCACCATTCAAGGCCCCAAAATCAAGCGTGATGCCCTGGCCGACCTGAGACGCATCAAAGCGCCGCATAAGATAATTCCGTTGCAAAGAACTTTTATGCTGCTCTGGTACAGCTTCCTGTTACTGTCTTTAATCCGGTTGGGATTTCTTCTCGTAGGCGCGACATTCGCTCCGCCTGCATGGCTTGCGCCGATCGTGACGTTTTTGAATACCGCAGCTGTGGTCTATCTCATTCCGTGCTGGCTGCGGCAAACCGCAATACAGATTGTCTCTTCCAACATGCACTATTATGGCGATACCGGCACAAACACCCAACCGATCGATTCTCTGGTAAAACAGACGCAGGTTCTCAATTCGTGGCTTGTGCTACCGTTACACATTTTCTGTTTCAACTTCGGTGCAACGCATGGCATCCACCACTTCGTCGTGAACCAGCCCTTTTACCTCAGGCAATGGGGAGCGCCCTTTGTCACCAAAGCGCTGCGTCGGTATGGCGTACGCTTTAACGATTTTGCTAGCATGCGTCGCGCAAATGCGTATAGTCCCGCATAATATGTTCTACGAATCAGCGCCGCAGAAATTTGGCGCGGGCAGTTCAGTCGGTTAGCAAGTCTAAACCGGGTCTGGCTGCACCGTTTTCGAGCGCGTGCACGAGCTGAACGACCTTCTGGGTCAGCGGTACAGCGATTCCCACCTGTTCGGCTGCTGCGACTATCGCTCCGTGAATTTGCTCTACCTCGGTTTTTACACCGCGTTCCACGTCTTGCAGCATTGAAGTGCGAATCTTCGCGTACTTGCGGCCCAACACGAACAGCACCAGGTGCTGCACGAGTGCCGGCAGCTTCGCAAAGCGATAGACCGAGATCGCGCCGGGCACAATACCTTCTTCGATCTGTAGTGCGCGCATAACCGCAGCAGCTTCTTTGATTAGACCAATCGCCGCGTGCCGCGCCGCCTGCCTTGCAAAGAGCGGGCCCAGCGCCAAACCCGAGATCGCTCCGAGGCCATTGATCACGCTATTGATTGCCAGCTTGTTCCAGCGAAAGCCGAGCGGGTTGGTCGAAACGACCACCGGCAGGTGTGGTTCAAGCAGCACCTTGAGTTCTTCCGGTGCTAGTTGCGCGTTCGCCAGGATCAAATGCCCCGGGTTCGACTGGAAATAGCTGCCATCGGGCAATAGCTGCGCGTTATAGCCAACAATCCCCGAAATAATATTCTTCTCTTTAAAATTGCGGAGCTCCATTTCAGGCAAACCATTTTGCAGCAAGACGAGTCGGCCACCCTTTGCGAGCAGACCTTTCACCGTCTTTGCAGCCTCTTTCAGGTGCGGAGTTTTCATGCCGAGAAAGATGTAGTCGAATTTGAGGCTGCGCGCTTTTTTCTGCGCCTCGGCCAGAGTCAGCACTTCGGCCCGCCCATTGAGGCGAACGTGCGTGGTGGATTTTAACGTATAGCGAATTCCCTTTGATGCCAGATCTGCTTTGCGCTGCTTGTTGCGTACGAGAATGGTGAACGGTACCTGGTTGAGGTAGAGCGCGCGGGCAATCGATGCGCCGATGGCGCCAGTGCCGATTAGCGCGATTCTGGCAGGCGTTGGCATGCCGCACCTAAAGCGGGTGCGGTTGCGCTGAAAAGCAAAACATTTGTGCGCGCGTCGCGCGCCGGCAGATTGCCCTGATGCTGCGTTTTCGCCTCACTTTGCTCTCATTGCTGCTTTTGGCCACGGCGTGCCGAGAAACATCCCTCGTCATCGACGACGCGGAAAAACCGCGCACGCTGACGATCCAGTTGCCCGAAGGCACCGAATCGTTCGAACTCAAGGTGCATGGCCTGCTTTCGGGCGAGGCGCGCCTGCACATTCTTGCTCCCGGCAAAGATGAGCCGCTCAAAACTCTCTATCTCATACCCACCGTCGTCGCAGGTATGCCCCGTGGCATTGCGCCCGCAACAGCAGAACTGGATTACAGTGGTCGGGAATTACTATTGAAATACGAACCGGGCAGAAAGGTCGAAGGGCACCTTGAAATCACGTATCGCTACACAACGCGGTAGGTTTTAGCTGCTGCCCGTTAATTATCGATCGCGCCCTCATCGACCAGCCGGGTTAACTGGCGCACGACTTTTTGTACGGTTGCTCCAGTAAAACCGCGCAGAGCCAGATGCTGGTAGAGTTTCTGCGCCTGCACCTTCGGCTCAAATTTTTCCAGTGTGCGCAGCTTCTTTTTGCCTGCCGCTAGCGCGCGCTCGAATTCATCGGCCAGGGACTCAAGTGCCGACTCCTGCTCGGCGGTCACGCCCTTCTCTTTCATTTTCTGAACGATGAAGCGGTTACCGCGGTCGGCGTAACGGCGCGAAATGGACTGCGCGACGAGGTTGTCGTCAAGCAGGTGCACTTCAGTGAGCCGAGCGATCGCCACATCGACTTCGTCTTCGGGGTAATTTTCTTCAATGAGCTTCTTCTTTCACTCGGCAGAGCTGCGCAAGCGGCGCGCCGCCAGGGCCACAGCCCGGTCATAGAGCTGCGAGGGAGTTTTCTCCTCTTTGGGACGGCGTCCCATTTTCACATCCACCACTTGAAACGCGCCCCTATACTCGCCTTGGCTTTCTTGCGACAAACTGCACGACGGCGCTCTTGCCGTTGTGGCCCTTGCCTTCGTGAATCTCGCGCTCGAGCTCCTGTGCCAGTTTGACCTCCAAACCAGCAAGCTCGGTCTTGAGCAGCTCACGCGTCATCATCATCGTGGCATCAGGCGGTCCGCCGGTTTTGTACTGTAGCTGTCGCGGAGTGTAGGCTTCGAGAATAAAGAAACCACCCGGCTTGAGCGCAAGTACAACACGACGGTGGATTTCAGCGCGCAGCGGTTGCGGCAGATGGCACCAAATAGAGACGATGGCGTCATACTCACGTTGCCCCATATCAAAGTGCGCTAAATCCTTGACGACAGTACGCACAGTTACCCCGGCTTTGGCTGCGAGCTGCGCAAGCTTCACAAAGCCCTGGGATGAACCATCTACTGCAGTAACAGCGAAACCCTGCTTAGCCAGATAGACTGCATTGCGGCCTTCTCCCTCGGCGAGACACAGCACGGAAGCGCCGGGCAACAGGCAGTGTGTTTGGGATTTCAAAAAATCATTGGGCTCGGTGCCATAGAAGTATTCTGCCTGGCCGTAGCGTTCATCCCACTGTTCAAAATTTTTACCTGCGCTTTGCATGAAGGGCAATTTTTTCGCCACACCGGCGCGTAAATCAAAATGCCGGCATTATCGGGCAAAAGGTGGACACGGAGTGCTCGCTGCGTTTCGTTGCCTATGCCGTACTCCAGCGCTTTCGCAGACCGCATTCGCAAGTTACTGTCGCCACAGACTGCGTTTGTCGAAAAAGAGATGTTTGGCGGCGTTGCCTTCATGGTTGACGACAAGATGTGCGTGGGCATTAACCGCGACAGGTCATCCGGTGTTGAACGGCTCATGGCGCGCATCGATCCCGAATTCCACTACTCGGCGCTGAAACGCGAAGGTTGCCGCGAAATGGACTTTGCCGGGCGACCGATGATCGGTTTTGTATTCATTCATCCGGAAGGCTATACAACCGACGCGGATCTTGCTTTCTGGATCGGCAAAACTCTTGAATATAATCGGGTTGTGCCGGTCAGCACGGCAAAAAAGAAGCGTGCCTTACTCGCTCCGCCTGAAAAGAAGATACGCACCGTGAAACCGTTGCCCAAGTACAAACCACCAAAGCCCAGGATTTCGGGAATACCTGCATCGGGTGGCAGAAAAAAGCGGACGGCCGGCAAAAAGAAATAAGAGCCTGGCGACACGGCGCATAATCGTCTGTTCAAGCGACTCAAATACCGGTTGCGAAAAAATTTCCGAGTCGATACGCATCCGCGAGTTGTGAAACGTCATCAACCCGTAATTCAACTTCTGTGTCTTGCTGCTCTGCCATCCGGGACGTATATCAATCTGGTAAGAGATTTCCGTGCCGCGCGCGCTCCAGTAGTGGGTTGTGGCGAAAAGCCCGCAGGGAGCACCCCCGGATATAAGGGGGTAAAACAGTGTGGTCAACAGGCTATGGAGCGTAACCGCTTTACAATGCATCGATACATTTAGATATATCGATATATGCCAATTTACTCTGAGGCGGATATTCGCCAGGCGCTTGCTGAGCGTATCCTTATACTCGACGGCGCGATGGGCACAATGATCCAGCGGCGCGGCCTCTCCGAAGAGGACTACCGCGGCACGGGGAGTGTAAAGCCAGCCCAGCTATGGAAATCCATGGCCCCGGATTTTGAGATTCCGGCACAGATATGGAATTCCATAGCTACAAGTGAAATCCCCCTCAAGGGCAACTCAGACCTGCTCTGCCTGACGCGACCCGATGTCATTGCCGCAATCCACCGCGAGTACATGGAAGCGGGTGCCGACATTATCGAAACCAACTCGTTCAGCAGCAATGCCATTTCGCAGGCGGACTACAAGCTCGGGCATCTCGTGCCACTGCTCAATGAGGCAGCGGTGCGCTGCGTCCTCTTCGCGCGGCAGGAGTACTACAAGGCCCATGGCGAGGCACGGAAGATTTTCATAGCAGGTTCGCTCGGACCAACTACCAAGACGGCATCCATTTCACCGGACGTAAACAATCCCGCGTACCGCGCCACGAACTTTGACGAACTGAAAGCCGCGTTCAGAGAGCAGGCAATAGCACTCCTCCAAGCAGGCTCAGACCTGCTGCTACCAGAAACGAATCTCGACACGCTCAATGTTAAGGCAGCGATCGTCGCCTTTGAAGAAGCATTTGCGGCAGTTGGTTACCGTGTTCCTGTTTCTATATCCGTCACCATTACCGACGCCTCGGGTCGAACGTTGTCAGGGCAAACTGCCGAAGCGTTTTTCACCTCCGTGCGCCATGCTAACCCGCTCTCCATCGGCATCAACTGTGCACTCGGTGCCAAAGACATGAAACCCCATCTGCAGGCGCTCTCCCGTGTTTCTGACGTGATGATTTCATGTTATCCCAACGCGGGATTGCCGAATGCCTTTGGTGGCTACGACGAGACGCCGGCCATGTTCGCCTCTGACCTCGCGGTATTCGCGAAGGAAGGTCTGCTCAATATCGCGGGTGGATGCTGTGGCACAACGCCCGATCACATTAAAGAAATGGTGAAACGGGTTGCCACCGAGAAGCCACGGCCCCCTCGCTCCCCCTCTCCACTGAGTGGGGAGGGGGCCGGGGGGGTGGGGTTACACCTCTCGGGTCTCGAACCGCTGAACGTCGATGGTTCAACCGGTTTTCTCATGATTGGCGAACGCACGAACGTGACCGGCTCACCCAAGTTTAAGAAGCTCATTCTCGAAGACAAGTTCGATGAAGCGCTCGAGGTGGCGCGGCAACAAGTGATCGCGGGCGCCAACATACTCGACGTCAACTTCGACGAAGCTCTGCTCGACGGTGAAGCGTGCATGACGCGCTTTCTGAACCTGATTGCCTCGGAACCCGATATCGCGCGAGTGCCCATCATGATCGATTCATCGAAGTGGTCGGTCATTCTCGCAGGAATGAAGTGCATCCAGGGCAAGGGGATCGTCAATTCGATCAGTCTCAAAGAAGGCGAAGAGAAGTTTCTCGAACAGGCACGCACGATCCGGCAATATGGTTTTGCGATGGTGGTGATGGCCTTTGACGAACAAGGCCAGGCCGCCACAGAAGAAGACAAGGTGCGCATCTGTAAGCGCGCTTACAGGTTGCTTACAGAAAAGGCAGGGATTCCCCCGTCTGACATCATCTTCGATCCGAATATTCTCACTGTGGCCACGGGAATCGAGGAACACAACAACTACGCGCTCGACTTCATCAATGCGACGCGTCGCATTAAGCAGGAATGCCCAGGGGCCTATGTCTCGGGGGGAGTGAGTAACGTTTCGTTTTCGTTTCGTGGCAACAATGCCGTGCGCGAAGCGATACACTCGGTATTTCTCTACCATGCGATCAGGGCCGGATTAGACATGGGTATCGTCAATGCCGGAATGCTGGCAGTTTACGAAGACATTCCTCCTGAGTTGCGCGAGCACGTCGAAGATGTTATTCTGAACCGCCGCAGCGATGCGACCGAGCGCCTGCTCGCGATTGCCGACAAATATAAGTCGGGCGGCAAAGAGCAGGTTAAAGAAGATCTTTCCTGGCGCAATGGCACAGCAGAGCAGCGCATCGAGCATGCGCTCATCAAGGGCATTGATGCGTATGTCGAAGAGGATGTCGAAGAGTTGCGGCAAAAATACCAGCCAACGCTGCGCGTGATCGAAGGGCCCCTCATGGGCGGTATGCGTGTTGTCGGCGAACTTTTTGGCGCAGGCAAAATGTTCCTGCCGCAGGTCGTCAAATCGGCGCGAGTCATGAAAAAAGCCGTGGCGTACCTTTTGCCGTTCATGGAAGCCGAAAAGAATGCTGCCGGTTCGGAAAGTGTTCAAAAAAAAGTACTGCTTGCAACGGTTAAGGGCGACGTACACGATATCGGCAAGAATATCGTCGGCGTCGTTCTGGCCTGTAACAACTACGAAGTGCACGACCTGGGCGTCATGGTGCCCTGTGAAAAAATTCTGGAAAAAGCGCGGGAGATAGGAGCTGATGTGATTGGTCTTTCCGGGCTTATCACTCCCTCGCTCGATGAAATGGTGCATGTTGCCAGCGAAATGCAGAAGGGCGGATTTACCCAGCCACTGCTGATCGGCGGCGCAACAACTTCTGCCGCACATACAGCCGTCAAAATTGTTCCGGCCTACAATAACCCCGTTGTGCATGTACCCGACGCGTCGCTGGTGACGGGCGTGCTGGGAAGCCTCTTTAGCGAAGAGCTGAGGGCTGAATACATGCGTAAGCTCAACGCGGAGCAAACCCAGTTGCGAGAAGATTACCTGAGTGGCAAGAAGGAGCGTTCATTTCTGACAATCGCCGAGGCGCGTGCGCATGCTCCGCAATGGAAACCTGCTCAAGTCAAAGTTCCGAACAAGCTCGGCGTCACGCTGCTCGACAACGTGCGCCTCGGCGATCTCATACCGTATTTCGACTGGTCTCCGTTCTTCATGGCATGGGAGCTGCGTGGCCGTTACCCGCGCATTTTGGATGATGAAGTTGTGGGCAAAGAAGCAACAAGGCTATTTAACGATGCACAGAAGATGCTGGCGCAAATACTCAAAGACAAACCGTTTACCCCGCGCGGCGTGGTGGGCATTTTCCCGTGCAGGCGGGAGG
Organism: uncultured Turneriella sp.; assembly: GCA_964408405.1. GTDB lineage: Bacteria > Spirochaetota > Leptospiria > Turneriellales > Turneriellaceae > Turneriella. The sequence goes on from CAYOZO010000106.1 coordinate 8,553, forward strand.
GTGACGACGTGGTAGTCTTCGCGGATGAAAAACGTGACAGGGTGCTGCACAAGTTCCACTTCTTGCGCCAGCAGAAGAAAAAGGAAAATGACCAGATCTATTACAGCCTCGCCGACTTTATCGGCGAAAAGGATTATATCGGAGGCTTCGCGGTCACTGCCGGTGACGGCGCGGGCGAATATGCGGCACGGTTCGAGAAACAGAACGACGATTACTCCGCCATTATGGTCAAGGCCTTAGCCGACAGGTTCGCCGAAGCGTTTGCCGAGTATGCGCACGAATTGGTGCGCAAACAGATTTGGGGTTATGCCCCCGACGAAAAACTGGATATTGAGGGGCTGATCCGAGAAGAATACCAGGGTATTCGACCGGCGCCGGGCTACCCCGCATCGCCCGACCACACGGAAAAGCGGACTCTGTTTGATTGGTTGTCGGTAGAAAAGAACACCGGCATCGAGCTAACCGAAAGTTTTGCCATGACGCCGCCTTCCTCAGTGAGCGGGCTCTACTTTGCGCATCCCGAGGCAAAGTATTTCGCGGTGGGAAAAATTGACCGTGACCAGCTCGAAGACTACGCTGCGCGCAAAGGCAGGCCAGTTGCGGAGATGGAGCGCTGGCTCAGGCCGTATTTGGATTAGAACAATTTTAATCCCCGCAAAAAACCAACCACCTGGCGCATGTAATGCGTCTTTTCAAAGTGTACCAGGTGGTTACCGGGAAACCAGTAGATCTTCGGGTGTTTCCAGTGGTGCCACAGGCTGTGCGCGTGGTCGGGGTGCGCCATACGGTCGGCGGTACCGGCAATGATCAGCAGGCGCTCGTGCTCGATTACCGGTGGTCGCGCGAGCGGCGAAACAGGAAGCAACAGCTGGTTAATATCGTTCTTGTCGAGCTTTAGAATTTTGAGAAAAGCCTCGATCACTGCTGCGCTCGGCTGCCACTGCAGAATGACGTTAAAGAGCGTGATTACCGGAACTACTGGAATTGCAAACGCCAGGCGCTTATCGAGCGAAGCCATCAGCGCCGTGTGGTAGCCGCCGAGCGAAAAGCCCATCATGCCCACTGGTGCGGCGGAGCGTTTTTTGAGAAAGTCGATGTAGCGCGTCAGGTCATGCACTGACCAGCGCACGTTCTCGGCAATGCGCGCCACGTCGAAGAACATGAAACCGTCACCGCTGAACCGCGCGCCCGGCGCCTTGCGCGGGCCGTGGTACGGCATCGTGTACATGAGTATGTTGAATCCCAACCGGAAAAATTTGGCGACTTCAAAAAGCTGCGCATTGAATTTATAGCCATCGAGCACGTAACCGTGCACAACAACGAGAGTCGGGCGGTCTTCTGCTTTGCCGCCATGTATGCCATGTTTGTGTCGAATGAAGCGCGCGATTGCCGGCGCCTGCTTTGCAGGATAGACATCGGTTGGATGGTATGCTGGGTTCAGCGGTTCAAAGGCACTCGGGAAGATGATATCTTCATAAATCGCATCGTGTATCGGCAGGTTCATTTCCTCGGCCGGTCGAACGACCGGCTCGACCCATTCGGGTTTCGCAAAAAAAGTCTCTGGCGCAGTGATAAATTCCGGGTTTCGATAGAACTCCCACTTCTGCCGGTAGTCGGCCTGCACGACTTTGGGTATTGCCGGAATGTTGCTCACGAGCACGCGCGTCGAAAGAAACGTGCGTAAGAAATGGTCGGCGGTCGCGCCGATGCCGGTGAGAAGCCGATCTTTCAGATCATGCGCGAACCCGCCTTCAGGGCGCGGCTTGACACGGCTTAAAACGGAGTGGTGCATAATTATTCCTTGATGAATTTTTCGATTTCGGCATTCACGGCATCGGGCTCATCGTGCTGCAACCAGTGGGTGGCGTGGGGAAAATATTTTACTCGACCGGTACGGCAGTAGTGCAGGCTATCCGCCGCCATCGAGGCTTCGAGAAATTTATCGCCTTCGCCCCAGAGCACCAGGGTCGGCACAATCACATCGCTCGGCCCGCCCAACTCAGGGTGCCTGAAGGCCGCGCGGTACCAGTTGATCATCGAATCCAGCGCGTTGGGCTTCTGCCAGGCATCGATGTACGCCAGCATGTCTTCGTCCGTGAAAGACCCTTCGTTCGCGGTGGAGCGCATGCCCTCGGCAAAGCGCTTGTAGCCGTCGAGAGACAAGAGCCATGCAGGCACAACCGGCAGCTGGAAAAAATACATGTACCAGCTCTTCAGAAACTGCTTCGGGTTGGTGAAGACAGTCCGCATAAAAACCTGCGGGTGCGGCACGTTGAGAATCACCAGCCGCGAGAACAGGCTCGGGTGGCGAATGGCCGCCTGCCACGCAGCAGCTGCACCCCAGTCGTGCCCGACAAGAATACAATCGTCGAGTTTGAGCTGCCGCACAATCGCCGCCACATCTTCGGCAAGCTGAACGATCGAATAGTCCGAGACTCGCTCTGGCTTGTCGCTGTCATTGTAGCCGCGCTGGTCGGGTACAACAACCCTATAACCCCTGGCGGCAAAATAG
>CAYOZO010000107.1:0-10987 GCA_964408405.1 uncultured Turneriella sp.
CCAGAGAATGTTTTCGACCGGCCTTACGAAGCAAAACATGGTGTCTTGTTGTCTGAAGTAATTGCGCCTGTGAGCCCCGGCATGGAGGCCGGGGCGACTAGGGCTAAGTAGGCATGGGACTTTTGGCCAGTGCCTTTGCTATTCGGTCTCGTCTAGCTGCAAAAACGCGACAAACATTGTCTTTGTAATGCTTGTATTCCTCAGGGCTTTGCGGCAATGGTGATCGTTCAAAATTGTCGAAGGGCAACCAGAAATCGATTGAGGAGTGTTTATCATCAAGCAAATCTTGAAGGTAAAAAAAGGTTACATAGCCATTGAAATCAACAAATAGATTAAAGAAGTCCTTGTATCGGTGCAAAGCATCAAACAGAGGGTTTTGATCTTTATCTTTCTGGTAATATCTGCGAATACACTCTAAGGTTAAGTCGAATCTGTCACGGATTTTGGCGTTAGAACCCCTTACCTGATTGATTGTATGCCCTCGTTTCATAGAAGCTGGAAAGATTATGTACCAGGCAATGCCAACTTGTTGTTTCCAAAAATCTTTGATCACTTTGTCGCATTGTTTACGAATTGCCTCGTGCGGGAAATAAGCGGCATACGAAACGGTTTCAACATCAAAAAGAGCATGACCAAGCCCGTCGCTGGAAAGATATAGGGGTTTACGCCCTTTGGGTTTGTAGATCAGTTTAAAGCCGCGTTCCTTTTTGCTTTTTAGTTCAAATATTTCCCCGTTCGGTAGCGGTTTGCTCCACAAGAGCCGATGGTGATTATTCAAGGTTTCACTGTGGCTATCTGGGTCTTTGCCCTTAGAATCTGTCCAGTAATCTGTATCAACTTCTATCATTCATCTATTCCTGTAATCTAATTGCTGGCTGTCATCCCCATAATACTTCTTCACTGTCTATTTGCCGCGTCGCCACGGATGGCGACGAAGTACAAAGGCGCAATTATTTCAGACAACGTCTATTCCCTGCTTGGCGGGTAAACTACCGGCTGTCAAGTGTTACACGTACTTTTTTATCTAACAGGTTCCGGAAAAACACCCGCACCGGCTGCAGACGCCGCGATTCGCGATGCGAATCGCTCGCAAAACGGCCATAAATGGCCTGTCTGCAGCCTTGCGCGGTTTCCGGAACCTGCTTCTGGCTCCTTTTTCAGGAGCCTGCTAGACAAGTGGACACGTCATGATGCGTTCTTTCCAGGGTACAATTTTCGTAACCAGGCGACGAACCGATGCAGAAAGAACACAAAAAGTACAGCAACTGTCAAATAGCCGGCGCCAACAAGTGCTGACAATAGCAGGATCACCGACCTGTCGTTTTCGACTGCGTGAAAAACGCTGGCTGTGGCCTCAATCAAACCGAGAACCAATGTTGGAACTCCAATTAGTGCTCCATAAATGCCCAGGCGCGTTTCGAGGTCCTGTGCCTGTTGCATGATAAGATAATTATGCATCTCAGTTATCTCGTCTTTTGCTTCGGTATAGAGTTCCTGAATTTGAAATACGGCCTGGCATTTGAGGTAAAACTGGTGGTGATGATTTTTTTGTGCTATTTGACTGAAAAAGCCGCGCGCCGTGAAAAAATGCAGTCTATCCCGAATGACTTCAAAACTCTTATCGCGCGCTCTCTTCTCTGCGGGGCCCGAGAAACTCCAGCTAGGAGCAACCTCGTCAGAGAGCGCAATCAGCATGTAGCGTCGTGCCAGGGCGGCCAGAAAAATAAGAAAATAAATGTTTTTCAGGTGGTCAGCAAGATTAACCCGATAAAAAGTCGAATCCGGCCATCGTGCGGCAAAAAAACCGGCGCATTCCAGAGCAGCAAAAGACCACTGGTTATTTTGGTACTCTAACAGGATGTTGAAAAAATACCGTGCTCGCTGCAGACGCCGCGATTTCATGCCGAAATCGCTCGCAAAACGGCCATAAATGGCCTGTCTGCAGCTGCGCTCGGTTTCAACATCCTGCTTTATGGCTGTTTTTCAACAGCCTGCTAAATATCCGACAAAGCGATCCGACAGATCGGATCGGGATAGGTTTACCACTTCATGGGCGTGAAAAATGTTGAAAAGGCGATAGCGTATGGCGGCCGCTTGTTCTCTGGAAACGTTGAGGCTATCGAGAAAAACGGCCGCATAGACGACGAATTGACCGGGTGCGAATACTTCTGTCCACGGAGATACAGCGCTTTGTTCTACTCGGAAAATATCCCCTAAGAGTGCATCTTTGATCACGGTTAGGCGGAAATTTTCTGGTCTTTGCATGGGCAGGGCATTGAGAAAATAATCCGGTATGAAATATTCACTTGCTGCCTGACTGATTTTTCTGGAAACCCGAATGGGCTTCGCGCGATAGCCTTGTCCCGAGGAGCGAAAGTAATGAGAAAAATCCCGCCAGTCCGCCAGTACGTGCGTTGACGGGGCGGCGTTAAAGGCCAGGAACCCAATGCCTGTCGAAAACAAATATAAGGTGAACCTCCCCCGTTTTAGTGGACAGACAGGTGGCCTCTATTATGAACAATGGAGGTTTCTATGAAAAAGAAAAAATGATACCCGATGGAGTTCAAAAAGAAGGCCGTCGAACTGTTGCTGGCGAGCGGTAAAACGCAGAGACAACTCAGCGACGAGCTGGGTGTGCCCTACGGCTAAATTGGTGGCTGGTGCAAGGAGTTTGATCTCGATGCGCCCGAAAACCAGGACGTGAAGGCAAAGGCCGACGCTCGGGTCAAAGCGCTCGAAAAGGAAGTAGCTCTGCTGAAGCAGGAGAGAGACATCCTAAAAAAGGCCATGGGCATCGCTTTGAAACCGTAAAGGAATAGTACCGCTTGAGCGCAGTCGCAAAAAAAAATGGGAAGTCCCGGAATTCATGTGCGCCTCAAACACGAGGATTTGCGCATCGGAAAAAAGCGTGTAGCGCGAATTATGGCCGAAAACGGCCTGTTTTCAACGTATAAAAACCCCCGTCGCCCCAGGACCACAGATTCGAATCATGACAATGCGCCCGCAGAATCATGGTCACTTAAGCCCCGCCGAATTTGCTGCTAAACAGGCTGCCTAAGTGTCCACTTTATCGGGGGAATACCAACTCTACCAAATTTGAATTTACGCTTCCGGTTTATAAACAGATTTATAGAACCGTGCGTTTCCTTCTGCGTCTGCTGGCATTGCTCCTGGTGTTACTCTTGGTCGCCTGTTCAAGCACAGGCAAAAGAGACAAAACCGCAGAAGCTCCCACAAACAGGCAAACAAGCGAATCGCGTTCCATGCTGACCGACGATGAAGAAAGTGAAGGCGAGATGGTGGTGAGTGACCCCTGGGAAGGCTTCAACCGCAAGATGCACGCGTTCAACGATTTTTTTCTGCGCTATGCGATTAACCCGCTTGCCCGCGGTTGGGCTTTTATCACCCCGGCATTTCTGCGTGAGGGGCTGAACAATTTTTTCTACTGGGCGTACACACCGGGCCGGCTGGTGAACAATCTGGCGCAGGCCAAGTTCAAGGGGGCAGCCAAAGAGACTGCCGGCTTCATGATCAATGGCACTGCGGGCATGCTCGGGTTTTATGACGCGGCTAAAGATATATTCTCGCTCGAGCGCACCAATGAAGATACCGACCAAACACTGGGCAAATGGGGTTTGCCAGAAGGCCCTTACGTTGTCTGGCCCTTTATCGGACCGCACACTGTGCGCGGCACGTTTGGTTTTGCCGGCGATCTTTTCCTGCAGCCGCAGACAGTCATCGTGCCTGTCTATATCAAGCCTGAAACACTTTGGGTTGATGGCGCTATCATAGCGGGAGTTTATTCGTTCCGCGCAATCGACCGCACATCGCTGGATGTTGACGCATACGACAATCTGATCAAGGACGCGATTGACCCGTACCAGTTCATACGCGATATTTATTTACAGAACACGCGGAAGAACGTAGCCGACTGATATGCTACTGTTAAGAATCGGAGTTCTTCTTGTTTCCGCATTGCTTGCCACCGGAGCCGTCTCGGCAGGCCCGCAGGACGATCTGCAAAAGGCTGTGTCCCAGGTTTTAAAAACTCTGGACAGCAAAAAATCCATCAAAGAGAAACGGTCGATTATTTCCGGTATTTACGACGAAAATTTCGATCTGGAAAAGATGGCTTCCAATACTCTGAAGAGCGAGTACAAGAAGCTTGATGACGGCGAGAAAAAGCAGTTCGCGCAGAAGTTCGGCAAATTCGTACTCGAATTCTATCTCGACAAAATCGACAAGTACAACCGTAACAAGGTGGAGTTCATTGGAGAAGAGACCAAAGGCAACCGCGCGGTCGTGAAGACTCTGCTCGAATACCAGGGCAAGATGGCTAGCGTGAACTATTTCATGACAGAAAAAGATGGCCGCTGGCTGGTGTATGACTTCGAAGTTGAAGGCGTGCGCCTCTCGAGCACCTATCGTTCGCAGTTTGCCAAGGTTCTCAAAGAACAGGGTTATGAGGGTCTGTCAGGTGAGCTCGACAAGCTGCTCGCAAAATACCGTAAATAGCAGGCTGTTGAAAAACAGCCATGAAGCAGGATGTTGAAACCGAGTGCAGCTGCAGACAGGCCATTTATGGCCGTTTCGCAAGCGGTTCGCATCGCGAATCGCGGCGTCTGCAGCGAGCACGGGATTTTTTCAACATCCTGATAGAAATATCTGACAGATCCCGTTTCACAGAAACCTGCTTTGCCGAAATGACGTTTCTTTTGCCTCTTTGGAAATGTGATTCGCATCTTTCGCGAATCAATAACCAACCTGAACCAGGATGGCTCAGTCTTCGCCGAATTGTTCGGCCTCTGCTCGTGGCGGGGTGTATTGCCCGACGATACCTGATTCGAGCATTTTCAGGAGCGCCTGAGTGCGCTTCTCAATTTGCAGTGCGTCGGCAGGTGAAATCTGTATGCCGCGCCGCGCCTGGAAGAGTTCATCAGCCAGGTTGAGCGCTGTGAGCAGCAGCATCTTGGTCTGGTCGCCAGCGGTAAGTTTCTTCATTTCGAGAATTTTCGCGTTGACGTAACCGGCAACCTGCGCCATGTATTCGGGGTCTGCATCCCCCTTGATGGTGAAGGTTCTGCCCATCAGTTCGACGTTTACTTTTCTTTCGAATTCCGGCATGCTATTGTTTCGCCGACCAGCTGCCGTCAGCAGCCTGGATCATCTCGCCTTTGAGCGCTGCCTGCTGGTATTTATCTTTCTGCGAGGCGAGAATTTCTTTTTCCGTGGCTTTGAAGTCTTTGTTGGCGCGCTTCTGGCTTTCGATATATCCTTTCGCAGCGAGCACGCGCGCTTCGTTGATTTCTTTGACCGTCTGCAGTAAAGTGCGGTAAGGCCGACCCAGCTCGGGCTCATCGGCGAGATCGGCGGAATATTTCTTTTGCATCTCTTCGGGGATTTCCACCTTTTCGTTGAAAAGGTTCGACACGAAGCCCTTGTTGTTCTCGCCAACCACGCGATCTTTCTTCAACTGAGCCAGGTGCGCTGAGAAGAGTTCAAATTTGAGAAAAGCCCTGTAGGTGTAGGTATTTTCCTTGCGGATGCTTTCGCGGACAGCCTTGGGCTTATTTTCGAGTTCGGCGTTCTCCGTTGTTCTGGCTGACGAAATCATCCAGACGTCTTTTTCTAATTCGGTTTGCTCACCGATGATTTGTTTTTCGGTGGCGGTCTTCTGTCCGGTGATGGTAACCGGTGGTACAACTATTGTGCCAAAACAGCGCGCGAAAAGCAGTGCAGCTGCGCAACAGGCAACGGTGCTTTTCGAGATGCGCATCCTAACCATCGGATAAGCTATTCGCAATCCAGCAATTCAACGTCAAAGATCAGATCGGCATTCGGGGGAATGACACCGCCTGCGCCGCGCGCTCCGTAACCCAGTGCGGCCGGAATATAGAGCGTGCGTTTCTCGCCGACCTTCATGCCGGCAACTCCTTCATCCCAACCGCGGATTACCATGCCCTGGCCTAAACCAAAGACAAAGGGTTTACCGCGATCAACAGACGAATCAAACTTCTTGCCTTTTTTACCGCCTTGATTGAGCCAGCCTGTGTAGTGTACCTGCACGCGCTGACCCGCCTGTGCAACTTTGCCTGTTCCTGGCTTGATAATTTCGTACTGCAAACCATCCCCCTTAGTGATGCGGCCCTTGGCAGCGAGCGCCGCTGTGAGAATCGCTGCAGCCATCCAAAGCGTTCGTTTCATGGGTGCAGCGATACAACTGCCAAAGCTGCCGTCGATCAAAAAAGCGGGGTGGCTCTTAAGCCATCAGGCGCTGTTTCTGAAAGCGATGACGGCGCGGCAGGTAGTTGCTATGCAGTGGGATCTCCACCCGAGCGAGCGTATGTGTCTCGTAGTCAGTCTTGATCGTCAGCATGTGCGGGTCAATACCCGAAGACTTGAGAGCCATGAGGCTTAGGACGAGGCCTAAGCCCGCGCCCTCGGTTTCATCGATGTTTTCCATCATGAACTCCGCCACATCGGAGCAGCGCATTGCCTCACGGAGTTTTGCACGCACACGCGCTTCTTCGCCGCGTGTCATGCCCAGGTTGTTACGAATCTCGATGATCACCCGATCCCGGTCAAAATCAAAAGATGCGTGTATGTTCAGCCTGGCCTGCTTCGCTTTCTTGCCGTATTCAACAGACATGCGATCGGAGATTGCTTCGCGGAAAATTTTCATGCCGCGCTCATGAGCCGCCGGATCGCTCATGTTGATCTTGTTCTCGTTAAAAATGATGCGTTTGAAATTTGCCTTGGTTGCATTGACTGTAAGTTCTTTGATGATCATCGCAATCGGCGTCGCCAGTTCAGGCCGGCCATATTTATGCATCAGCTTTTTCACGAAGTCGCGCATGAAATATTCGGTTACGGGAATAAATCCGTAGGCCTTGATGACCATACGATCTTCAGAATGGAGTGTTTGGTCGGCTACCTGAAGAATGGCTTCAGGTATTACCACAGCGGCGGCGCTCCTGCTCATGGCGCCACTTTCTGGTAAACTAAGTGGATGTACATTAGTTTACTGACAGCTTTGTCTTTTTTATGATGCGATGCACCAAGGTCTCATGACCGAGGCGGCAATAGGAGGAGCTTAGCCGTTCTGCGTTTATACTCCTCGTATGGAGCCTGGCCACCCCATTTCGCATCTGCCGCTTCTTCGAGTAGGGGAATACCGCTGATCCTGGTCAGCAGAATGGTCACAAAGACAGGCGAAACCAGAGTAGCATACTGCCAGCCCTGTAGCACAGGGAACGCCATCAGAGCGATGCCCAGCCACAACACGATCTCGCCAAAGTAATTGGGATGGCGCGACCAGGACCACAGGCCGGTTGTGATGAACTTACCCTTGTTTTCCGGGTTGGCGCGAAACCGTGCCTTTTGGTAATCAGCCAGAGATTCGATGAGAAATCCCACAAGCCAGATAGCCGCCCCCACATAGGCAAATACATCCATCGCCACCGGGCGCGAGGTAATGGCGGCAAGACCCGCAGCGAGCGAAAAAGTAACCCAAAGCCCCTGCAGCATCCAGGCCATGAGAAAGCGCAGGAATTGGTGCTTGATACGGGCAAAGCGACTGTCTTCGCCCGCGCGCATGACGCGTATGAACAGGAACGATGCGAGCCTGATCGCCCAGATGCAAATAAATGTCGCAATGAGCTTCGAGCGCAGATCGCTATGTGGGTTGAGCGAAACGGCGAACAGCGTGATCGACAGGTATGTTAATCCACCCGTCAGGTCGTAGAATTTTTCGGTGTAAAATAGAAATGAGGGAATAAACGCGATAAGCTGTATTGCAAAGGCCGCAGCGACGCACCAGTACATTACCGGGTAGCCGTTCATGATGAGCCCGTGCTGTGCCCCGGCCCAGGCGAGAAAGCCGCCGATCACGAAAGAGAGGGCAATGGCGACGAGCGCCTGCAGGTTGTCTTTGGTCATGTGGGATTGAAAGATTCTTCTCAACCGGCCCGCGTCAAGGCGGATTTAGAAAAAACCAGGACGGCGCAGAGACGCGATGAATCGCGTCTCTGCGCCATACTCAAATTCCCGATTGACCGGGTGCAAAAATGATTCAGCATTGAATGTGCAATATAAGACACCCGATGCTGTCTTGCAGCTGGTTCAGAAATTTCGCGACGGCTACGACGGGTACGTCAGCAAGACGACCCGATTCAATGAGACCGAAGCGCGCGTGCAATTCATCAATCCCTTCTTTGAGGCCCTGGGTTGGGATGTCACCAATAAGAAGGGAGCGCTGCCGGGGTTTCAGGAAGTCTGGCACGAAGATACCGTTCGTATCGAGGGCAAGGCCAAGGCGCCCGATTACAGTTTTCGTTTGGGCCGGCAGCGGCTGTTTTTTCTCGAAGCCAAAAAGCCTTCGGTAATCATCGAAAAAGGGGGCGAGGCGGACCAGGCGGCATATCAGACGCGCCGTTATGGATATTCAGCCGGTCTCTCGCTCTCTATTCTCACCGACTTTCACGAATTTGCGGTCTATGATACAACGATCCGACCGAAGCCGAGCGACAAGGCGCATGTTGCGCGCATACTCTACCTCAAGTACGACGAATATCCCGAACGCTTCGGCGAGATTGCCGCGATTTTCTCCAAAGAGGCCTGCGAAAAGGGGTTGCTCCACGCCTTTGCCAAGAACAAGACACGGTTCAAGGGTACATCGCCCTTAGACAAAGACTTTCTCGCCGACATGGAAGCCTGGCGGCTCACGCTCGCGAAGAACCTCGCCGTGCGCAACGAGGCGCTGAACGTTGAACAGCTTAGCCGCGCGGTGCAGCTGATTATCGACCGCATTCTGTTTCTGCGCGTCGCCGAAGACCGCGGTCTCGAACGTTATGGCAGGCTCGGCGAATGCGCGAAAGCGAAAGACGCGTACGCCGAGCTCAAAAAGTATTTTCTCGACGCGGACGACAAATACAACTCGGGGCTGTTTCACTTCTCGAGCGAACGCGGCCGCACCAGCGAAGTCGATAATTTAACCCCCGCGCTCGCGCTCGATAACAGAGTGCTGGCAGACATCATCACAGGGTTATACCCCCCTGCTTCGCCTTATGAGTTTTCGGCGATTACGTCTGACATACTTGGCAGCGCGTACGAGCAGTTTCTGGGTTCGGTTATTTCGCTCAGCAAGGGTCACCGTGCGAGCGTCGAGCAAAAACCCGAGGTGCGCCATGCGGGCGGCGTGTACTACACGCCCAAATACATTGTGGATTATATTGTCGAAAGCACGCTTGGCGAAAAACTCGCGAAGACGACGCCCAAACTCACAAAGCTCAGAGTGCTCGACCCCGCCTGCGGTTCGGGTTCGTTTTTGGTTGGTGCATACGAGTATCTGATGCGTTGGGCGCTCGATTGGTATGTGAAGCACGACCCGGCAAAACACCCGCAGGCGGTCTATGCGCCCAATGCCGCCGACGAAAGCGCGGGCCGCATCTACAAGCTCACCATCGCCGAAAAGAAGCGGCTGTTGCTCAACCATATCTTCGGCGTTGACATCGACGCCAACGCGGTCGAAGTCACGAAACTTAACCTGATGCTCAAGGCGCTCGAAGACGAAAATTCGGCGACGGTCGATCTGGCGCTTGCCTCGCGCAAGCGCGACACGGCGACGCAGAGTCTTGGCTTTCGCGAGCGCATCTTGCCCGACCTTGACCGAAACATCCAATGCGGCAATTCGCTCGTCGGCCTCGACTATTTCGACGGCCGACTGCCCGAAACCGTGTCCGCTGAAGAGCGCCGCAAGATTAACGCATTCGATTACAACACAGCCTTTCTCGCCTCTTCCTCTGGGAGAGGGGCTGGGGGTGAGGGCCTCTTCGACGTCGTCATCGGCAACCCGCCGTATGTGCGGCAAGAGATTCTAGGTGCGGATTTCAAACGTTACGCGCAAAAGACCTTTAAGACGTATGCTGGCACCGCAGACTTATACACCTATTTCATCGAAAAGGGTCTGGGGCTGCTGAACAAAGAGGGAGTGTATTCGATCATTGTTGCGAACAAGTGGCTGCGCGCTAACTATGGCGAACCGCTGCGCCAGTTCTTGGGCACCAAACGTCTCGAACATATCGTCGACTTCGGCGACCTACAGGTCTTTGCCGGTGCGACGACCTACCCCTGCATCTTGAAGGCATCAAATGCGTCGCCGTCAGACTTTCACGCCTGCAATGTCAAATCGCTCGATTTCGAAAACCTCGGCGAGCTGGTGAAAAAGACGCGGTTTAAGGTTTCACTCGCGAATCTCGACGACGGCGGCTGGTCGCTGGTGAACGACGCCGAGGCAAAATTACTCGCGAAGATCAAAGCCGCGGGCGTACCGCTCGGCGAATACGTCGGCGGTAAAATCTATTACGGCATCAAGACCGGCCTCAACGAAGCGTTCGTCATCGATAACGAAACGCGCACGCGCTTAATTAGAGAGGATAAGAAGAGCGCCGAGGTGATTAAGCCGTTTTTAGAAGGTAAAGATATCAAGAGATACACGCAGCTTACTAACCGCAAATGGTTGATATTCTTTCCCAATGGTTGGACCAAGGCGCAAGGCCAAACGTCTGAAAAAGCCGGATATGCGTATCTTCAGAAGCGCTATCCGGCCATTGCCGGTTGGCTAAGGGAGCATGAGAAAAAGGCAAAGCCAGATACGATCAAGGTGAATATTGGTGGGAATTACGTGCCTGCGATTATTACGAGCAATTCGAGCTACCTAAGATAATTTGGCCTGGCATTTCCCTCGTTGTCTCAGAATTCGGCCTAGACAACAGTAAGCTATATGGCAACGATAACATTCAGATGATAATGAGCTCGGAGAGATATCTTTACGCCCTGCTAAACAGCAAAATCGCGAAGAAGTTTCTGATGTCTGTCTGTGATAAGGTCTCGGGTGGCTTTTACAGAATGAAGATGATCTACGTTGCCCAGCTACCCATCCACCGCAGCGACGAAAACAACCCAAAAAAAATAAAAATCCGCGACCACA
>CAYOZO010000108.1:0-10876 GCA_964408405.1 uncultured Turneriella sp.
AACTGCTATGGAAATCCAGAACTGCTATGGAAATCCAGAACTGCTATGGAAATCCGGTGCTGCTATGGAAATCCAGTGCAGCTATGGAAATCCAGTGCTGCTATGGAAATCCGGTGCTGCTATGGAAATCCGGTGCTGCTATGGAAATCCAGTGCTGCTATGGAAATCCAGTGCTATTCGGCTTTCCGGCTCCAGCGCTGCCTGTGCGACGGATAGAGAATAGGCAACTTTACCCCCCGTTTCGTGGCCGAAATGCGCCAGCCGCGCGAAGTTGACTTGTAAAGATCAAACTCGTCCTTCTTGATCTGCATAATGAGCTTCCAGAATTCATAGTGCTTGTCGATCACCGATTGCTTAATGTCGCTTAAACGATCCATCAACGGGCACTTGTTGCGAAACTCTTTCATGAAAATGAGACCAACAAATTCGCCCCGCTCGTCAAAGTACGGTTCGAGCGGAAATGTGCGACAGCCCACTGAACGGTTTTGCCTTTCGCAGTGTTTTACTCCCTTACACTCGCAGAAGATGAGAATGCGCGTTTCTTCTTCTCTTTTCATTTTTTTATCGATCGGCGTTTTCGGTTTCCAACGCCGCCAGAGCTCGGTGCGTTTCTGCAGATATTCAAATTCTTCGCGGTAGAGCATCGGTACGGCGTTCTCGACCTGGCAACAGAATGGTTCGCCGCCATTTGCCGGGGCGCAGAGTCTTCCGCAGTCATAGGGGGTCAGGCTTTCGTCGAGCAATTCATAGAACTTGTTTAGCTCCGCCTCTGTGAACCTTCTGTTTTCTGGCTTTTGCATCGTACGAGTTCTTAAAAGACTCAGCCATGCCGCTTAAGCGTTCTGCTTCGCCGCTGGCGCCGGCTTGGCGATTTCGGTGATACGCTTGCTGCGGATTTCTCCTTTAACTAACTCCATGAAATCCTGCAGCGAATATTCGCGCTGCTCGCCGGTGAAATAGTTGCGCGCATTGATCATACCCGCCGATACTTCTTTGTCGCCAATAACGAGCATATAGGGCACTTTGAGTTTCTCTGCATTGCGGATACGTTTGCCCAGACTCTCTTCAGGCAATTCGATGTGTACGCGAATACCGGCATCGCGCAATGCCTGCTGCAATTTGCCCGCATATTCCATGTGCGCCTCATTTACCGGCAGAATACGCACCTGCTCGGGCGCAAGCCACAGAGGAAAGGCACCAGCGAAATGCTCGATCAAAAAGCCGATGAAACGCTCGTGCGTCCCGAGCGGCGAGCGGTGTATGCAGACCGGACGCTTCAGCGTGCCGTCTTTATCCACGTACTTGAGATCAAATTTCATCGGCATGAAAAGATCGAGCTGGCAGGTGGACGACGTGAACTCGCGGCCGATCGAACTTCTAATCTGAAAATCCATCTTGGGGCCATAGAATGCCGCTCCGTCATTCTCGACGATGTACTGAACGCCCGATTCTTCCATCGCCTGTCGCGTAAGGGCCTCGGCCTTTGCCCACATCGCCTCTTCGCCGTGGTATTTCTTGTTGCTGGGATTGCGGAGCGACAGCACCATGTAATAGTCTTTGATGTCGAGCGCCTTGTAGTAGTACTCGTGCAGCCTGATGACTGCCTTAAACTCTTCGACCGCCTGCTCTTCGGTGCAATAGATGTGCGCGTCGTTCATCTGCATCGCGCGCACTCGCATCAGGCCAAATAAAGCGCCTGAGTCTTCGTAGCGGTGACAGGTGCCGTATTCAGCCATGCGCAGTGGCAGCTCGCGGTAGCTGCGCGGCCGGTGACCGAAGATCGTGTGGTGGAACGGACAGTTCATCGGCTTAATGTAATAGTTTTCGTTGTCCATCTGCATCGGCGGAAACATGCTATCCATATAGTGTGGCAGGTGCTCGCTGGTGTAGAAGAGTTTCTCTTTGGTGACTATCGGTGTAGTCACGCGCTGGTAACCGTTTCTGGCTTCAGTTTCCTTTGCCCAGTTCTCGAGCTCGTCTTTGATAATGTTTCCGCGCGGAAGCCAGAGAATAAGCCCAGGACCGATGTCTTCGCTCGTTGTGAAGAGCTCCAACTCTGCGCCGAGTCGCCTGTGGTCGCGCTTTTTGGCTTCTTCAACGCGTCTGAAGTGCTCAGCCATCAGCTTCTTGTCAGGAAAGCTGACGGCATAGATACGCTGCAGCATCTGGTTTTCTGCGTTGCCGCCGAGGTATGCACCTGCTACGGTGGTGAGCTTAAAGACCCCGAGTTTTCCGGTCGATGGTACGTGCGGCCCGCGGCAGAGGTCGGCAAATTCGCCCTGCTCGTAAACGCGTATTTCTTCGTTTTCCGGCAGTTTCTCGATGATGCCTACTTTCAGGTGCTCGCCCATCGCTTTAAACTTCGCGATCGCGTCTTTACGATCGAGCACAGTCCGCCTGACGGCGTGGTTTTCGCGAATAACTTTCTGGATTTCGGCTTCGATTTTTTCGAACGCTTCTTCGTTGATCTTCTCTTCCAGCAGCACGTCGTAAAAAAAGAAACCAGGCCCATTCTTCACCACCGGCCCGTCTTCGAGCTGTATTTGCGGATAGAGTCGCTTCAGCGCCTGCGCAAGGACATGCGCGCTGGAATGCCAGAATATTTCCTTACCAGCTTCGTCCTCAAAAGTCAGAGGCCGTGCGGTCACTTGTTGCGGCGCATCGCCAGATTTGCCTTGTGTCTCCGCCAATACTTCGGAGATTTTTCTGCTCAGGTCGTAAGAGACCTTTTCGACCTCAATACCGAGCGCACTCTTTTTGAAAGCCGGGGCGAGCTTTTCGACGACCTCGGCAAATGTAGTTTCGGGAGCAAACTCTGCGCTTTGTTCACCGATGGATACGCGTACTGCCGACATGATGGCACAGCGCGAAGTAATGACAGGCGATAAAGTGAATTAGGTGCGCGGCCTTGCCAGGTACGTAATCATTTTCCCTATACCCTTAATCTCAATTTCACCGCGATCGACAAATTCTGCCGCATCGCCGAGTGCCTCTTTCGTTGTTTGAGTGATATGTATCTCGCCAGCCACACCTGACGATTCCATACGACTGGCCGTGTTGACCGTGTCACCCCAAAGATCGTAAATAAACTTGTTTTGGCCTATCACTCCCGCGACCACCGGGCCCGATGCAATACCGATGCGGAGCTTCAACTGTTCTGGCAGATGTTTATTTTCCTCTTCCAGAATGCGCAGCATGCCCTGAGCCATTTCAAAACAGCGCTGCGCGTGATCTTCAACGGGCGCCGGCAAACCAGCGCCCACCATATACGCGTCGCCAATGGTCTTGATTTTTTCTAAACCCAAAACTGCGGCGAGCGCATCAAACTGGCTAAAAATGCGGTTCAGCATCTGCACCAGGTCATGCGGATTCAGGCGTCGCGAGAGACTGGTGAAGCCTTCGATATCGGCAAACAGCACCGAAACACTGTCGAAGTAGTCGGCAATCGTGCGCTCACCCGACAGCAGGCGGTTAGCCACGCTCTCTGGTAAAACGTTCAAGAGCAGCGCCTCGGATTTCTTCTTCTCTTCGGCGAGCAGCAGGCCCTGCTCTTCGATCGTGCGGCTCTGCAGAAATTCAGTGCGGGAGTACTGCTCGAAAAAGAATACGGACACCAAACCTGCGGTATTGACGAATGAAACGATAGCCAAACCGTAGATGACGTCATTGAGCGGCATCGGTCGGAAAAACACCAGGTACACCGTGTACTGCATAATCACGAGCGATGAACCGACGATCGCAAAAAAAGTCCGCATGCGCAGCATGGCAAACGGATAAATCAGGATGCAGATCACGAGGCCATAACCATACTTCACATAGAAATCTTCCGGCGCGAGGTTAAGAATGCCGATGACGCAGGCATTACTGAAGACGTTCGCAAAGACCATGACCCACTGCAGGTAAAAGAAATCTCTCAGATAAACAATCCCCACCGCCGCGAAAAAATGTGTCGGCAAAATGAAACCATAGATCAGCCACCGGGTACGCTCAAACATCACCGGGTCGGTGAAGTAAGTAATGATTCCCAGCGCTGCGTAGCCTAACGTACCAAAGGCAAAGCCCCAGCGCGCCTGCCGTGCAGCTTTTTCGTTGTTGTCGAAAATGAAACGGCGTTCGAGCTGGCGATCGGCAAAACGGGGATAGATGTACTGCCAGAGTTTCACGAGGCGATGGTCAGATGCGCCTGGCAGGCGGCAAGTATTCCAGGAGTCGCCGTTCTCGTTGTGGTGTAAAGGCGAGGCTGCGTAAGTTGGACACTTCTAATATCATCTCGTAATCGGGGCGACATTCTGCTGTCGTTTTTCTCTCAACAACAGAAAAAAATGTTGTCGCCGGCAAATACATTGCTTCTCTCAAGCATGGTAACAAATACGCAGGCATCGATAATATCACCCATCGCCTTGGATCTTGGCGCCAAGAGCACGGGCGTGGTTCTGGCGCAGGGCAAATCAGAGGACTCGCCCCACTTGCACGAAAGGCAAGGCTATACATTCATTTTTCCCGAGAATGGCCTTGAACTATCACAAAAAAACCGCCTGGCGAAGCGTCACCAGCGCAGGGGCTTTAAGAGGCGCCGGCTGTCAAAGAGATTGTTGCAGGTCATACTACGGAACAATTATTCAGGAACGCCAGAGACTTTTCAGCAAGATCTTGACAAATTGCGCACATTTCTGAATCGCAGGGGTTATACGTACCTGAGTCTCGATGAGGCGCAGGATATCATAGATGATATCCGATCCTTCGATCAGGATCTGCGGCTTGAGATAATTGAGGCACTTGGCCGGGAGTGTGGTCTCAACGCCAGGAGAGATTTCTTACCTCAGATCGAAAAAACAGACGAGAGGTCATTGGATTTCT
Organism: uncultured Turneriella sp.; assembly: GCA_964408405.1. Classification (GTDB taxonomy): domain Bacteria; phylum Spirochaetota; class Leptospiria; order Turneriellales; family Turneriellaceae; genus Turneriella. The sequence continues at coordinate 4,858 of CAYOZO010000108.1, forward strand.
ATCGCTCGCTGATAGCACTTTGTGAAAAGGCTACGACCCGCGAAAATAAGTCTATTAAGAATGATCTAAAGAAAAAAATCCGCAGCTTGCAGGAATATTGTGCAGGCATATTGAAAGCAGAAGAGGAAGGCCATAAAACCAGAAGCGAATATCTGCGTAATATTCGGCAAGACCTTAATCTGCCGGAATTCCAAGATCTTGTAAGCCGTTTTAATCTAACCAGTAATCAGCTGGCAAATCTTATAGGCCATATAGCCAACCTCCAACTGCGCGTATTGCGCAGATACTTTAACGATCCTGCGATGGCTAACCAGGATTATTGGCATGCAGGCCGTATGGAGAAAATATTCATACGCTACTTGCGTTCATGGCATGTACAAAAATCCGTCAGAGAATACGATAACCGCCAAAAGGTTTTGGATTACATCGCGCAGCATGGAGTGGAGCAAGCATTCAAGGGGCTCGACCCAGTACTGACCATACCTCCGTTTGAGCATCAGAATAACCGGCGACCGCCAACATGCAAGAGTCTGCACCTTGCAGAAACGCAACTGGATGTACGCTTTCCCGAATGGCGGTTGTGGACGAAAAAACTGGCAGAAAGAAAGCAACACCTGTATGAATTGAGTGGCGCAGCGGCCGAAGCTGAAATAAACTCGATTGCTGCATATTACGCGCAATCATCGACTGCAACCGGTCATCGTCGCGGCAAAGGTAGCGAGGCAATCATCCTGCAAAGATTACTGGATCGCAGTTCAATCATTGATGATTACAAGCTGCGCGTGCTTGTCCAGGTTGAAGATATGGTAGCAGTCGGTGAGCCAATACCAGAAGGGCTCAAGCGCGCATACGAAACCGGCAAAAAAGAAGTGGAAGAGGCCATTGGCACGAATGCTGTGAAACACCTTGCAGAGCTGGCCCGGCAGTACTACGCAGAAGTATCCCGAGCAAAGCGAGGCCTTTGGCTGCCGGAAGAGCAAGGCAACCTGCTCTTTCGCTGCGACCGCAAACCGAAGCAGAAAAAAAACGTCCGTGAGGAGCTGATAGGCCATATACTCGGCTGTGACATGCACCAGGAAAGTCTTTGGGAAAGCTGGCAGATAGCTTATTTTGCGCCAAAAACAATTAATGGTCGGTCTTCGCTATCCTCGGTTTGCAAGAAAATCGAAGAAACGAGAAAAGATCTCGGGGATGAATTTCACTACTATTGGAACCGCATAAGGCATAGCAATTTCAAGCCCAATGCGCAGGACAAAACGGAGAAAGAGGTTCTACGGCAGATTGAGATAGCCACGAAGGCAGCCGCGTACATAGCCGAAAAGCTGGATCATACGGCAGAGCAGCGCGCCCATTACGAGAACCCCTATTCTCTGGCTCAGATTTACAATATCATGGAAGCCGATATCTCCGGTTTTCATAAGACCTGCCCTGCATGTACCCGCGATAATTTCTGGCGCTCATCCCCTGCCGCCATGGGCGTACCCGACAAAAATGGCAAAATTCCCGCACGCGGCTCGCGATTGCCAGCCGACACGATGCGACCTTTCGACGGCTTTCTGGCTCGTTACCTTGATCGGCTCGGCGAAAAAATAGCGAAAGAGAAATGGCGACAGATTACAGCGCTGCAACCCAAAGAACCTGTCCTGATACCGATTTTGCTCGAGGAAAATCGCTTTAGCTTCAGTAGCGATCTCGCGGAGATAAAGCGATCCAAAAAACAAAAACAGGCGAAAGAGAGGCTCAACCGGTTTGAAAAGCGCGAACATGACAAATGGGAGCGCATCCGCAAAGCCGGTGGCGGTATCTGCCCCTATACCGGCGAACGGATAGGGTCGGGGGGAGAGTTTGACCATATCTTGCCGCGCAGCTATTCGCAGTCGCGTTTTGGTTCTGTCTTTAATTCAGAAATGAACCTGATCTACGCCAGCTCTAAGGGCAATCGGCTGAAGCTGGATAGCCGCTACACGCTGAAAGATTTGCACAAGAATTATCTGCAGCAGGTCTTTGGCACGGCAGATGTCGATGCGATCAGAAAGCAGATCAAGGCGACTGTCAGCCGGTTCAAAGATTCAAGAAACCTCTACTTTCACACACTCGAACCCAACGAGCAGCGCGATTTCAGGCACGCCTTGTTTGATGACGACCTTATTGGGCAGGTGCAAAACCTTCTGCATACACAGTACAAGATGCGGGTCAGCGGCTTACAGGGATATCTCGCCAGAGTGATCTATGCCCGGCTACGCGATCTCAACGCGGAAAAAGGTTATCCGCTTTTTTTTGCGGTTTTCGGCTACGATGCTGGCGATCCGACGCTTTCCGTGCGCAGGGAGAACCTGGCAATACACAACGCCGCGTATGCCAAGCCCGTTGACTCGCAACAATCACCGGGCAGTCACATCATTGATGCCACAATGGTATGGGCGCAGGCGCTCGAACGTGGCGATATACCTGGTCTGCCCGCCGGTCTCTTGCTCGAGGGTGATGCACTCGAAGAACTTTTACCGGATAATCTGCAAATTGTTTCGCTGGAAAGCCGCAAGCAATATCGTAGAAATAGGCCACAAAGCATGCCGCTGTTTAAGGATACGATCTACGCCGAAAGATACCTCTCCCTGATTGTAAGCCAAAAAGAATGTGGCTTTGGTTTCGATTTGAAGAACTTGGTAAGATTCGAGTACGACAAGCTACCATGGGTGTTTGAGCTTATTAAACAATTCACTGCCTTCAGAGGAGCAGCTGTTACCGAGCCGCTGGAACATTATCGCCAGCTATTGGGTAAGAAAAAGAAGTATATTTACTTTAACATAGTACGCGAGCGAGCTGCGGAGTTTCAGCAGAATCATGCTTATGCGCCTAGTCTCACGCCAGTGGAATCTAACCAGATGACTATGTTGGGTGCACTGCGATATTTTACGATCAAGAAAGAAGTCTTCGGCATGATGAGCGACGCGCAGGGCAAGGCGACAGCCATTCTGTCAGCGCAAAAGGACCGGGAGAAATTCGCGATAAAGGTAAACTTTTCACTCGCCCAAGATAATGGCACAAAAGCACTACGTATTGCGGGCGAGGTGAGCCTGCCACAGATTACTGCATGGGAGAATTTAGCAAAAGACAAGACCGTAAGTAGATTCGTGACAGATTCAGCCAAATGGCAGGAACTCAGCGATGCTGAGCGGAAAACCTTGATCCTCCGGCATTTTTCTCAGACCGTGATAAACGACCGAAAACACAGGGGTGTACGTAAGGTGTATTCGCTGCCCATACCAGAGGGTCCATCAGGAGGTTTTCGCATTCAACGTCGCCGCGACATCCGACAATTTCATGTCCAGGCAGTGGAGGGCGCAAAATTCAGCGGGTTTGCATCAAAAAACGGGCGCGTCGATTTTTCCTCACCTGCAATTTTACCGGTGTTGACAAAGGCAGGCTCGCTGGCCCCCATAGAGGGTCATGTAGGCCAACCTTTCAACGAATCAGTTTTCATGGATGAGTGGCGGAAGATCCCGTTGGATAATTTTCCTGAAACCTGGCAGGGTATTGAAGCATTCTGGCTTCAGCCGAATTCAGAACCACGTATGCGCGTGAGGCTGCAGATTTCAAATGCAATTGCCGCCGATGGCATGTTGGCGTGGCACCTGACTGCGCCCATGTCGATCAGCACCAGTAAGAAATCTGAGGACGAGGCGATGGCCAAAATTCAGCAGCGACTCGTTAGACTACTAGAGCGCATCAATCTCAAGCCGCGTGACAAAGTAAACCTGGTTGCAGCGAATCAAACGAGTACGATCTATGAATTTATTGTTCAGGGCACAAACTCGGAAATGAAGGACTGGTATAATCTCGGTCATTTATGCGCCACCTGACAGTTACAGAAACTGGTCGATCGCTGAACCTGGCAAATGAACTTCTCCAGGTGAGGGAGAAAGGCGAAGTACTGGCTGAATACGCGCTGAACCGGTTGCGGAGTATCCAGGTTGCGGGCAGAGGTGTTGCCATGAGTTCGAATTTGCTGGTCGAACTATCTGCTCGGGGCATACCCATGTTCATCATTGATTACAAGGGCCGGCCGATTGTTCAGCTATCAGGAACCCACCAGCATGCTGTCGCAGCGCTCCGCCGCAGGCAGGTGCTTTTCCTGGAGAGCGGCGATGCCCCGGCAGTAGCGCGGGCGATTCTTCGGGGAAAGATCAGGAACCAGCGGGCGGTGCTCCTCTACTTTGCCAAGGGCCTGCGCAAGAGCAAACCCGAAGAAACTGCGATTGTCGAGCAGGGTTCGGGTCAGTTGGCTGCACTGGCACGCCAGTTGAGTAACGCGAGAACTCCCCCTTCTGCAACTGACTGGCGCTCGTATTACCTGGGTTTTGAAGGCAAGGCTGCGGCCATATACTGGCGCACGCTGCGGCAGGCAGGATTGATGCCACCTGACTTTCAGGGTAGGACTGGCCGTGGGGCCACAGACGTGGGCAATCAGTGTCTTAATCTGGGTTATGCAATTCTCATGACACATGTTTGGCATGCCGTGACTATGGCAGGCCTTGAGCCATATCTCGGCGTGCTGCATGTTGACCGACCGGGAAAGCCTAGCCTGGTGCTCGACATGATGGAGGAATATCGGCCGTGGGTGGTTGACCGCAATGTGCTTAAGCTCCGCTTTCAGCTGGCGCAAGCTAATAGCCTCAATGCGGAAATCCGCAAATCAATTATCGGGGCCGTGCACAGTACCTTCTTGTCGCGGATGTCCTACTCGGGAAAAAAGATCAGGCTTTCGGCCGTCTTGCAGCGCCAGGTGTACCGGCTCTGCGGTGTATTCCATTCCGGCAAGATTTACAAGCCATACGTGTTTAAATGGTAAGATGGAAACTCAGGTTGAGGTTATCATTTGCTACGATGTAGCGCTTACAAGGCGACGGACAAAACTTTTTAAGCGGCTCAGGAGCTTCGGATTGACAGACATACAGAAATCGGTCTTCTGGGGTCGGCTGTTGCCCTCAGAAATTGCCGCAATCCGCCGGGTTTTCGACGAGTTGCTGAGCCCTGACTCTGACAAGGCATTCATTTTGCAGACGCGGCTTGCCGAGCAAATTAAGGAAAAATCTTTCGGGATGAATCCCGAATTTTTCGTGGAGAAGGAATACGATGTCATCTGATCCGGGCGATTCGCTGCCTATTAGCCTGATTCGACAGTTTTTGTTTTGTCCGCGCATACCGTGGCTACGCCAAAATATTGACCGCGAGTATCGACAACCTCTGTGGGTCGAGCAAGGAAAAGAATATCAACAGCGCCGCGAAGCGCTGCTCACAAAACGTCCTCTTTTTCGCGCAACGCCGGGCACTGGTTACAGTCAAAGGTTTGATGTCGCAGTTCAAAACCAAAAGCTCGGCATTCACGGCCGTGTAGATCTCGTCATTGAGACAAAGACCGAACGAATACCGGTGGAAATCAAGATGCATACGGGCCGACCAACGCGAGCGCATATGCTTCAGCTGCTTGCCTATGGTCTGTGCCTTGAAAGCCGCGAATACGCCGTAGATCGCGGAATAATAATTACCGGGCCGCGACAGCGCCGGCATGAAATTCGGTTTACGCCTGCTTTACGAGCAGATTTTCAGAAGACGCTGGAAAGATTGCGGGCCACTGTGGTACATCCCTTTTTGCCAGGGAGCTCTGCCTCGTTGGCAAAGTGCGCTCAGTGCGAGCACCAGAACCAATGCCAGGACCGGGATATTTGATTGTGTTGGAGAAAAAATTTACCCGCCATGCTCAAGAGCAGAGGGCGGGCCAGCATTACCTGCCTTTAGGTGATTTCAGTGCATCGGGTACGAAGCCAATGGCATTTTTTTTCGCAAAATTGCAAGCATTTTGCCGCATTTCAACGTTTTCGAACTTTTGCCGATGGAGCGACCAGTTTCACCCTGTATTTATAGGTTTACCGGCCGCTCCATCAGTTCAAGTCCTTGTACCCCAGCAACTGAAACTTTGCCGTCCGTGGCGGTTTTTGCGCGTCCTTGCTCCATCAGTTCA
>CAYOZO010000109.1:0-10876 GCA_964408405.1 uncultured Turneriella sp.
CGAATAATCCCGACAAGCGCCGGGCAATCCGTTCGATATCGGAATATTTGAACCCTACCTATTAAAATTTTCCGACTTTTGGCGGCTGCCATAATTTAGCCGCATGATTCAGAAACTCGAAATCAGCCAGGAGCTGCGCGATGCACTGCAGGCAGAAACCCGCAGCGCGCAGCATGCGACACGGGAAATACGTATTCGGTCAACGTGGCCGGGTATTCAGCTCTACTACCCGCCGATCAAGTACCTGCCGCGCGATAACCGCTATGAAACCGAAAGCGAGGCGCGTGAACGGCTGCTCAAGTACGCCCGGCAGAGCGAGGCGCACACGCTCATTTTTGACTTAGAAGACGGCTGCCGGCAAAAGTCACTCAGCCGGCAATTTTTGGCCATGTCGCTACCCGATGTACGGCCGGCAATTCCCGGGCGCGTGGCCGTCCGCATTAACCCGGTCACCTCGCCGGAGCACACTCTCGATTTGTCGCTCCTCAAAGATATAGCCCCATACATAGACGACGTGATGCTCGCTAAGGCCGGCGAACAGCACGGCATCGGCGAACTGGACAGGCTGGGTACTTTTCTTGATGGCCTTTCACCGTCGATTCGCATCCAGCCGATCATTGAGCATCCGCGCTCGCTCAAGATAGCCGGCGAAATTTTTGGCCACCAGAAAGTAGAACACGTAGTCTTCGGTATCCATGATTTTTCGCGCGCGCTGCAGCTGATGATCACTGCCGAAAACTGGCAGGATGAACTCTACCCCTTCATGTGTAACCTGATGGTCGAGGCACGCCTTGCCGGTAAAGGCATCATCGGCGGAGTGGAAACGCTGCTGCTTTCTGCAGATCCGCCCGATGTCGCTCTGCTGCCGGAATGGCTGAACCGCCATGCCGAAGCCAACGCGACGACTATCTGTAACCATGCGCGCCGCGAAGCCTCGCTCGGGTTTACCGGCAAACAGGTGATACATCCCAACCACATTCGCCTGTTGCGTTACGGCTTTTCGCCTGGTAACGAAGATCTGCACCGCTCATTGCGTATCCTAGAAGAGGCTATCAAAGCGAATGCTTTTCTTGGGGGGGCAATACGTTTTGAAGACGAGATGATGGATCCTCCCATGTTTGCCAAGGCGCTGCAACTTCTGATGCGATCGGTTATGCTCGGTAATCAGGATACCGGCGTCATGGAAGTTGTGACGGGCCTGATCGCGAGCCTGCCGGCAGAAAAGTTTCCGGAAATCTGGCCATATCCCGGCTGGCCGCCTCTGACAGCGCAGGAAAATTAAGCAAAATAACCGGAGCTAAAACTATGACAAATACTGTTCCCGAATTTCTCAACATCGCTGAAGAATGCCTGGCAAAACGCGCCGCCGGCAACGACAAGAACAAGGTGGCAATGATCTTCGCTAATGATAAGGATGAAGCACAGGAATACACCTACGCAGAACTCAATGACCTGTCCGCTCGCTTCGCCCAATCTCTTACCGAACGCGGCATTGCGCCCGGCGCCAGGGTGTTGCTGCGCTTACCCAATACAGTTGCATTTCCTGTTGCGTTCTTCGGCTCGATGCGCGCGGGAGTTATTCCAGTACCGACTTCACCGATGCTCACCGCGGCAGAAGTCCGTTATCTGATCACCAACTCGGGCGCAGAGGCCATTGTAAGCGAAGAGAAGCTGTTCTCGTCAGTTGCCGCCGAGATACCGGCGAGCGAGGTCAAAGCGCTCTACATTTCAAGTCTCAAATCCATAACGGGAGCGATCCACCTGGAAGAAGAGCTTCGCACCAAAAAGCCGGCAACTGAGATCCACAGGTCACGCTCCGGCGATGCAGCATACCTCGTCTATACTTCAGGTACAACGGGATACCCCAAAGGTGTACTGCATGGACACCGGGCGCTCATCGGTCGCCTACCGGCAGCGGAAAACTGGTTCCACTTTGAGGGCGATGACCGGATTCTGCACTCAGGAAAATTTAACTGGACCTATGTGCTGGGCACCGCGATGATGGACCCGCTCTACCAGGGCAAGACAGTCATCGTTTACGAAGGGGAGAACTCAGCCGACCGCTGGATTTCGCTCATTAAAAAGTTCGGCTGCAACATCTTCATCGGAGTACCCACTATCTTTCGCCAGATTCTGCAAAAGACAACCGCAAAAGCAGAAGATGTACCGACGCTCAGACACTGCATGTGCGCGGGTGAGCATCTGACCGACGAGGTACTCGATGGCTGGATAAACCGGTTCGGTTTTCCGATCTATGAGGGTCTGGGGATGTCGGAATGTTCATACTACATCTCGCAAAAGAAAGGCGATGAGATCGTCAAAAATTCTGCCGGCAAAATCCAGCCCGGCCACATCGTTCAGCTGCTCGATGAAGACCTGAAGCCCGTGCAAGCCGGCGAAGAAGGTATGATCTGCATTCACCGTAACGATCCGGGGCTCTTCATTGAATACTGGCGCTCGCCCGGACAGACCGCCGCACAATTCAAGGGCGATTGGTTCCTGACGGGCGATTACGCTATTCAGGACAAGAACGGCTACATCTTCTTCCTGGGCCGCCGCGACGAGATCATCAAATCGTTCGGCTACCGGGTTTCGCCTTTCGAAATCGAACGCGTTTACCGCGATCATCCCGCGCTCGATGACATCGTGGCATTTGCTGAGCACCTCGGCCCCGAGAAAACCCTGATTTCTATGTGCGTGCAGGTTAAGAGTGGAGCAACTTTCGATGAACAAGAGCTGCTCAGCTGGGGTAAAGAGCGGCTCGCCTCGTACAAACTACCCAAAAAGGTCTATCGGCTGGATAAATTCCCCCGGTCTGCCAACGGCAAGGTACTGCGGTCCAAAATACCCAAAGAACTGGGCTTGGCCTGACAGCAGGTTGCTGAACCTGCTTCGGGCTCCTTTTTCAGGCCCTGTTAACCTCTTCTTCTTGACTGCCTACCCCGCAGAACAAGCGGTAATGCATGGCGAAGAGGTATTCCGGTACCCCGGAAGAGATTTTACAGGTGGACGCCTATGTCAAATTGATGCGCTGCGCAGACACTATACAGGGCATCCTGGCGCGCAATGCCGAGGCAAACGGCCTTACCCTTTCGCAGCTGGGAGTGCTGGAAATTCTGCTGCACTTGGGCCCGCAGAACCAGAAAGACCTCGCGGGCAAGATACTGCGCAGCGGCGCAAATATGACCACGATTATCGACAACCTGGAAAAGCGGGATATTGTCCGCCGAACGCGCGATGAGGCAGACCGGCGGACGATGCGGGTGGAGCTGACGAAAACGGGCGAAGAATTGATCAGTCGCATTTTTCCGCTGCACATGAATAATATCTACCGCATGATGGGAGCGCTGGACGCAGATGAACTACGCATACTCTCGCAACTCACCCGCAAACTGGGTATCGCAGCGCGCGGCCGCATGACCGTTTAGCGGTTTCCTGAACCTGCTTTTGGCTCCTTTTTGAGGAGCCTGTGAGTATGCTACTTTTCGCCAATCAGGAATTCGTTCGTGCCGTCTTCACGAATGCGCTGCACCAGCGGAAAAGTAAGCTGTCGGCCCTGCTCGGTAAGCCGCGCAATCTCGGTCCAGACTTTGCGCAGGCCAACTGCCGTCTGTGCGTAAGTCTCGATGCGTACGCCGCGGGCGAATTCAACCCGGAATTCCTGCCTACCCTGCCGCAGCATGTCTTTGAGCAGATTATCTGGCAGCTCTTTTTCCACAACACAGCCGCCCGCGGAACGCAGGTACGGCTTACCAGTCGTTATGGCATTCTCGTAGTAAACCAGAACCGGGTCGCAAGAAAAACCATTTGCCGCGAGTATCTGCCGGGTCTTGACCACCTCAGCCCCAGTCTTGTTGTAATCGCCTGCAACCTCACCGCCAATCACTCTTAAAGCAAACGCTCCCGCAGCACTGATCCTTACGGCGCTGAAAATACCCAGGTACCAGTATGAAAAGAAGATAAAGCCGGGAACAGTGAGCGTAAAAACCGCGATGAGCAGCCAGAATCGTTTGTTTTTCATTTTCGCTTATGAGCTCCCAACCATTGATCAATGGCTTTTACTTCTGCTGCAGACAACGCAATTACCGAAAGCCGCGTATGCGTAAAAAGTTGTGAATTACTCAAAATAGTATGCGCCATCTGCTCGCGCGTAAAGGTTTCGGAGTATTTCTGCATGAATTTCAGCTTCGGCGCAAACCATCTTGGCTTTTCCGGCGTACTCTTAGGATCATAATAAGGTGAGGTTGCGTCGAACTGTGTTGGATCCGGAATTGCTGCCGAGTCAACCACCATCTCACCGACAATACCCGGCACCGGGCAACTGCTGTGATAGAAAAAAGCACGGTCGCCCTTCTGCATCGCTAACAGATTGTTGCGCGCCATGTAATTGCGCACGCCATCCCAAAGCGTAGTCTTCTGCGGCGATTTCTTAAGGTGATCAATACTGAAGGTGTCTGGTTCTGATTTAAGTAACCAGCCTGCTGGTTTCATGAACGCTCTGCACCCATGTCCCAGATGTATTCGAACTCCTCTTTCGCGGCCTCGTCGAGGCGCTCAGGCTGAAAGAGTGTCTTGATCTTGGGATTCGGATAGAGTTTGATTTCATTGGTTTCCGGTATGTGGGTAAGCATCCGCACGATCGTATTCTCGCCTTCGATCTCATAGAGCATGTACGCAGTCCCCTTTCCAGGAACGGGCATCGCGGACTTCAGGTAGCGCATGGTTCTCATTATTTATTTTCGCTGCCGCGAAAATAAATAAACCTATGAGCCCGCGACAGTCAGGCTTTCGAAAAATACGCCCTTTGGGCCTGAGTAGGCGCCGCGCTTAACGCGCTCCGCTGATTTAAGGGCGCGCGCAAATGCAGTTTGCGTACTGCCCGACACCGAACCACCCTTAATGGGTATTTTCCGGCCCGCTTTGTGCAAATAACCGAGGCGGATTTCCCCTGAAAATGCGCCCGAGATCGTGTTTGGCTGAAAAGTCGAAAATTTTGATAGCTCCAGCACTCCATCTTGCAGAAAGTCAGTATAGGGTATCGTACCACAGGCAACTTCGATATTCATGAGCGCGCTCGTGCGGGGCATACCGAGCAGATCTGCGTAGCGGCCATCGATCAGAAAATTTTTCACGCGTGAGTTTTCAATCAGTTGCACCCGGCTTGCCGGAAAACCCAGCTCGTCAAAGCTATACGAGCGCATACCTCCCGAGAGTTCCGGCGTCGAGGCAATGTTCAGCGGTTCGCGCTCATTCTGCAGTACAGAGTCGCCGGCAGAGAACACCGAATAGCGGTTAAAGAGCGCATGCCCGTCGAGCTGCGCGACAAAAAAGTCAAACAGCGAATCGAGCGCGTCGCCGGCGAGCAATACCGGCAGCTCTCCCGTGGGCGGCAACTGCGCGACCTGCAAATCGGCGAGTACTGCCGCGTCTGCTGCCAGTTGCTCGTGCAATGCCAGATCTTGCAAAAATCGGCGACGCTTTAGGCCCATAATCTCGTGCCGGTTATCCGGCGATGTCAGCACGTAATCGCAGACCACGCGCGTTGAGTCAGCACGGACAGAAAGGCCTTGGTGGTTCTCAATGATGTAGGCAAAATCTTCCAGGAACAGCTCGAGACTGTTCAAAGGAAAATTTTTCAGTTCCCTGCGATGAAATTCCTGAATTTGGTGACCGAACGCAACCAGGTCGTCGAGAGTAGCTTCACTCACTGATGGATCAAAAACCTGTATTGCCTCGCGCGGGGTCCATGGTAAACAAAAAGTATAACAGGGATTCCTTACCAGTCGCGCCCGCGACACGGTTTCATTCACAAGCTGGGTTATCGATGCCGGCTTGCCCTGAAACCGCGTGGTACTTTCGCCCATCAGCGCGTCATCGACGGGAGTCTGTATGCGCAGCGCATAATTATCGACTGCGTTGCAGCGGACCGTTTCGAGCTCGTCACCCACCCAGAAAGCTTCTTTCGAGCGCTTACGCAGGCAACTGGTCTGCCAGCCGCGCAGCCCCTGCGTTTTTTTCAGGACAGAAACGAGAGTTTTCAAGGATTAGCCAGCGACTACGGAGGGCAATAGGCCGCGTCGGAGGCCTTGTACCTGGGATTTGAACAGGTTACGGTATAACCGCTCGTGTCACAGCGTTTACCGCCGTCGTAAAAGGTTATCGTGTCATCATAATCTGCCTTTGTCGCCATCGAGGTCGAGCAGGTAGCGCTCTGGTTTATGCAGTCGTCGGATTTTTTTTCGTCACTACAATATGTATAATACTTTGTGTCGCACGCCGGAGCGCCGGCAGTACAGGGGCCACAATTGCTGTCTTTCGGGGTAACAGACATGCCATGAATGCATATACCCTCTTTCTTCTTTGCCTCATCTTCAGCTAGCGCGCAACCGCCGGCAAGAACTGCCAGGCATAGAACAGAAAGATAAGCAGTAGTGCGCATGGCGGCAGCCTATGCCTGATGCGACCGCTGTCAAGAAATACCAAGTGCATCACAATCGTTCCTGAGAACGAGCCTGTGCGCTAACTCATGCAAGAAACCAAAAAGCAGATTTTTGGCGCGAGCCGGGGCCGCGTTTCGCCTGAACATAGGCGAAAATCGGCAAAAATTCGCGCCTCTTGGCGCCTCGTGGAGCAAATCGGCACGATTTGCGAAGGAATTTTTGCCGATTAGCGGACGCGGTTTGCGCGAAAAATCGCTACGGCAAGTTGGCGCACAGGCTCGAACCTTTGCGCCTGTCCGCCAACTTGCCGTAGCCGATATGCGCCAGAGCACATGGTTCAGACAAAAAAAAGCGAGAGTCGGTGGAAAAAATTTTTCAACCCCATAAAATTATGATTTATCCTGGATAGACTTTTAATAACCTCTGTGAATACGAGACAGCTTCATGCCAGTTATCTCCATAAATGCCTTGTCGTACCCGACTTATACGACTATGGCGGCTTATGCCTTGGGTATAGCCCTGGAATTCCATAGCTGATATGGAATTCCATGACCGCCGTTTGACAGATGAACTCCCCCTCCGAGGGAAAATACCCGGAAACCCGGCGCAAAAAGGCACATCCATGTGCCACGGCGAGTCGGCACTTCCTGTGCACTACCCGGCGCAAAAAGGCACATCCATGTCCCGCGACGGGTCGGCACTTCCTGTGCACGAGCGGCCCCCGGTGCCGCCGTAACCGGGGGCCATAGATGGCTCAACTGGGTGGCTCCAGCAAATGGCAGTGAGCGAGCGGGAAAGCGCAGCTTTTCCATTCACTAAACATGTCGTTGGCGGAGCCAAAATTTCCAAGGAGGGAAGATGCAGATCAACAACAATCTGCCCGCAATGCAGGTTAACCGGCATTTGCACCGGGTTTACAGCCGCTTCGAGAAATCGATCGAAAAGCTGTCAACCGGCGAACGCATTAACCGGGCGGGCGACGACGCGACAAACCTTGCCGTGTCAGAGAAGATGCGCACGCAGATTCGGGGCTTGAAACAGGCCGAGCACAATGCGATGAACGGACTTTCGTTCATCCAGACTGCTGAAGGCAATATGGGTCAGGTCAATGACATCCTGCAGCGCATCAGGGAGCTTTCGGTGCAGGCGGCGAACGGAATCTATTCCGATTCTGACCGCACGCAGATTCAGGTGGAAATATCGCAGCTGATCGACGAAGTCGATCGCATCGGTACATCCGCCGAATTCAACCGAATGAAACTTCTGACCGGCAGGTATGCCCGCGGTTCAAAACTTGGTTCGATTTTCTTTCACGTCGGGCCGAACAAAGACCAGCGCATTCAGGCCTTCATCAAAACGATGAATGCCCGGGCGTTTGGTTTTTACGACGGCGCTGGCGTCAAGGCAGCCAAGAAACCGCTGGCAACGGTCTTCCAGGCCAATGAAATGATTGGCACGGTTGACAACGCGCTCGACAAGCTTAACAGGCAACGGGCGGATTTAGGAGCGTACTACAACCGCATCGAAACTACGGTTGATGCGCTCCGCGCAGGCTATGAGAACATGGTAGCGGCCGAAAGCCGCATCCGTGACACTGATATGGCCGAAGAACTGCTGGAGTTCACAAAGAACCAGGTACAACTGCAGAGTGGTACGGCGATGTTGGCTCACACCAACTTATCTGCTCAGCTGGTTGTTTCATTGATTGAGCACGGCAAATAGACCATAGGTCTTTTGGCCATGCCATCAACCTGATTCTCATTACGGGGACTCAAAGAAGTTCGCTAACCGCGCTGAACAGGCGCTGCAGGCGAACAGCTAGAGTCCCCTTTTTTATTTTCTGCGCAGGGTCGCGTCAATAGATTGTGCTGCGATATAGCTAAACGCCATGATTGTATAACTTGGATCTACCGAAACTGCGGTGGGAAACACCGAGGGATCCGCGACGTAGAGGTTCGCTATGCCGTGCACGCGGTGCTCAGAATTGACAACGGATGTCTGTGCATTCTCACCCATACGACAACCACCTGCCGGGTGTGGGCTCGCCATGGCAAACGAGCCGGGTTCAAATTCAAGCCGATCAATCGCCGACAAATCATCGGGTGATTTGATCTCCGTACCGCGCAGGTCTGACAGCATCACGCGCTGCGCGCCCGCGGCGAAGTTCACCTGCACCTGTTTTTTGAGCAGGTCGCGCAGCATCGCTTTATTGGTTTCACCGAGCGGATAGTAGAGCTTGCGGCGATTGCCATCCACTTCGACATAACCCACTGGCAGGTCGTCGATCCAGCCAATGGTGCCGCCGAGGTTGGGCAGCATCTCCATCCATTCAAAGTGGTCGCGGCCGTAACCCGGCAGCATCGCGGCGAGCGTTGCCGGCTGCAGCTGGTTGGGCATCAGCAGGTAACCGCCCTCGACGTACTTGCCATCCTTGTATGTGGCAAGACGAAAGTGGTCGATGCCAAACCCCGCAGGAATATTGCGCCACTGGATTACCGGCTCACGGTAGAGCGCGTGCACAATCGGCGAAGGATTCATCGCGATATATTTGCCCAGCACCGGCAGCAAGCCACCCAAACCCTGCGACATAAGAAACGCAGCCGAAGAAAATCCCCCTGTCGCAACGACGAATGCTTTGGCTTCAATCTCGAGCAGGTTCGCGCTTTCTTTCGCCCGCGGGCGATCCATGATGACGCAGGTCAGGCTACGCACACCGCCTGCGCCGAACTCGAGTTTTTTCGCGCGCGTATCGGCGTAGAGTTCGCCGCCCGCAGCGACAAAATCTTCAATGTGTGTGACGAGCTGGCTCTGCTTCGCGCCGAATGCACAGCCCTGCATGCAGTGACCTGACTTCTGGCAGTTCTTGCGCGCCTGCGGCACGCGGTGCCCCTGCCAACCAAGTTTTTTCGCCCCGGCTTCGAGCAGCCGGTTCATGGTATTGAGGTACTCGTCGGTTGCCGGGTGGACATTGAGCCGCTTGTCGAGTTCATCGAACGCGGGCTTCAGATCTTTTGCGCTATGACCCATCACGCCGAAGTGTTTTTCCCAGAGTTCAAGGCGGTCATTTGGCGTGCGGTAGCTGTCGGCCCAGTAATGGACTGAAGCTCCGCCCACGTTGTCACCCGAGAGCAGATTAAACGCTCCGTCGTTGGAGGTCATCATGTTGCGGTCGGCTGAAACCTTGCCCGCCATGTTGAGCTCGTTGTTATCAAAACTGGCAGTCGGGTAATAGCCGCCCTGCTCGACGATTGTTACCTGCCAGCCCTTCTGCTGCAGCTTGCGCGCGACAGTTGCCCCACCGCAGCCAGAACCGATCACGACGACATCGGTCTTGATGCGGCCAGCCTTGATGGTATCAAACTGGTGGATTTTACCCGTCATGGTTTTTCTGCCACCTGCGCGCGGTAATACCGCCGCTGTTCTGAAAGTTTTTCCGCAAAGCCGCCAAACGGGCCATCATACCCGATACGCTTCCAGGTTGCGGGGTGGCCGTAATAACAGAGCAGCACAAGCATGCGGATGTTCGAGACTGCCGCGCGCACAAGGTCTGACCCAGGGCCGCCCGACTTCTGCAAAAACGCAAGCCGCTTCTCTCGCGTCAGGCGCGACATGCGGCCAAAAAAACCGTAGAGCGCCGGAGAAAATTCCACGAGGTAGAGCGCAGCCAGAAAATCGCTGCGTATCTGCTCCGCAACAAAGGTAAGCTCCTCATCGAGCCGGCGCACGACCTGCGTGGCCGCCGCATCGGGCATACCATTTTGCGGCAAGGTGACCTCGGCAAACGCTTCGACCACGTCTGCCAGGTAGCTATTCAGCGTCAGCAGGCGGCCATGAGTTTTGCGCGGCCAGAAGCGGATTAATGCGCCAGCGGCGACGAGGCCACCACCGCCGACAAGAGCGTATTGAAGAAAACGACGGCGTGAGAATGCATCTTGCATGCGTACAAGATTGATGGACTATCTGCGCTGTCGATCAGGTTGCTGTGTCGAAGAAAATGGATTGGGTGGCAAAACCCCACCCCCCTGCCCCCTCCCCACGATGTGGAGAGGGGAAAAAGATTCTTCTACAGCCCCTCTCTACGTAGTGGGGAGGGGTGGCCAAAGGGCGGGGTGAGGGTGAAAAGTGGGCGGCGCAGCAAGTGGCCTGCACAATGCGCGTGGCGTGGTAGTCCACCACAAACCATCCCTTGTTTACACCCTGTCTCTTTACGCATCAATAGAACAATGCCTTTCGCCATTGCCTTACTCTTTTTCCTGATCTCTTTCCCACTCTCCGCGCAAAAAAGCACACCTACTTCGCCGGGCCTCACCATTGAAGACGAGTTAGATCTGCAAAAGGGCAAAGGCAGCAAAAAAAAGAAAACTCCCACAGATAACCAGGAAGCCGAGGACATCGCCGACAAGAACACCACGGTCGAGGGTGAAGACGAACAGTAT
>CAYOZO010000110.1:0-10870 GCA_964408405.1 uncultured Turneriella sp.
GGGCTGGCGCGTCGATAAAAAAGCCGCAGCCTGTGGGCCGCGGCTTTTGGGCGGTTAACCGACCGCCGGTTTTCCTTTTTCGCCGGTGCGAATGCGGATTACATCTACCAGCTCGGTGATGAAAATCTTGCCATCGCCGATATTGCCGGTGCGCGCACCGCTGATGATCGCGTTGATAGTCGGTTCAACGAAATCTTCGTTGACCGCAATCTCAATGCGCACCTTTTTCAGCAGGTTCACTTCGTGAACCACCCCACGGTACGACTCGTCGTAGCCGCGTTGTTGTCCGCAACCCAGAGCGTTCGAGACAGTCATCTTGGTGACGTTTGCCTTGAACAATGCATCCTTCACATCCTGGAGTTTGTGAGGTTGAATCATGGCTGTAATCAGTTTCATATTCTTCTCCTTTTGGAGCTAACCTACTAACCCCGACGGATCAGCGGTTAACCTCCTGGAAATCTGCATAGGCTTCGTTGCCATGCTCGCCCACGTCGAGACCCATGATCTCTTCTTCGCGCGATACGCGAATGCCGCCTGCAAGTTTCAGGATGTACCAGAGAACCAGCGAAGCGACGAAGGTGAAGCTGCCAATGGCGACTATACCCTTAATTTGTACCATAACCTGCTGGCCGACTGTCCATTTCGCCGGGTCGATTACGTCGCCGCTAAGGCCCCCCACGGTTTCAGCGATCTTATGGTCGTAGAAGAATCCTGCGGCAAGTGTGCCGAAGATACCGTTCAGAAGGTGAACTGAAGTAGCTCCCACAGGGTCGTCAATCTTGATCTTGTCGAAGAACAGGACGCCGACAACCACGAGCGCGCCGCCAATGGCGCCAATCAGCGCAGCTGCGGGAAGAGTTACGAAGGCGCAAGGCGCTGTGATCGCAACCAGTCCTGCCAGCGTACCATTCAGAATCATACCCAGGTCAGGCTTTTTCAGCATAATCCATGAGGTTGCGGTAGCTGCGAGCGCTCCGGTTGCCGCTGCGAGGTTGGTTGCGAGCAGTACGTGAGCGAGACCTGAACCATCGCCTACGCCCATGAAGCTGCCAGGGTTGAATCCAAACCAGCCCAGCCACAGGATAAGAGTACCGAGTGCAGCCGATGTCATGTTGTGTCCGAGGATCGGCTTCACTTTACCATCCGGACCATATTTGCCCAGGCGCGGACCGAGTACAATGACTGCAGCAAGAGCTGCCCAGCCGCCTACGCTGTGCACTACGGTTGAACCAGCAAAGTCACGGAAGTTTGCAGCGCCGAGCCAGCCGCCGCCCCAGACCCAATGGCCTGTGATCGGGTAGAGAAGCGCCACGAGCACGATACTGAAGATGATGAACGAGTGAAACTTGATGCGTTCTGCAACAGCTCCCGAAACGATAGTTGCCGCAGTTCCGGCAAATACCAGCTGGAAAAAGAACTTGGCTGTCAGCGGAATGCCGGTCCAGTTCATGCTGTCATAGACTCCTTTATAGGCGTCGCCAGTTGCCGGAGAGTTGTCCGCTCCGCCCAGCAGGAAAAGCCCATCAAGGCCGATATAGTCATTGCCCTTGCCAAACATCAGGCCCCAGCCGATGATCCAGAAAGACATAGTCGAGAGCGCGAAGACGATAAAGTTCTTTGCCAGAATATTTACCGTATTCTTGCTGCGGCAGAAGCCGCTTTCGACCAGCGCGAATCCTGCGTTCATCCAGAATACCAGGAAGCCCGCGACAACTGTCCAGAGCGTATCAATCGCAATTTTCAGCGTCCCGGCGCTGGTGGCCAGTTCGGCAATCTGCTTTCCGAAATCGGGCCCAGCAGGTTTTGCGTCAGCCGCATACAGTGAGCCCGCCAACGCACCTGCGAGTAGCAGAAGCGAAGTGGTGAGTTTTTTTCTTACCATAAATCCTCCATCCTTGTTCTTTGCTTCCGTCGTTCTGCTATTGGAGTCCGACTTCGGCATCTGGCACTGGCACAGCAAACTTGATGCCAGAAAAATTGTGTCTTAAAAGCGGTTTTCTGTGTTCTCCTTATTTCATTGACAGACGTATCGGTGTTTGCAGCCGTTGCATTATGCTGAGAATCCGTGCGAATACCGTGTTGCTGCTCCTTGTGCTGAGCATTGTTCTGCCGGGATCCTGCCGTAAACGTTCGCATGAAGAGCTAGGCCTTGCGCTGGTAAACGCAGTGCGCGATGGTTCAGCAGGCGAGGTGAGGGATTTGCTCGGTTCAGGCGCCTCACTGAGCGCGCGGGATGAAAACGGCGAGATACTCTGGCGCGTCGCGCTCGAACATTATAACCGCAAAGTTTGGGAGGTTCTGACGGAGAACGGTATCGACCTCAGTGAGCCGGATTCTTCAGGTAGTCTTGCGATACACGTTGCGGCTGCCAACGGACTTGCGGATGCCTGTGAGCGGATCATGAGAATTACAGCGGGGAGAAAACAGCTGAACCAGGCGGGAGACACCGCACTCATCGCGGCGGCGCGCTATGGCATGGCCGAAACGCTCAAGGTACTGAAGGAGTTCTTCCAGGGAGCAAATGAACAAAACAAGGCGGGTGATACTGCGCTCATTGAGTCTGCGCGCTCAGGTAATATCAAGGCAGTTGACGAGATTCTAAAATACCGGCCTTCGATACCCGTCGTTAACTTCTATGGCCAGACTGCTCTCTCGCAGGCGCAGTACTACGCCTTCGCGGATATTGTCGCGCGTCTGCAGGCATTTGGTGCCGAAAACCCGGAAGCAAGTAAGGCGCTTTTAGAGGCGGTCAAGATCAAAGATCTTAGCGCTGCACAGGCAGCGGTTAATCGGGGCGCGAATGTGAATGTGGTGGACGAGAAAGGCTATTCGCCGCTCTCCTATTCGGTGGAGCTTGCCGATGCCCCAATGATTGAGTACCTGCGCTCGCGCGGAGCGATGAATGCGCTGGCAAGTCGCAAACTCTTGCTGGCGATTCGCGCCGACAGCCTTGAGGTATTCAATGCTTCACTCAATGAATACGCAGACCCGAACTACACAGACAAGGATTTGCAGACCCCACTTATTATTGCGGCGGCTTACGGTAACTACGATATGGTCAAGACTCTGCTGGAACGCGGTGCGCAGGTCCAGGCGCGCGACAAAGATGGCTATTCCGCCGTCTTTTATGCCGCACAGGAGAACCGGGTGCGTATCCTGGACGAGTTGATCAAGCGCAAAGCTGACCTGGTGCGCAAGAATAATTTCGGTTATACTCCCTTGATACTCGCTGCCGCGAAGGGGCACGTTGAGGCGGTGCGCCGGCTGGTCGAAGCCGGGGTGGATGTCAACGCAACAGCAGACAACGGCGGTACTGCCGCCTACTGGGCCGCGATCAAGGACCATGACGAAGTGGTGAAGATTCTCGTCGCTGCCGGCGCCGTTGATCCGAAGAATAACAAGGAACTGGTGCTCGCGGCTCGTACCAATGACGTCGAGCGCGCCGAGCGGGCGCTGGCGGCAAACATCAACATCGATCTGAAAAACGAAGATGGCTATACGGCGCTCATGTATGCGGTCAATGCCGGTTCGATCGATGTGGCAAGGGTCATTCTCTCCCGCAAGGCTCGCATCAACCTGCAGGACCGCGATGGCTACTCGGCGCTGATGATCGCTGCATTCCGGGGGAATGAAGAGATGCTCGACTTCCTGCTGCAGTACAAACCCGACCTAAACCTCCGCCACCGCAGCGGACGCACCGCGCTGATGATGGCGGCCTGGAAGGGGAGCGCCTCGATGGTGCAGAAACTGCTCGCTGCCGGCGCGCGTGTCAATGAACAGGATCTCGATGGTTGGACGGCGCTCATGTTCTCTGCACATGCGGGCGACCTTGAAAAAGTCCGCTTGCTCACCAATGCCAGGGCAAATCTTACGCTGAAGAACAAGAAGGGGCAAACGGCGCGCGACCTGGCGGAATCACGCAACGCCGCCGATGTCGCAGAATTCCTGGCCTCGAAAAAGGGCTGATCTTACGCCGGCAATGTGGGCGGCAGGCTCTTAGGTAGCAGCTGGTTTTTTTGTCGGACGGCGTAAAGGATACCCCCTCAGCTGGCCGTTAATTAATACAAGGCCTCTTGCGGGCCAAACGAGGAATCCATGCGCAGATCTCTTATTATCATAACCGCTCTTGTCGCAGTTGCGGTCGTAAGCCTGGTTTGGGGACAGAAAATCATTGATCCGCAAGTTATCGCGCAGCAGGAAGAGCAGAAAAGGCGCGCCGATGAATCGGGCTATGCGGACATTGAAATCGATAACCTGCACCGCGAGATTGCGATGCTCGCTCCAAAAGCAGCGCCGCGCATGAAGAAGACCGAAGACGGTGGTATAGCGCTCGAGATTGCCTCGGGAGAGTCCATAAAAACGATTTCAGAGCGTTATCTTTACAATGGAACGATCATCCTCTACCCAGCGGGGGATGAAAAATCGCCAAAACTGAGCAAGGTGAAGCTTGTATTTGAGCGAACAAACCCTTTTGGTAAAGAGTATAAGAGAGAGAAGCGCGAAGTTCTCAACCCAACTCCCCTGTTCTTTGACAATCCGGAACAGAAAGACGGACAGAAAAACGAACCGAAGGTTGACCGCAATGATGATATGCAACTGACCTACTTCGAGTCGGAGTTTGACGAGCGCCAGCAGGAAACTTTCCGCGAAAAGGAGAAGGTTGAGCTTAAAACGATTCCATTTTACGAAAAGAAAATCGATTTTGTCGAAACCTACAAGAAATATCTGCGTCGCACAGCAAAGTCGCTGCGCTTTACCGTAGAATCGATTGAAATTACGCAAAAGAAGAAGCTGCGCGACCTGTTCGAACTGAAGTAGAATGCTTCCAGCCGGCGTGGACGACAGAACTCGCGTATGCCGGCGATAAATGTCGCATTTGAGCATGCCTGCCGCCAGTGCGGGCAGCTGTTCTCGCCTCAGGTAGATCTCAGCCGGTACGAAATACTCACAGCACGTTGCCCCGGTTGCGGACATCGCCATGGCTACGATAACCGCGCGGGAAAACTGTCAGCCCTGATTGCGGAGCGCCTCGGGCATCAGTTTGTTAAGCCGGCGGTTGCGCATAAACCACCGGCAGAACATATATCCGCTGTTGCTGCAGAAGCTGCGCCTGCAACGACACAGACAGCCCTGCCCGAACCATCGGTTGAACAGCATGCAACGCTGGAAACAGATTCTCCCTGGACGCAGACATCCACGCGCGCAGCAGAGGCAGATAAAGCGGCTTTTCCGGTCGTAGCAACTAAGCGGGCGAAATTACGCTTCAACTTGCCAAGCGCGCGTGTTGCAGCATTCGTTGCTGCGGGTTGTTTGGCATTATGTGTGATTTCCCTGCTGGTTGTACAAGCGATTCCCGCGTCATTGACCGATGCACAGCAGGCGCTGGCGCAGCTGAAAGCCCGGCAGACAGACATTGTCATTGATCGCAATGGTCGCGAGCTCAACCGGCTAGGTGTTGCAGCTGACTACAAGGCGAGTCTCACAGAGTTTGCGAAATGGCAGATCGACACTCTGCTTTTTTCCGAAGATCGCAGTTTCTATAGCCACCACGGCGTCTCTTACAAGGCTATTGTGCGTGCGGCTTTCCATAATCTTTTTTCTCTGCGCTATGCGCAGGGAGCTTCTACTATCACGCAGCAGCTTGCGCGCATACTGCTGCAGAACCGCCAAAAAAGCATCTGGCGTAAGTTGCAGGAAATACGTCTTGCCCGGGCGCTGGAGAATATTCTGTCGAAGCAGCAGATCCTGGAGCTCTATGTAAATCATGTGTACCTTGGACATGGTAACTATTCTTTTTCTTCGGCGGCAAAATTCTACTACGATAAGCAGATTGCACAACTAACCCCTGCGGAGTTTTTGTCGATCGTCGCTCTGATTCCCTCGCCTGAAAAATATTCACCGCTGCGCAACAACCGGCTCTTGCAGGGGCGCATGCAGGTGCTGTGGGAGGCGATGGAAAGGGCGGGTAAAGCTCCGGTTAGCCGGCAGGAATATCTTTCGGGGTTGAGCAGCGTTACGGCGCAGGGCGAGCGGTTTGCAACCGAAACGGCATTTGGCGAAAAGTCGCGCAGTGGCCTTTGGCCAGCGCTATATGCGCGGGATTTCCTGATGCAGAGGCGCCTGTTATCCGGCGAAAACCAGAACTCTGCCCGGGTCTATACGACAATCGACGCTACCTTGCAGCAGCGCGCCGAAGAGCTTGTCGTGCGCCATCTGAGGGCTGCGCGCAAAAACTTCCGCGGAGTGCTTAAGTCATCCGATGCCAAAGACCAGCGCTTGCTGCAAAAACTGCGCAGCACAGCGCATGACTATGGACTGCTGCTCGATCTCGCCGGATTGCCGGTAAGAAATGAGGCGCTCGATGAACTGCAGGCAGCTCTGATTGCGCTCAACCCGCGTACCGGCGAGATTCTCGCGATGGTAGGTGGTGAGAGCTTCGAGAGCAAGAACCAGCTGAACCGTACTGTACAGATGCGCCGGCAGACGGGTTCGGCAATAAAGCCTTTTATCTATGCGCGTGCTATCAAAGAAAGACTGATTCACCCGGCTACGCTTATAGACGATACCCCATACGTGGCGGGTTCAGGTTCCAGAATCTGGGCGCCGGAAAATATCAACGGTAGCTTTGAAGGACCGATACCGGTGCGCGATGCGCTGGCAAAATCGCGCAATATTCCCGCTATCCGGGTTGGCAGGCTGCTCGGCAGGCAGAGCGTCACGGAGCTCTTTGGCGATTTCTTTTTCCAGACAGAACAGGCGCTCGAAAGCCGGTTCACTTACGACGAGACGGTCGCGATTGGCACGATCTCCCTTTCGCCCATTGAAATGGCGCGGGCATTTTCGGTATTCGCAAATGGTGGTTTCCTCAATGATCCGCTGCTCGTGACGCGCCTGGAGACGCCGGAAAAGGTTTTTGACCTGCGCAAAACCCATGCCGATCAGCTGGGACTTGCGCCTGCCGGCAAAGATCGCTTGCTGTCAGCAGCCGAAACGCAGATCATGGTCTCGCTGCTCAAGAGTTCCGGCAGCAATGCAGGCACGGGGGTCAGCGGCATTATTGGCAAGACAGGTACTTCGTCCGAATCGCGCGATCTCTGGTTTGTTGGCGGCGGCAAAGAAATCGTCGTCGCGGTGTGGTTTGGTTACGACGACATGCGGATATCGATTCCGGGCGCTACCGGTTCTGCGCTCGCTGCCCGTCTTGCCGGCGATTTTCTGAGGGCAGACTTTGCGCCCGTTGAATTTCGACTGCAGCCGGGCATGGTCCGTCTCCGAGTTTGCCCGCTATCCGGCAGGTTGGCTTCAGAGTCCTGCCGCCATGCGCGCAGCGAAGTCTTTCTTGCCGGGGTAATTCCCGAGGGCGAGTGCCTGCACGGGGTTGCCGAAAAAGAATCGGAGTTCATGGCGGTTCTTGGTGATTCGCAATTCCGTTAGAATTCTTGTCGTTCTCTCCCAATGCGCAGTCACCGTCGGTTTGGAGGCAAAGACCACGGACTACGGGCGGGCTAAAGCGCTCGCGAAAGCTGATCCGGTCGAGGCTGAAGCGCTTTACGAACGCTTCATGCGTGATACGTCTTGGGGTAAAATGCGTCGCGCGGCACACTACGACCTGTTCTACCTGCGCCTGCGCAATGGTCGCCTTGCCGAGGCTTTTCCGCTATCGGACAGCATAGATCTCGGTAGAAAATACCGCAGATCGCTGGCTGATTTTTACGGTATATCTGAAGGACAGGCATCGAAGCTCGTGCGCCGCCTTCATGGAGTCTGCTCTCAGGAAGAAGAAGCCAGTCATGCCGGAAGACTGCTGCGCAGCGAAATGATGCCTGCTCCAGTGTGGGATTTTGCGCTGCGTGTGCTGCTGCGCTGCAGGACCAAGGGCCGATCACAGCTCTTTTCGTCTGATCTGTTTGAGATCGAAAAGCCAACGCGGCTTCAGACTCAATTACGTCTGATTGCCATCCGTGAGCAACTCTATGCCGATGCAGACAAAGCTCAAAAGCTATTTGCCATCGCGCGCGCAGCAGCCGAAGCGCAGTATGGCACAGATGAGCAGCTGAAAGTTCAGCTGATTGTGCTCGAAGCGCGGATTGCTGCGGCACAGGAAGATTTTGACCGTGTGATCGAGTTGTGCGGTGAAATTCCAGCTGACTCCGGTATGAAGCAGGCAAGGACCGTGTGCGCTCTGCTCACTGCGCACGCCTTGCTTAAGAAGGGGGAGGCAGAGAAGGCGTGGAAGAAGATTCGCAACATCGAGATCAATCCCTCGGAGCTCGACACACGTTTACTGCGCCTCACCATTGCCGTAGCGGCGGATGTCGAAGAGTCGCAAAAACTGGCTGAGTTTACACGCAGGGTCTCTTACAGCTATTGCGCCAAGAGCCTGCGCGAACTGGCTGCTGCAGTTCTGGCTGAAAAGACAAATAAAAGATGACAGGCTGCGCAGTCGTTTCAGCCTAATCGCATGGCGATAGCGAAAAAACCGGGGCTGATATTCCGGATCAAGGATTTCTTTCTGAAAACCCTTTCGGGTGATTTTGATGATACGCGGAAATTCCAGAAACGTCTGCAGGCATCGATCCAGTTTGGCATTGCGGCTTTTCGCAAGTTCCTCGACGACGAGGTACTGCTACGCAGCGCATCCATCAGCTATGCAATCGTCGTGAGTTTCGTACCGTCACTCGTCGTCATCATGATGCTCGGCGCGCGCTTTATCGATATGGAAGCCTACTTCGATAAGGCAGAAGATTTTGCCCGCATGAATGGTCTGCAGGTAAATCTCGAGCCGTATTTTGACGTGATCCGTGATTTTCTGAAAAATGCCGGCGCAATCGGCGGTATTGGTTTTCTCGTACTGCTCTTTTCGGCGACAAGTGTCTTGAGAAACGTGGAAGATGCCATAAATAAGATTTGGCGGGTTACCCGCAAGCGTCCCATGATCCAGAAAATTTCCGGATTCATCATGGTGATGGTCTTTGGCCCGGCAGTCCTGGCAGTGGGCATTAGCTTTGCTCAATCGATACTTTCTCAGTTCGCTTCGCCAAGTTTTAAGCAGGTGCGTATAATCCAGGACACGGTGCAGATTCTCGGAGATAAGCATGTTTTTCTGGTGCAGAGCGACAAAGGCAGGCCTTTTAAGGAAAAGAATATCCTAAAAGCAATCGATTATGAAGCATCGAATGAACGTATCGTGTTTAACGGTGAACAGAACAGGATCATCGAAAGCACGAATACGGAAATTTATGATAACGCTCCCCGTGCCGACAAGGCTATGCTGCGCAAGGCGGTCTTTACCGACTATGCTCGTACAGCCTCACGGGAATTCATAATTACTGACAGCGGCATTCTGCTGACGAGCCGGGATGGCGGTAATACGTACACCTTGCGCCGATTCTACCGTGAAGAAGAAGATCGGGTGCGCGAAGTTGCCTTTCGCCGCATCCAGTTTCTGACCGAAACCCAGGGGCTTATTATTGGTTCATCTGGACTGATACTGCGCACTGCCGATGGGGGTATCACATGGATGCCGGCATACCAGAAAGGTGTTGCGGGTAACCTGAAACAGGTGGCGCGCCTGAGCCCCGGTACGTGGCTTGTTTTGGGCGAAGACAGTACGGCGCTTGCGACTCAAGACGGTGGCCAGACCTTCCGCAAGTACGAACCTGTTACAAAAGTACTGCGCAACCGGAACGAATCGCTTACTGGTCTTGCGATGGGCGAGCGTATTGGCTACATCGTGGGCGAAGCGGGCTTATTGCTCATGACGCGCGACGGAGGCGAAACCTGGAAACTCACACCGATGGTGGAATCCCTGTTCTTCCAGGATGTCGCGGCCGCGCCCGATGGATCCGCCATTGCAGTCGGTCTCGATGGCCTCATTCGCTACACGCAGATACTCGCTGACGGTTCAGTGCAGTGGCAGGCTGCAAAGACTAAAACTGACGTGGACTTGCAGGCAGTGCGTTATTACGCCAAGGAAGGCAGCTTCATTATTGTCGGTGACCATTACCAGATGATGAGCCAGCAGCACGATCCGACGAATCTTGCAGCCACCAAGGAATTCAAAATTATTCAAAAAGCGCCCTTCTGGCGGAGATTGGTCTCGGCGCTCGGTAATCTGCTCATCCCATTCCTGGTTATCTTTCTGCTTTTCTTTCTGCTCTACAAGATTATCCCTTATACGGCTGTACAGGCGAAGGCTGCGGCAACCGGCGCCGCCTTTACTTCGGTTTCATGGGTGATCTTTATTCTGCTGTACAAGTTCTATGTAACCCATTTTTCGAAAGGTACTGCGGTCCTCTATGGCACACTTGCGCTCGTGCCGTTGACGCTGCTTCTGCTTTATGTGTCAGCGCTGATCGTCCTTTTTGGCGCGGAAATTGCCTTCTTCACGCAATACCCGCAGCTTTTTCGCATGAGCAGGAAAGCAAGGCTCGACGAGCGGCACAAGCGACAACTCTGGTATGGCCTCAGTATTCTCAACCGGCTGGCTTTGAGCTTCAACAAAGGCAAAAACGACTGCACCACTGACGCGCTGATTAAATATACTTCCGGCGATCAGGAGGAGTTCAAATTCATCATGGAAAGGCTGCTCGAAAGAGGCTATGTGACCGAGACAGAAGACCACAAATGGCTGCTTGCGATGAACCCTGACCTGATTGAAATCAGCACGCTCGTCGAAGATCTTGATCCGTCGGATTATTCGATACCGGATTTCAACGCGAAAGACCCTTATATGAGGGCGGTAAAGAGCTACTTTGACCAGCTCGAGGCTAACCGTGGCAGGATTTTCCGCAAGGTGACGCTTTCGCAGCTGATGCAGGGCGATAAGGCCTAACAGGCTGTTGAAAAACAGCCGCGAAGCAGGATGTTG
>CAYOZO010000111.1:0-10844 GCA_964408405.1 uncultured Turneriella sp.
ACGCATACCGTTAAGATACAAAAAGATCAGCTGTTTTTCAACAGCCTGCTAGTGCATGTTTCGGCTTTTGAATTGTAAACCTCTTTCTGGCATTTAGTCCCGTTTGGTCAATATACAAATGTATACACAGCCTTTTCGCGCCATCGCCCATATCACCGAAAGTTCGGATAGCAGGTTCATCAGCGATTCAAGGATGTTGCAAATTCCGCAGTTTGGGCTGATTGTCCGTCTAGCGCCGTGATAGCAGATGCAGCTGCGTTAGTCTCAAGAGGGCCGGCAGCGGTGCCGAAAACGACGTAAGCACGCCCTCTTGACGCATTGAAGATTGGCGCGCCGACTATTAAGTCGGGATAGCCATCACCATTCAAATCGGTCGCGTTGCCGCCTCGTCCGAAAAAACTCGTACTATTCTCACCAATTATGGAGTACACACCTCCTGCATTGGTCATAAGACTGCCAAGGTTTGCCGCTTGACCATAAACGATATATGCAGCGCCCACATTCACACCGTTGCCATGCGCACCTGAAATGATGTCATCGTAACCATCGTTGTTCATATCGCGGGAAAAAACGAACGTACCAAAATACCCAGGTGTGCTTGTGCCAGTCAGTAAGCCCGAGGGCGTGGGGGAAAGCCCCGTTCCTGTGGCGCCGTAGTGAACATAAACGCGGCCGGCGTTTGAGCCATGGTAGACAGCGCCAATGATCAAGTCGGATGCGCCATCGCCATTCACATCGCCAGTAGCAATGGAAGTTCCCATATATTCGCCTGCGGTGCCTGTTGTCAATGCATCGCTAGGCGTTGCCGTTGTATTTGCCCCAAGAACCTGTACGGAGTTGAATACATACACCCTGCCGTCATTGGTGCCATTGTTGTACCGCTGGGCAGCGACAGCCAGATCAGTCAATGTGTCCTGGTTGAAGTCACCGATGGCCAGCGACGAACCGAATTGGTGCGCTGAGCCTTCTCCGGTGATAGTCTTCCATACCGTATTTGAAATTGCAGTCCCGGTACTGCGATAGAGATATACACGTCCAACTTGTGTATTGGCGTTATAGCCCATCGCGCCGATCACGAGATCGGCGTAACCATCGTTATCGAGATCACCCGCAATTATGGTGGTGCCGAAAAGATCTTGATTTGATATACCGTTTAGTGTGGTAGTTGCGCTTGAATTTAGACCGGCTGGCGAACCGTGGTGCACGAACGCTCTTCCTGTCATTAAGACTCCGGTGCCGGGGGCTGCTATCGCTACATCGGCAAATCCATCGCCATTGAAGTCCGCCATGGTTGAGTTGCGCCCAAAGAAATCGTTAGCCGTACTGCTCTCGACAGTCGGCGTGATTCCAATCGGGTCATCCGGCAAACCACCAGCCATTCCATAGTATACGTATATTGCACCTTGTGTAGTGTCATGCTTATGTCCAGTGACCGCCACATCCTCATACCCATCGCCGTTCACGTCGCGGTTATTACCCTTACGCACATTGATGATTGGTGTCGTCGTGATATTGCCCGCCGCGTCGACGGCGCGCACCTGTATCGTGTGTGCGCTGCGGTCGCGCCAGGTTGAGGCTCCCATCGGTAAGGCAAACTTCCAGTTGGGTGCGACGTAGGTCGCGTTGTTCCAGGTGGTGCTGTCGAGGTTAAACTGCACCTGAGTCACGCCGACGTTATCGGTGGCGGGGCCGATCACGGTGCCGGTGTGGACGGTGCTCTTCTCGCGCAGGTTCTGTATGCTGACAGTGGGTGGCGTATTGTCGAACGTCACATTCGTCATGGGCACTGTTCCTGCCGCGTTGCCGGCAGCATCGGTGCAGTTGAATTCCAGCATGTATATTGCACCGCTCACGAGCGTGGGATTATTCGTAATAAAGAGACCATTGTGCGCACCGGCATTGAGCTCCGGGCCAGTGAGGGCCTGTACGTGCGGTGAAGAGCCGTCGGCAACTCCGCCTGTCTGTGTCCAGGTGATCGAAGCATTGGCGCAGTTTTCGGAAAACGTGAAACTCACCATCGTGTCCTTAACAAAAGCGCTACTGGTCGGGGCAACGCCTGAAATTAACGGTGCGGTGAAATCATAAGTGACGTTCGTCACCGTGATCGGCGTCGATGGGTTGGCGGCGAAGTCAGTGCAGTCAAACTGTACGCTGTAAACTGCGCCATCGACGAGCGTTGGGTTATTTGCGAGCGTAATATTGCTCTTTGTACCTGCCGTGAGCTCGCTACCCGTGAGCGTCTGGATGCGGGGCGAACCAGGGTCAGGATTGCCACCGGTGCGCGTCCAGGTCACGGTGCCCGAGGCGCAGTTTTCCGAGAGTGTATAACTTACCTGCGTCGTGTTTCGGAACGAGCCGGTCGTGGGAGTCACCGCCGATATCACCACCGCGCTCGGGTCGAACGTGACGTTCGTGCGAGTAATCGGCGCGGCGGTATTACCCGCAGCGTCGGTACAGTTGAAGTCGAGTGAGTAGATGGCCCCGTCAACAAGAGTCGGGTTGTTTGTGATCAAGATATTCGTCTTAACTCCCGCGGATAGCTCCCCCCCAACCAGAGCCTTCACATGCGGCGAAGCGCCGTCAAAGCTGCCGCCCGTGCGCGTCCAGGTGATAGAGGCAGTCGCGCAGGTCTCATTGAGGGAATACGAAACCGCAGCAGTATTGACGAAGGTACTATCCAAAGGCGTTACTCCACTGATTACCGGCGCCGTGTTATCGAAGGTGACAGACGCAACGTTCACAGTCGCTGCGGATCTTGCTGCAAAATCGGTGCAATCGAAACTGAGCGTATAGATGGCGCCACTGACGAGCGTCGGCGCATTGGTAAGCGTGATGTTGTTGTGCGCTCCTGCTGTAAGCTCTGCACCCACAAGCGCCTTAACGTGCGGCGACAGAACATCCGCACTGCCCCCTGTGCGCGTCCAGGTTACAGAGCCGCTCTGGCAGTTTTCTGACAGCGTGTAGCTTACATTCGTGTTATTGACAAACGCTCCGGCAGTTGGCGCAACAGCAGAAATCACCGGAACTGCCGCATCGTAGGTAACATTGGTTACCGTCACAGGAGTTGCCGCGTTGCCTGCGGCGTCAGTGCAGTCGAATTTCACGCTGTACGTTGCGCCATCGACGAGCGCCGGATTATTGGTGAGCGTGATGTTGGTCTTGGTGCCTGCTGAAAGCTCTGCGCCAACCAGGGCCTGCACACGCGGACTACCGGGGTCGGGGTTTCCACCGGTCTGTGCCCACGTCACGCTGCCTGTACTGCAATTCTCCGATAGCGTGTAGCTCACCTGGGTATTCGTGATGTAAGTACCGCCTGCGGGCGATACGCCTGAAATAACGGGGGCGGTCGTATCGATGACATACGCGGCAGAACTAATGGGTGAATTGATCATTCCGGCGACGCACGCGAGTGCCGTTAGCGTCTGGTCTGCTGTTACCGCGATGGTTACGCCATAAGTATTGCCGGTGAGGCAAGTGGCGGTTGTCGCATCGCATACAGGGGTAGTGACTCCGTCTGTTGTGTAGCAAATCGTAGCCCCACCGGTTGCGCTGCTCATTGAGACATTTTGCGTCGTGTTGTAGATGCCTGCGGCAGGTGCAAATGTCGGGGGAGCTACCTGGTTCGGTAGGAGCCCTACCGTGCTACCGTCTGCAGCCTTTTTATTCCAGAAATCGCCGAAGTTGCGGCAGTGGACACTCAGAACAGAAAGAGAGAAAACCATTGCCAGGGCAATTGTCCTCCCCGCCGCGCGATAGGCTGCGGTCTTACCGCCAATTGCAGTGGATTCTCCCGGTGACACTATTGTCATTCGACGCCGGTCGCGCCAAAAAGTCAACAGATTCTGGTATTCTTTACCTTGCCTGGGGTGCGGGCGCGTTATTCGCTTTGGCTCAGGAATTCAGGCATTTCGGTCAGCAGGTAACTGGTGCCGTTGAAGTGCTGCGCTCGCTTTTCGCTCTGCGGGTGGCCATGACCTAGCATGCATTTTACGCAAGCTGCGCAAAGGAAAAAAGTTACGAAAAGGTGAGAAAAAAACGCGGTTTCCTGGTATTTAATATATAGAGGGGGAATAAACCCTCTAAGGAAGGGATATGAACACATTGATTGAAGAATTGGGGGACGAAGCTACTCCCACAGAGGTGAAAAACGGCAAGAGCTTACGGACGCAGTGGAACTACGTACAGGTATCGGGCCGTATTGCCTCTGAAATCGAGAAAAAGACGGTGAAAGAGCAGACGGTAATCAGTTTTACGTTGCTTTTTGAAACTTTGCGCAAAACGGACAAAGAAGGTTCGCATGCGAACTTTATCCAGGTCGAGTTATGGGGAAAAATGGCCGAACTTTTCTATCCGTTGCTTGCCAAAGGCATAGAGATCATGGTCACAGGTGAACTGTTCCAGCAGCGCTGGATTGGTACCGACGGCAAGAAAGCGCAGAAGTTTTCCATCTCCGCACAGGCACTCGCGATCAGCGACCAGAAATTCCGGCCGAGCTAAAAATGTTGACGCGCCGCAGTTTTCGGTATAGCCTGCGAACAGGGAGGCAGAAGTGACTTTTGAAGCAACAGGCGCTTTGTGGGCGATATTCGCGACAATCGTGACAGGCTTCGGCATTGCAAGCCTTATGGTTCACCTCGAATACGTGCGCAGCCGCAAAATGAATGATTGGCGTGAGGAATTTCGCATCCAGCAGATGGAGAGCAACCGGCGACTGCAGAGAATTCACGATGAAAACACGCGGTTCTTTCGCAGTATCGGCCTCACAACGCAGCAGATCTTCGAGCGCGTGGATCGCGGTCTCGATTGGGATCGACCGGAATAGCAGATTCAGGAAAAACTCCCGCACCGGCTACAGGCTCCTTATTCAGGGGCCTGGTAGTCAGTTCACCGTTTTGGGATGAACAGGTGTTACCTGTTCATCCCGCTCATCTGTCGGCACTTGGGCGATAAACTGGAATTCATAACCGAGAAAGATGCGTTGTGCGACGGGTAGCTGCGAGGCCGCCAGATAGCGGTCGTAGTAACCCTTGCCCCTGCCTAATCGATTACCCGCCTTATCGACAAACAGGCCGGGAACAATAATAATCTCCGGCTCGGCAAGTAACCTCGTTTCATCGGTGAACCACATCTTCTCTTCGTTGACCTCAGGATAAAGGTAAACCGGGTTCTCAAAGGCAGCCGAGGCGCTCACAATATCCCGCGCCGGCAATTCAACTTTCATGGGCCGGTAAACCGCCACGCGCGGCTGTTTGCGCAGCTCAGAGGGCAGATGCGACTGCACGTAGTTTTTGAGAGCCCCAGCAATCTGCTCATGATATTTGGCTAACGCCGCAGCGTGATGCTTCGCAAAAAAATCCTTTGCCAGGACCTTGAAGCGTTCGCGCAGCTCGGATTTCGCTGCGTCCTTAGCTTTCGAGTCATTTGCAGAATTATCTGACAGGGCTTCTCCGATTCGCCATATTTGCCCCGGGCTTAAGCCCGGGGCAAATATGGCTCAGACCACGAAATTGATCATCTTGTTCTTCACGACAATGACTTTCTTTACGCTCTTGCCTTCGAGTGCCGCCTGCACCGTGTCGATCGCCCGGGCGGACTGTTCGAACTCCGCATCGCTCAGGCCGACCGAGAGCTGCGTGCGCGCGCGGATTTTACCGTTGATTTGTATGACCGCTTCGAAGCTCGACTCGACGAGGTATTCCGGATTGTACTGCGGCCATTCGGACAGCGCGATGCTCTCCGCGTGACCGAGCGCCTGCCATAACTCCTCTGTAATGTGCGGAGCGAACGGCGAGAGCAGCTTGAGAAAAATCTCGGCAGCTTCTTTTCCGATGGATTCAAATTTATAGGCTTCGTTAATGAAGATCATCATCTGCGATATTGCAGTGTTGAGCGAGAGACTTTCAATATCCTCGCTCACTTTCTTGATGGTTTGGTGCAGTATCTTGAGGACAGCCTTTTGATCTTTTGGTGGCGCGATGAGCTTGAGGCTAATCCTGGTCTCTGCCCCTGTTTCCGTGTCGCTGTTCTGCCCCGTGTAAAGCCGGTAAACCCGCGCTAAGAATCGGTAGATACCCTCGATGCTCTTCGACGACCACGGCTTCATCTGCTCGAGCGGCCCCATGAACATTTCATAGAGTCGAAAGGTGTCGGCGCCGTATTCCGCTACGACCGTGTCGGGATTAATCACATTGCCCCGCGATTTGGACATCTTACTGCCGTCCTCGCCGAGTATGATACCCTGGTGTACCAGCTTTCTGAAAGGTTCCACCGAGCTTACGTAGCCGAGGTCGTAAAGTACCTTGTGCCAGAAGCGCGCATAGAGCAGATGCAGAACCGCATGTTCGGCGCCGCCCACGTAGAGATCGACGCCGTCTTTTAACCAATAGCGCTCCGCCTCTTGAGAGACGAAGCGGTCTTTACAATGCGGATCGACAAAGCGCAGGTAGTACCACGAACTGCCAGCCCATTGCGGCATGGTATTCGTTTCGCGGCGCAACCTTTTGCCATTTTTTTCATAGTGAACCCAGTCAGGTAAATTGGCAAGCGGCGATTCGCCTGTACCTGCGGGCTGGAAATTTTTGCTCTCGGGCAGAAGAAGAGGCAGATCGGCCTCGTCTTCAGGCACCATAATGCCTTCTTCGTCGAAGCTTATGGGTACGGGTTCCCCCCAATAGCGCTGGCGCGAAAACAGCCAGTCGCGCAGTTTGTACTGCACGCGGCGCTCACCCAGTTTTTCTTTTTCGAGATATTCGATAATTTTGGCTTTTGCGTCCGCAGTTTTCAAACCGTTGAAAATTGGTGAGTTGATTGCAATTCCGTCAGCGGAATAAGGCAGCTCTGTTTCGCCAGAGACAGCTTTGACCACTTGTTTTACCGCAAGAGCGAACTGCTGCGCAAACGCAAAGTCGCGTTCATCATGCGCGGGCACGGCCATGATCGCGCCGGTGCCGTAGCCCATCAGAACGTAGTCGGCAATGTAGAGCGGTATTTTCTCCTTTGTCAGCGGGTGGATAGCGTTTGCTCCAATGAATACACCGGTCTTTTCTTTCCTGGCCGCATCCAACTGCCGGTCGAGATCGGTCTTGAGCGCAGTTGTCCTGCGGTATTCTTCAATCGCGGCAAGGTGAGTTTTGCCGGCGATTTTATCTACCAGAGGATGCTCGGGCGCCAAAACCATAAAGGTGACGCCATAAAGCGTGTCGGGTCTTGTCGTAAATACCGTCAGCTTCTCGCTGCTGTTTTCCACTCCGAAGTGCACGAGCGCTCCGGTTGACTCACCAATCCAGTTTTTTTGCAGTTCCAGAGTCCCGGCGGGCCAGTCCACGTACTTTAAATCTTCGAGCAGGCGTTCTGCATAGGCCGTAATGCGGAGCATCCACTGCCGCATCGGTTTGCGCTCCACCTTGTAGCCCTTGCCGACCCATTCGTCCACTTCTTCGTTGGCAAGTACTGTGCCGAGTTCAGCGCACCAGTTTACCGGCATGTCGGCGATGTATGCGAGGCGATAACTTGCGATATATTCTTCGCGTTCTTTCCGCTTTGCATCGCCTTTGAACTCTTCGGGTATGGGCAGTTCGCTTATGGGTCTTGCCTTTTTGAGCTGTGGGTCGTACCATGAGTTGAAGAGCTTCAGAAAAATCCACTGCGTGAACTTGTAGTAATCGGGGGAGGTCGTGTCAATTTCGCGCTCCCAATCGTAGGAAAACCCGAGCGCCTTAAGCTGTCTGCGGAAGTTGTCAATGTTTTGCCGCGTTGTCACCGACGGATGTATGCCGGTCTGCATCGCATAACGCTCGGCCGGCAGGCCGAAGGCATCCCAGCCCATCGGATGCAGCACATTGTAGCCCTGCATGCGCCGCTTGCGCGCCACGATGTCGGTTGCCGTATAGCCTTCCGGATGGCCCACGTGCAGGCCCGCGCCCGAGGGGTAAGGGAACATATCGAGCACGTAGTATTTGGGCTTGGAAAAATCTGTGGGAGTTTTGAAGGTATTGTTTTTCTCCCAGTACTCCTGCCATTTCTTTTCTATCGCGGAAAACGGATACGACATAAGCTGCAATTCAACTGCGCGACACGGCGCAAATCGTTATCAGACGGCGATTCAGTTTTCGCCTTCGATCACTTTTGAAAGGGCTTTTTGTCCACCATCGGAAACATGCTCGAATTCGATACCATAACGCCGGCCGGTTTCGAGCGAACTCATGTTCATGATCTTGCCGCTATAGGTCGCGATATTGTCCGCTGCAAAATGGGCGTCAAAAACGATCTTGTCTCCGACCCCTGCGGAGGATAGTATGCTGCGCTGCCCTGCGTAGATGAAACCAATGCCGCCGTGGCTGACATCGAGTATTTTTCCGGTGATCGGATTTTCGGGAAAGCAGCGCTTTTGATCCATGTCGCGTTCGAGCCGTCGCACCAGCTGTCTTACCGAGTGGTACTGTGCGACGGTCAACGGGGCTCTCTGGCTTAAGACCTGCACATAGCCGATAATGAAGGCTGCACGGTAGCGCAGGGGTTCGCAAATTTCACCCATAAAGTCCCCCGGCAGACCATCGGCCCTCAGCACCTGCTCGAGTTCACTGTGCGGCATGGCGATTACCGACTGCTCATCACCCTGGCGCTGCCGCATCATGTCCGGCGCAAAGGTCGGCAGGTTAAAGTCCTGCAGTTTTTTCATGCGGACCGAGAGACGGTTACTTTTCTGCAGTTCAATCTTCACCACTGTCTCGGGAATCAATCCCCTGAGCGCGGTGGAGTATTGGCTGAACAGGGTGTCGCGCAAAGGGTTGCTACCTGCATTCACGCGGTAGAATTCAGTATGTGGAATCACGTTGCGTACCTGGCCTGCGAGCTCGCTGCCACTGACCGCGACCCGGCTTTCATGGCGGATGCCGCGCTTGCTCAAAAACAAGCGGAGGGGTTTTACCAACTCAGTGCCGCGCTCGCTGCGGCTGACAACGCTGCATTCGAGCATCATCGAATGGTCATCTTTGATGAGTAGCAGTGTGCGTGACGAACCTGGTGGCAGCTGGTGCAGGATTTCCAGATGGGGATGCGCATAACCCAGGGCACGGGCTGTATTCTTCTGGTTGTTCTCAACAACATGAATCGGCAAACGGGCAAACAGTCGCTCGGTAATCTGGTGCAGCTGCGTATGATCTATGATCTTGCGCACTTTTGCTGCTTCGCTGTGCGCAGTTTGTTCGGGAAGATTCATGATAAGTGCCCATGACCGTAATCGGAAAAAACTCCGTAGCGTTAATAAAATATTTGCATGTGGCATACGTAGAATTACTTACGTGTGCATCGTAGATTTTTTTGGCACGGATCATTGCCGTGATGCGATTCGCGTTGATTTTGAAATAGTCTGTGGCACATGTCCGGTTTTTGCCACTGCAGGTTTTCTCCCGCTCTTGACACCTTGTGCGGCGTTAAGAGCCGTTGGAGTATGAAATCCCCCGTCGCCTTTATCACCGGTGCTTCGAGCGGCTTTGGATATGCCATTGCCGAGCGTTTTGCCGCGGCAAACATGAAGCTTGTGTTGCTCGCGCGCCGCAGAGATCGTCTGCGTGAGCTGAGCCAAAGCCTCTCCGTCCCTTGCCATACTATTGCCTGCGATGTGCGTGACGGCGATGCGTTGCGTGCGGCGGTTGCGGCAATTCCGGGGGATTTCGAACGGATCGATATCCTGGTCAACAATGCAGGGCTTGCTCTCGGGCTTGAGGCAGCGCACCTTACCCAATGGTCAGACTGGCAGCAGATGATCGAGACGAATTGTACCGCGCTCGCTCTGCTTACCCGCCTTATTGTACCCGGCATGGTGGAACGGCGCAGCGGCCATATAGTACTCATGGGATCCGTCGCAGGCCACTACGCGTACCCGGGAGGTAACGTTTATGGCGCAAGCAAGGCATTCGTTGAACAGTTCGCGCGGGGCTTAAGGGCAGATCTTTTGGGGCAGGGCGTGCGCGTGACGCACATTGCGCCAGGACTTGCGGGGGGGAGTGAATTTTCTTACGTGAGATTTCACGGCGATCGTGAAAGAGCCGCTGCGGTCTATGCCGGAACAGAACCACTGCTGCCACAGGACATTGCAGAATGCGTCTATTGGGCAGTGACCCAGCCAGCGCATGTCAATATCAACAGCATTGAACTGATGCCTACCTGCCAGGCTTCAGGCCCGCTGGCAGTGTATCGAAGGCAGGAGACTGGGCGGTAACTTGCCGCGTAGTCTTCTAACAGGCTGTTAAAAAACAGCCATGAAGCAGGATGTTGAAACCGAGCGCAGCTGCGGACAGGCCATTAATGGCCGTTTCGCAAGCGGTTCGCAGCGCGAATCGCGGTCGCTGACTCGCGACTCAGCGAGCACGGGATTTTTTCAACATCCTGCTAATCATTACGGCGAACGCCGTCGGGAACGACTCCCAGGCCTTCGCGAATGAGTGTCGGCGGCCAGTCGCGTACATCAAGAATCGTTGAATACTGCCCTGGTACGTGGCCGCAGCTCACCACGGCGCCCACGCGATTTTCGTAGCGATCGGCGATTTCTTCGAAGTCGTGCATCTCTTCGGGCGGTAAATCGAGCGAACTTCCCATAAGCGGCAGGTCGGTCTGTGCCAAGAGCGCAGCAATCAAGGGATGTTCGATGATACGGATGCCCACAGTATTTTGTTTGGTGACCGCGTAGTGCGGCAAGCTTTTCGCCGCGTCGAAAATAAGCGTGTAGGGTCCAGGCAGAATTTCTTTCATAAGACGAAAGAGCTGGTTGCCCTGCGAGCGCACATAGCCGCTCATCTGCGAGAAGTCGCGGCAGTAGAGCGTGAGCGCTTTGTGGTTGGGCAGGT
>CAYOZO010000112.1:0-10831 GCA_964408405.1 uncultured Turneriella sp.
CAGATCATAGATATCGCGGTTTTCCAGCGGATATACGTGATTAAAGCCGTTGGGTAGTACGGCGAGTGTGGTGCCACCATATTCCAGCGCAGCGTGGTGGGCCACCGCATCGATTCCGCGGGCGATGCCGGAAACAACCAGGAGACCCTTTTGCGCAAAATGCGCGACAACATTGCGCGCAGCCACCCTGCCTGCTACAGAAGGCTCACGCGTGCCTACGATCGAAATTTTTTCTGCAGCGATCAGACTTCTGTTTCCGCGCAAGAAAAGCGCGAAGGGGGCTGTATTAATTTGAGCAAGCAACGACGGGTAGTCCTGATCGCAAAGGGTCACAAGAGAATCCTGCGCAAGGCGGCGATGCGTCTCTTCGGCCAGTCGCAGGAATTTGGGCAGCTCATTGGCGAGCAATATCCGGGCAAGGCGCGGCACTGCAGGCGATACCTCAAGCAGGCGACGATTTTTCTCGTTTAGCGTACAGCCGGAAAGATGCAGTGCAAGACAGAAAAGTGAATCTTCCGTGAGATAAGTCACTCTACTTGCTGCTCATCACGTATTCCCCGTTCCAGTTGGGCGGCGGACTGTTGCGGCGGAATTCTTCGATGCGCTCGAGCATCATTTTTGCCGCCTCGTCTGCGCGTGTATCCAGGGCTGATCGGAACTCTTTTTCCGCTGCATCCCATTGCTGCATGCGGTAGTGCCCAATGGCGGCTTCATAATGGCCAATGAATCGGGCTGAAGAGTCATCTATGGCTTGCTTTTCTCCCACGAGTTCGTAAATTCTTATCGCTTCGCTCTTGCCTTTGACGGCGACAAAATCCAGCAGGCGTGTGGCAAAAGTATCGGCGATGAGTTGCTGTGTCGTTTCACCGATTATTATGCGCGTGCCATAGTACTTATTGATACCTTCGAGCCGGCTTGCGAGATTCACAGCATCGCCAATCACGGTATAGTTCAACCGTTCGGCTGAACCCATATTGCCCACGATGATATCGCCTGTATTAAGTCCGATACGAGCCCGAAAGACTGGCTTGCCTTCAGCCTGCCATTTTGTCTCCAGCTCAGATAGTCGCTTCTGGCAGCGCAGTGCAGCTCTGGCAGCATAGTACGCATGGTTCTCGACCTTTTGCGGAGCTCCCCAGAAAGCCATAACGGCATCGCCGATATATTTGTCCACCGTGCCGTTTTCTTCTGCAATAATGCGGCTCATTTCGCCGAGGTACTCGGCAAGCAGTTCTACCAGCTGCTCCGGAGGTATGCTCTCTGATATGGTGGTAAATCCCTCAATATCCGAAAAATGTACCGTGAGTTGCCGCTTTTCACCCTGCAGATGCGCGTCACCTTCCTGCGCGATCAGTTGCCGCACGATGTCAGCGGGAACGAACTTGCCGAACGAACGCAGCCCCTGCCGCATCTTGTAGAACGACATAACCATGTTGTCAACGTCCGTAATCGACGATACAATGGCCTTGCCGGGGGTAAGATCAAAATTCTGTATCTTGCCCATTTCCTGCGCCAGCTCGTTCAGCGGCCGAGACAGACGGCGCGAGAAAACGTAGCCCAGAGCGACCGCCAGCAAGACCAGAACTGTTGATACCGCCATCACGATGCGCGTATTGCGCCGAACGAAGTAAAAGAATTCGTCTTCGGGAATAATAACGCCTGCCTGCCAATCGAGTCCGGTATAGCGCGGAAACTGCGTGAAGATACCCACATAACGGTTACCGCCGTGCTTGAAATCGAAGTAGAAGGGCTTGCGCGTTTTTAGCCACCTCTTGTTCTTCATGAGCTTCTTCAGTTTCTTACTCATCGCAGCATGAGCTGCATTGAACTCTGCATTGCCAAATGCGGTGAGGTTTTTTAGCTCAACACTGTCCTCGCGAACCTGGTAAGGCGAAGTCACGCGATCCTGTTGCGGAGCTGCCAGAACATTCAGGTTCTTGTCTGTGATGAACGCCCTGCCCGTCTCGCCGACTTTGACAGAACCGATATAGAGCGCCAGATCGCCCAGCGTGATATCGACACAAACTGCGCCAGCGCTGATACCCCGTGCTGCGCTCACCGGCGAGCAAAAGGTAAAACCCGGCACATTCTGGGAGAACACCCGGTGCAGCGGCATCATCTTCTTGCCGTCAGCATATTCCTTCTTCAACCAGGGAAAGTCGCTTCCGGCGGCAACCGGCTTCTCCTCGAATGTGAGATCCGTAAGTTGCGCTGCTGCCTCTTTCTTGTCGTCGTCCAGCTCATCCATCAGATTCGTTGGCTGTACCTGCGGTATTGCCTGGTGCCGGGCCACTACGGCCCTGCCCGCTTCTATCCAGTAGGCGGCTGAATAGTAGGGCTGGCTCTCGAATATATCGCGCAATTCTTCTTCGAGCTCCCGGCGCTGCGTACGGGTATTGAGTTTGGCTATTTCTTCTCGTGCATCTTCGGCGAGGTTGTGCGCCTGGAGCAGAAATTGCGAAGTCCTGTCGATAAATCGATACGCCTTGTCTTCCATCAGGGTATCCATGAGAAACTGCGTAGACTGCCTGCCGCCGAGATAGGACACGAGTATGATCAACCCGGCAGAAAAGATGATGAGCAGAGTGAGCAGAGACACAATACTCCAGCGCATCGAGAGGCGTATGCGCGGTAATTTCATGCCCTTGGTATCTGCAAGACCGGTGATTGCCTCTGCTCTGCGCTTTCTGCTCATGCGCCGGATATGCCTGCCCTAAACGTTCGAGCAAGAGTTTTTCAAGGCAGGCGACATTTTAGCTCAGGTCAGAGGGTATGCGACAGCAAATCGCGGGCAGAACCGTACACTTTATTGGCATTGGCGGAACCGCAATGGCCGGGGTTGCCCGTATGGCGGCGGAGCTCGGCTTTTCAGTGAAAGGCTCTGATCAGAACCTCTACCCTCCGACTTCGACGGAACTTCAGGCCTCAGGCATACCTTATACCGAAGGGTATTCTGCAAAAAACCTGGAATATTGGCCTGATCTTGTCGTGCTGGGAAACGCCATTTCGCGGGGTAACGCTGAGCTCGAATATGCACTTGCACAGCGTTTGGAAATAATATCGATGCCGCAGTTCGTCGCGGAATACATAATTGGCCGCCGCCGCTCGCTCCTCATCGCCGGCACCCATGGCAAAACCACGACAACTGCGCTTGCGGCACATATCCTGCGGCAGGCAGGGATCGATGCCGGCTACATGATCGGTGGTGTGGCGGCGGATTTTCCGCGCAGTGCAGCGGTTGGCTCGGCTGATATTTTTGTTATTGAAGGCGATGAATACGACACCTCAGTCTTCGACCATCGCTCCAAATTTCTCTCTTACAGGCCGACGCATGTCATTCTCAACAACATAGAATTCGATCACGGCGATATTTTTGCGGATCTGCGAGAGGTAGAAAGGACCTTTGCCCGGTTGATCAAGATCATACCGGGAAACGGCTTGCTCGTCACCAATGCCGATAACGTCTCGTGCATTGAGCTGTCCCGCAACTCCTTCGCCCCCGTGGTCACCTTCGGGACATCTGCAGAGGCTACCTACCAGTTGCTGGAAATACACACAGGCAGGACTACAACTATCAGATCGCTTGTGCGAGGTGAAATTTTTGAATTTGAGAGCCCGCTCTTTGGCCGGCACAATGCCCTGAACGCCCTCGCCTGCCTTGCGCTCCTCGAATCAGTCGGCATGAGCCGCGAACAATTCAAGCGCGCGCTCCTTACCTTTCACGGTGTTAAGCGCCGCCTGGAAATCCGGCTGGACGCTCAGGGCATAACTATCATCGAAGATTTTGCGCACCATCCGACCGCGGTTGCGGCGAACCTTGCGGCTTTACGGGAAATATATCCGCATCGCCGGCTTTTAGTGCTGATTGAACCGCGCAGCAACACGATGGTGCGCAACATCTTCCAGTCAGAGCTTACTCAGGCACTGTCGAATGCCGACGTTGTGTTT
The DNA here is from genome assembly GCA_964408405.1 of uncultured Turneriella sp. GTDB lineage: Bacteria > Spirochaetota > Leptospiria > Turneriellales > Turneriellaceae > Turneriella. The sequence continues at coordinate 3,949 of CAYOZO010000112.1, forward strand.
ATCGACCAGATTTACCGCCCCGAGAAGTATAAGCCTGAAGAACGGCTGGATACCGCGCTCTTGGCAAGATCCCTTAATGAACGGGGACGCTCCGCCTTTTTGTTGCCTGCGGAAAACAGGGTCAATGCTGTCAAGGCTCAACTACAGCAGGGCGACGTGGTCTGCTTCATGACCAACGGCAGCTTTGGCGGTCTGATTGAGGCATTAGTCGCAGCGCTCTCTTAGCTGCTTGCGGAAAAATCCCGTACCTGCTTCCGGTTCCTTTTTAAGGAGCCCGTTAAACGTACCAAAAGAAGACCCAATAACCGACAGCGCTCGAAAACTGACCGAGAAAGAAGACCATAAAAATTCGGAAGATGCGGTTACGATAGAAGGCACGGAATTTGGTCGTCGCTTCCGGCATTTCTTCAAAATCGGTAACTTCTGGTTTGCGGAGCATGGCTTCGAGCAAGGCCGAAACCCAGCCTACTTTTATTACGGGAAGAAAGGTACTTACAGGCGAAACAAGAATACCCGCGAGATAAGCCAGAATGTGCGGCCGCCAGACGATAGTGATCGCCGCAGTTACTGAACATTTGATTATCACCCAGGCCTTGAGTGTCTGCGCTATATCGACCTTCTTACCGCCCGAGAACGTAAAATACGAGAGGAAGGCCACGATGATCGCAATGGGAGCGAGGAATGCCACGAGAGACTTCCAGATGCTGCCTTCTTTGACAGCAGTAAGAAGTTGCATATCGTGATCCCGCTGCAAGGCTTCTTCGATGCCGCGCAGATGGCCTGCGCCAATGACGACGAGCGCGCGCTTCGGTTTTTTTTCCGCGTTGAGGACAATATCCCGCACTTTCTGCGCCATGTAATAGTCGCGTTCATCGATCACGATCTCGCGAATTTTTCTGAAAGACGGCGGCATCGAATCCAGCAGAGTCTGCAGCGCGTCTTTTTCTTTAAGCTTTTCTATGTCTTCGCTCTGGGTATCTTCAGTGACAAAAAGTGAAGCAATAAGCTCGCTTATGAGCCGTATTTTTCCAAAGAAGCCTACGCTCTGCCAGGCGCGTTTGAGCGTAATACGTATCTCCCGGTCGATAAAATAATACGCGATGTTCTTTTGTTCAGAAAGATCAATAGCGGTTTTGAATTCAGCACCGGGCGGAGAGGTGAGACGCTCGCCCATCTTCTTCTGGAAGATCGATAGCAGTATCGACGAAAAGAGCAGGTAGATCCTGCCGGATTTGATGACCTGAACAATGTCAGTATGTTTCCAGTGGTCCGGGTCGCGCAGGTTGCGCGCCCTGCCCTCGTCGAGCTCGATCAGAACTGCATCGGGTTTCTCTTTGGCGATGGCTCGCTCGACGTCTGCTACACTCTCACGGCTGACGTGTGCCGTACCCAGCAGAATGACCTCGCTCTTGCCCAGAGCGAGCTTTCTCAGTTCAATCGAATACCGGCTATTTTTTGCTTTCGTAGAGAGCTTACGCTTTTTCGCTGTGTCTTTCTTCATTCTTTCCTGCGCTCTTGCGGAAAATAAGCTTAGTGCGACCGATGCCAATTTCATCAAAGTCATTGAGTTCTTTAGGTCGCAAAAGTTTCTTGCCGTTCAGCCAGGTGCCATTTTCTGAAAGCAGATCGTAGAGTACAAATTTATTGCCTTGGCGTTCAATTTTGGCGTGCTTTGCCGAAACCGTATTGTCATCTATCACGATCGAACAATCGTCGGCGAATCCAATGGTCACTATGTGCCAGTTTATGCGGTACTTGCGCCCGGTGTGCGGCCCTTCTTTCTCTATCAGCCAGCCATGATAATAGTCGAGCGGCAATTTGGCGCGGGGAGTTTCCTGGCGTTTCAGGCTTGCTGGCAGTATGTCATCATTGGCCACAAGTACCGGAGGCTGCACATTCTCCACCTTGACGCTGATTTCCTGCCGGCGAAAAAACAGCATGATGATCACGGCAATAAGCAGAAGTACTATCAGCGACAGCAGAATCTCCGGCATGTTTGCCCTGATTGTTTCAGGCAGCGCCGCCGAAAACAGCTTTTCCTGAACCGGTGCCTGTGACGCTGCCCCATGCGGTATAGTATAAGACGCTGTAAGCGGCTCCGCCCACTGGGGCGAGCGTATCTCGAGGTCGATGGCGCTACCGGGTTTTTGCTGCGTCACATAGCTGATCCGATATTCCTGCGCACGCAGGCGGCTGAGATAGCTGAAAACCTTCGCAAGGTCGTGCCGGTCCTCTGCCCTGAAGGCATCGCCGCCTGAGACGCGCGCAAGCCGGATGAGTTTTTTCAGCGCATAGGATTTCTTATTACCGGCGACAAAAAGCGGCACTGGCTGTGACGTGAAAACTTCGGTAAGATCCCCGAAACGCACGCGCGACGCGTTCTCCTTACCGTCGGTGTAGAGGACAATTGCTTTGCGGTCGGCTACATCGCGCAGCATCTTATGCGCTTCAAGCAGGGCATCATAGAGCATCGTGCGCCTGCCCGTCTGCCTGAGTTGCGCTATGCGTTTCTTCAGTAAGTTCCTGTCGCCGGTAAAATTGAGCTCGCGGTAAACACGTCTATGGAAAGTAACGAGCGATACCAGATCGCCGGGTTTCAGCCTGTCCGTGAAATCGGTCGCGGCACGTTTAAAATCCGCAAACTGCTTTCGCGTGAGCGAATGGCTGAGGTCTGCGAGAATCACCGTCCGCGAAACCTGGCTATTTTGCACAAGGAGCTCTGAGCGAACAGAAGATTGTACCTGACCGTTTTCCGCTACTACAAATTGCGGCGTACTGTCGGGCGTTATCGCGTCAAATTCGCCGCTTTTTTCCGAGCGAACGATAATTTCGATGCGTCCTGTGTCGGCTGAACGCACGGAAACGATGCGGCTTTTGAGATATGGCTGCGGTGCAAGTTGAGAGCCGGCTGCAATGAGACATAAAGATAGAGCGAATATCCGCCGCATGCCTTCTTTATTATCGGCGGTCAGTATATCCTTCTGAAAATTCTCTCCCAGCGAACGTAAACTCCGGTGAATTTGCCCGTGATTGTGTACCAAAGATTGATAATGGGATTTAGCTCGCTGTTCATGCCACTCCCCCAGTTGACGGACAGGTACGAGAGATAAACTTTACCGTGAATATTGTCGGCGTCGATGAGCCCCCAGGTTTCGCCCTTCGCTGCGGCGTAAATTGCCTGGCACTGTTTTTCCGTACGCTGGCCAGACCAGGTATCGTACATACAGTTGTTAAAATCGTTGCACGCCTTGCGATACCTGGCATCGACCATTTCGCAGGCACGACTATCTGAACTGTGGTCACGGTTGTCGCCCATCATGAGATATTTGTTGGGCGGAATGACCCACTTTCTGCCGGGTGTCGCCATCAGCATATCTGTCGCCCGGATCCGCGATTTCATCATGTGGTGCGCAACAATGAGTCGCCCGGTTTTAGGATCAATGATTCTCTCTTCATAAAGCCGCTCGCGTTCGCCCGTATTGCCATCGGCGAGCGTTTTCAGCAAAGCTTCATTTTCCACCGGCGTCGTCGGATACTTTTTTCCCGAAACAGTAATTTCATGGTCTTCGACTTCAACCGTATCGCCCGGAACTCCCACGACGCGTTTCACGAGGGTCTTGTTTGCATAGGAAGCGGAATCCTGTGGCGGAGTGAATGTCACGATGTCGCCGCGCTCGGGGTATGCAATGCGCACGAGGTGGATATTGGTGTACGGCAAATCGATCGTGTAGCGCATCTTGTTGACGAAGAGAAAGTCGCCGATCATGAGCGTGGGTTCCATCGAGGGCGATGGAATGTTGTTGGCATCCAAAACGCTGGTCTTTATCGCAAAAACAAACGCGACCAGCCCGCCAAGCGAGACGAGGCTACCCACCAGCCGATTTTCGCGCAGCCAGTTATGCATGCTGAAATAACGCTCGTAAAACTTTTTCATCTATTTCGGCTCCTTGCGCGCGGCTTCGTGGCAATTCTGGCAATGGATGAGTATGCGGTTGAGACCTAGGCCGATTTTGGACCAATCGGCATCGGCAAGGCGTCCCGTCTTGCTGGCAGCAAAATTGCGCAGCGCATGCGCTTCTTTCTGCAATTCAGTCGCGTAACGAATAAGATTTTTGGCCTGCCAGTCATTCAGCACCTGCCGAAATGGCGCTCCCAGGTCGGGGTGGTCTTTGATCTGCCAGGTTGCAAGCCGATGCAGCGAATCATCGAGTACCTTGCGGTCAGCCATCGCGATCGTGCTCGTCAGGTTTCGCACTGCAATATCCATTTCAATCATCTCGCGGCGAATTGCCTTACGCTTCGCGTCCGCTGCAAGCGCGGCGCCACCCACGAGACAGGCGAACATGGCAACCGGTAGGAGCTTCTGCGGCAACGAGGCTTCCTTTAGCCAAGACGGAATTTATCCATCGGATATGCAGCACACAGCGCAGCGACGCGCTTTTTGGCATCCGCAATCGCTGCATCGGAGCCTTTCGCTTCCAGGATATCGGCAATGATGTCGGCAGTTTCGCGGAACTCGCGTTCGCCAAAGCCACGCGTCGTCAGCGCCGGACTACCCAGACGGATACCGCTCGCAATCGCCGGTTTATTCTTATCGTACGGCAGCATATTCTTGTTCGTGGTAATGTTCGCGAGCTCGAGCATCGCCTGTGCGTCTTTGCCCGTGATTCCCTTCGTATCAAACGTGTTCACAATCATCAGGTGGTTATCGGTTCCACCCGAAACGAGGCTGAACTTGCGCTCGATCAGGCGCTCAGCCAGCGCGCGCGCGTTCGCAACGACCTGCTTCTGGTACGCTTTGAACTCCGGAGTCAGCGCTTCAGCAAACGCTGCGGCCTTTGCTGCAATAACGTGCATCAGCGGTCCGCCCTGTACGCCCGGAAAAACCCGCGAATTGAGAATCTTGATCATCTCTTCGCTGTTGGTAAGGATGACCCCACCACGCGGTCCGCGCAGGGTCTTGTGGGTCGTCGTTGTTACAATATCGGCGTATTCGAGTGGCGAGGGGTGCTCCCCCGCAGCGACAAGCCCCGCAATGTGCGCCATATCAACCATAACTTTGGCGCCTACCTTGTCGGCGATTTGTCTGAAGCGCGGGAAGTCAATCACACGCGGATAAGCGGAGGCGCCTGCGATGATCATCTTGGGCTTGTGTTCGAGCGCAAGCCGCTCGACCTGGTCGTAGTCGATCAAGTGGGTGTCTTCTCGCACGCCATAAGGTACTGCTTTATAGTAGAGCCCGGAAAAATTGACCGGACTGCCATGAGTGAGGTGTCCGCCATGCGAGAGTTCCATTCCCATGTACGTATCTCCGGGCTGAAGGACCGCGTAAAAAGCCGCCAGGTTTGCCGATGCCCCGCTGTGCGGCTGCACGTTCGCATACTTTGCATGGAATAGCTTTTTCAGGCGCTCGATCGCCAGATTTTCGACCATATCTGCCGGTCCGCAGCCGCCGTAGTAGCGTTTTCCCGGGTAGCCTTCTGCGTACTTGTTGGTCAGCGTCGAGGTGTATGCCTCCAGTACCCTTTTCGAGACAAAGTTCTCTGAAGCGATGAGCTCGAGGTGTGAATTCTGCCTGTCGTCTTCGGCCTTCAGAGCCGCGTAGAGCTCGGGATCTTCTTGCTGTAGCAGCCGGTACGACATAGCGCTCAAAAGCGGAACTTTAGTCATGCCGCAAACGAAATTCCTGAACATACGAACAGGATGCTGAAAAAATCCCGTGCTCGCTGCAGACGCTTAGCTCAAGTCGCGAGTCAGCGACCGCGATTCGCGATGCGAACCGCTTGCGAAACGGCCATAAATGGCCTGTCTGCAGCTGCGCTCGGTTTCAGCATCCTGTTTCATGGCTGTTTTTCAACAGCCTGCGAATGCAGCTTATTTGGGAATCATGCGTGCGGTCTCAGAAGAATGTCGAATCTCTTGACGCTGTAGCTCGAAGTTAGGTCACCCAACCATGGCGGATATCGAAGTCAAAGTTCCCGCAATGGGCGAATCGATCAGCGAGGGTACAATCTCGCGCTGGTTCAAAAAAGAGGGCGAGGCCATCAAGGCTGACGAAGCGCTGTTCGAAATAGAAACCGATAAGGTCACCCAGGAAATTTATGCACCTGCAGGCGGCGTTGTCAAGAAGCTCATGAAAGCACAGGGAGCAACAGCTGCTGTAGGTGAAGCTGTAGCGATCATCGATTCTTCCGCTGCTGCGTCTGTGACACCAACGCCGTCGGCACAACCTGCCAGCCCGAGTACGCCGGCAGCGCCTGAGGCTAAAAGCATGACCAGCACCGTGCCGCCTGCCGCGAAAAAAATTGCCGCAGAGAACAATATCGATACCAGCGCCATTGCCGGTTCGGGTAAACATGGGCAGGTCACCAAGGGCGATGTGCTCGCTGCTGTTGCGGCCAAAGCTGCTGCACCTGCGCCGACAGCGCCCGCGAGCGCAGCGCCGGCACAGCCTATAGCTCCACCACGAACAGTACTTTCAAACCGCGAGCGCGAAACGATACAGCCGATGACACGCCTGCGCCGCGCGATTGCTGATCGACTGGTTTCTGCTCAGCACACAGCGGCGATACTCACGACTTTTAACGAAGTTGACATGAAACCGGCGATGGATTTGCGCTCGAGACACAATGAGGAATTCCAGAAACGTTACGGTGTCAAAATTGGTTTCATGAGCCTTTTCACAAAGGCCGTCGTTAACGCGTTGCGGGAAATCCCGGCGATCAATGCGGAAATTCGCGGCAATGATATTGTTTACAAGAACTACTACGATATTGGCGTAGCGGTAGGCGGCCCCCGTGGTCTCGTCGTGCCAATCGTACGCAACGCTGATGAGCTGAGTTTCGCTGAAATCGAGCTGGAAATTGCCCGTCTGGCAAATCGT
>CAYOZO010000113.1:0-4445 GCA_964408405.1 uncultured Turneriella sp.
CTCCCCCTCTCCATTACATGGAGAGGGGGATTGGGGGGTGAGGCGTGAGGATGCTATTGCCTCCTGCCGAACTTGGTCAAACGCCTGAACTCCTCACCCTGCCTGCCCGGAATGTGGCAGCTCTTGCAGGAAAGGGTCTTCTTATGCTGACGCTGGTAAAATCGCATGAATTTCATATCTTTCAGTGTGCGCTCGCCGGCAGCATTCAGTTCTGATGCGCCCGTGTGACAGTACGAGCATTCGACGCGAAAATCCTTACTGATCGGAAACATGGTTTCGTGCGCGTATTCGCCCTCCTGCGTCAGGAGCGTAAAATCCCCCTCTTTAAGACCGCGCTCCGCATCGGTGTGGCAGTATTCACAGCGGACATTGAGCTGCTTTGAGATTTTTTTCATCTCGCGCGCGATGCGCTCTTTTTCTTCGAAAGTCTTTTCGCTTTGTGCGGTCAGGGCGAAAGCCAGCGCCAGCAGGCATAGCGGGATAATCCGACCTGTCGCTCGCAGGCGACGCAAAGTCAGCCAGCCCCCTCTGCTCCTGTACGACGTTCAATGAGGCTCTCGAGTCGCGCGAGATGATCCTGGTTGCGCGACTGTATGCGGGCTATTTCGGCGGAGATGATGGCGTATTCTTCAGGGTTGAGCTTTTCGCCTGAACTCAGGCGGTCCATCAGGCGCTCTATGGGCAAAGCGTGCTCTGCAAGGTTATTGCGCGCCAGTTGTTCCTCGAGCGCCCTGCGCAGCATTTCTTCGCGCGCTTCGGCCTCGTGCCGTTTCTCATCGATGAATTTGCCAGACGAACCCACCCGGGTTTAAGAGAAAAAATCCGCGACAGGCACGTCAATCCAAATACCGAAGGAGGCATGCAAGTTGGCGCACAGGCTCCAGCGCTGCACACGCGACAAAAATGCTTGTCCGCTTATGCTCCGATCGGTTTTGCTGAAGGTCATTCATGGAAAAAAAGTCCCTGTTTATCCCCCTGCTGCTCGTGTTACTGGGCGCCGCAATCGGCCTCATTTTTTCGGGCGCCCTCATCTACGAGCATAACGGAGCCAAAACGCAGATCGGTTCAACGGTATGCGAACCCGGCGAAAGCAGCAGCTGCGACAAGGCAAGGGAATCTGCGGTGGGCAAAATCTTCGGATTACCGCTTGCGCTCTACGGCTATGTGTTCTACGGTGGCATTGCAGCTCTGGCTTTTTTTCTGCTGCTCAGTCTGAATGAAACTGCGATAAGTCTGCTCTTTTGGGGAGCTATAGCGGCGCTCGCCTTCGATGCATTCCTGCTCGTGTATTCTCTCTTCCTTCTCGGCGGCGTTTGCCGTATGTGCGCCATTACCTATGTGGCAACCCTTCTTATCACCGCAGGGGCATCCCTCTTCAAAAAGCGGAGTGAAACTATGATCAAACCAGAATCATCCAGTCTTGCAGCCAAGGGAGCCTTCAGCGCAGTGCTACTGCTCGCCATTGCATCGGGTTTTTTCTTTCACCTGAACGCACATTCGGGTCGCGCACCGGAAGCTGAAGGCAAGACCGCAGAGGAGCGCAGGCTTCGCGAACAGTTGAACGAAGAATTCTATCGCCAGTGGAAGGCTGGCGAAACACTCGGACTCGATAAGCCACGCAGCGGCAACAAAGGCGCTGCCAATCCCGTGCTAACGATTATCGAATTCGCCGATCCGCTCTGCCCGCACTGCAAAGACATGGGCATTGTGCTGGGCGAATTCGTGAAGAAGCATCCGGACAAAGTCAGGGTTATCTTCCGCCATTATCCGCTCGACATCCAGTGCAACAGCGCGATGAAGCGGGCATTCCATGTTGGCGCCTGCGACCTGGCGCGTGCGATGGAATGCGGCGAAGCGCAGGGCAAATTCTGGCCGATGCACGATGCGATCTTTTCCCAGCAGGATGTCTATCTCCGTAACCCCGTAACGGAGAAAGCCGTTGAATCACTCGCGGCAACTGCGGGCGCAAATACCGCTGAGCTCGTCTCCTGCTTCAGAAACCAGACCACAATGGCAAAGGTAAAGTCTGATATAGCAGCGGGTAACAGAATCAAAGTTACGGGAACTCCGACAACAATTGTCAACGACCGTCGCCTGCCAGGCGTACCGCTCGAGTTTGTACCCGGGATCCTCGAGAAGATACTGCTCGAAGAATCCAAAAGGTAATGCTCATAGAGGTCAGGCGCGAACTCGTCAGGCAAGACCACCGCTATCTGCAGAAGCGCTTCTTACAGGATGCTCATAACCGGATTGCCATCTACATCTGGCAGCTGCCCGAGGACGACGAGGGCGAAATGCTGCGCTTCCAGGTTTCCTACCGCGATATTGCGCTCGACTGGGCTGCTGAACGGGGCATTCGGCTTGCTTCTGTTGACGACGGCGATAATCCCATGGGCATGAAACGCTCCCCGGTATTGCACGCCGAAAAGCAGATCAGGAAGCAATCGGTCGAGCGCCTGTGTGATTATCTTGCGGAGCATCCCGAAAAGCCTTCGCTGATTTTCATCCGCGACGTCATTCAGGCAGAACTTCTTCAGGAACCCAAATGAACATCGACACTAAGACACGTATCTATGGCATCATCGGCAATCCGCTGGGGCATACCTTCTCCCCGGCGATGCATAATGCCGCCTTCGCGGCTCGTGGCATCAATGCGGTCTATCTGGCTTTTCCGCTGAAAAATCTGACACACCTGAAGTATTCGATGCAGCAGTGGAACATACAAGGCCTGTCGGTTACGATCCCATACAAAATCTCCATTCGCCGGCTGCTCGACCGCATCGATCCGCTGGCGCTGCAGATTGGGTCAGTCAATACTATCCGATGGGGAAAGGACGGCTTACTCGAAGGCTACAACACCGACGGCCCCGGCGCGATCATGGCGCTCAAGAAGGAAAAAGTCAAAATCAGGGACCGCAAGGTACTCGTTATTGGCTCGGGCGGATCAGCGCGCAGCATCGGCTTTGCCCTGGCACAGGAAAAACCGGCGCAAATCGGCATCCTTGCCCGTAACGAAATGATGGCCATGCAGCTCGCGCGCAACCTCGCCCTGACCGGAGAAGGCATCAACATCGCGATACACACGCGCAATGACTCATACTCCGGGCTCAAGCCGCAAAAAGGTCGCAGATGGTCTGCACAGCCGCTGAGCGATGCACAAGCGCTTGCCGCTTACGATCTCGTCATTAACACGACACCGATGGGAATGAAAGGTTCCGACACAGCAGCGCTTAGCCCGCTTGCCGCGCATGAGCTGCACAAGCACCAGACCGTATTTGATATTGTCTATAATCCTGCGCAGACGCCCCTCATCCGGCTTGCGAAGAAGCGTGGTTGTGGGATTGTCTTCGGTTACAAAATGTTACTCTATCAGGGGGTACTCCAGTTCGAACTGTTTACCGGCCAGAGTGCGCCGGTCAGAGAAATGGAAAAAGCACTGATCGCGCAGATAAGGAAGGTGGCCTGATGCGGCGCAGAAGAAAAAGGCCCGGCGCCACTCAGCGCAGCGCGCCCTCGAAACCGCGAATAGCGCTCATTGGCTTTCGCGGCGTGGGCAAGTCGGCAATCGCGCGTCGGCTCAGCGAAGTCTGGAATATGCCGCTGCTTTCGCTCGATGATGAAATTGAGCGTCGCGCAGGCGCGCGTATCGAGGATATCGTGAAAACATCCGGCTGGCAGCACTTCCGCGATCTGGAGTACGAAGAACTCGCGCGTGCCGCAACAATGGAAAAAGTCCTGTTAGACTGCGGCGGTGGCATTGTTGAAGAAGCAGACGGCAGCCGCAGCGAAAGAAAAATAGCGCTTCTGCGGCAGAACTTTTTCTGCGTCTATATCTCAGCCAGCGAAGAAAAACTACTGAGCCGTTTAAAGAACCTTACCCGCAATGCTTCGCGCCCCGCGCTGTCAGCAGCAGACTCTCCTGAATCTCTGATCGAAATATTTCGACGCCGTGAACCGCTCTATCTGGAGCTGGCGCACACCGTCGTAGATGTTTCGGATACAAACGTCGCAGAGAGTGCATTTCGTATAACACAGATGTTTAAATGATTTTGCGGCCAAGCCGCAAAATCATTTAATTAAGGGCCCTGTCGCCGTGCGAGCTCGAGCATCCGTGCTCCGGCTCGCACGAAAGAGCGACCTCCTGTCGCCGTGCGAGCTCGAGCATCCGTGCTCCGAGTTGACGCACTAACGCGATTCTGAACTGGGTCGAGCCCGATGTCACGCGTGCTGCTCATCACAAGAAATTCGCAGCTTGCCGATTACTGCCGCCGCCTGATGCCAGAAAGTTTTTCGCTGCGCCATACAGGAAAACTCAATCTGCGTAAGGAAAACACGCAGGGCATCCTGCTCTTTGATTCCGTACTGCTCGCCGAGAGCTCAGACGCCATTGTCGCAGCAGCGGCAGAGCAGCTGGGCGCCGCGCAGGGTGCGGTCGTGATTGCGCT
>CAYOZO010000113.1:4461-10820 GCA_964408405.1 uncultured Turneriella sp.
AAACCGCGCGCAGGCATTCTCCCTGTTTCCGGAAAACCTGCGGCATGTGCAGGCAATCCTGCCGTACCGTATCGTAGCCGGCAAGATCCAGGGTTTTGGCGCGGCGGAACTACGGTGGTTTCTGGAAGCACAGCAACGTATGCTCCGGCTTACAGGAGAAAAACTACTCACACAAAATGAAAACAGGCTGCTCGCGCGTCGCCTTGCGCGCTTTGAATCGGAAACTCCCACAGCAAAAGGCTACCCCGCGTTCATGCAAGGCCGTTCACAGGTCATTGTGCGCTTTCGTGAACAGGTGCTGCACGCTGCCGCCCATCTGCCATTTGTTTTTGTCCCGGGCAGAGATGAGGCGCCAGTGGACGATTTTCTCGAATACTATTGCGCCCTGATCCGGCCACAAAGACGCGCTGCCTATGAGATCATCGATCTGGAAAACACGCCGGCCTCTCTGCATACACAGGCCATCTGGTCGCAAAGAAAAAAACAGCGGCAGCGGGCAGAAGCAGCGCCGGTTGTCTGTATCCGCAACCTGCAGCGTCTCGGCTGGGCAAACCAGACGCAGCTTCTGCAGTCGCTGCGCGCAGCGCAGGCTGAAAATGGCAGTGAGTCGCGCCGTTTTGTACTTCTTGCAAGCAATGAAATTGGCCAAATGGTCAGGCGGGGCACATTCAGACAGGAACTCTACTCTCTTCTCAGAAAGGGAGTTGCTGAGCTGCCGCCGCTCTTTCAGCGCCCCGAGGACATCACCCACATCGCGTCAGAGTATATCAGCCAGCGCAATTACACACCGCTGATCGAAGAAAAATCCGCCATCGCGGCCCGTATTCTGGAGAACTTTGATATCTCCTCTGGTTACCGGGGTCTTTTCATGACGCTTGATCTGCTGCACGATCTGCACAAAAGCAAGGGCATACCCGTCTTTGAACTGCTCGGCAAGAGCGAGAAGTCTGAAGCATTTGCCGCCGCACGCAGTTTCCTGCGCGAAGAGATCGAACCGAGCGCCGAATCGCTGTTCCAGAACCTGGCCGGCGGCGAGAAAGATGCGCTTTCGCTTGAAGTCGTTGAACGCCACTATATAGCTGCAGTCTGCGAGCGGTACGGCTGGCAAGTAACAGAAACTGCGCGGCACCTCGGCATCTCGCGCAAGACGCTCTATGATAAGATGCGTCGCTACAAACTGGGACGGCCGGAAAAAAGCGGATCGGGAAGCATAAGGGCCTCGTGAAAAAACCATCGCTCAGAGTCTCGTCGGGAAAATTCAAGCGCGCGCAGATTCCGCTCGCCAGGCAGCACCGGCAGCACCAGAACTCCACTACCGCACGCGTCAAAGAAGCCGTGTTTCAGCTTGTGCGTAACCGTGTGGATATATCAGGCGAATGGATCTTTTACGATCTTTTCGCCGGCAGCGGGCAGATGGGTATCGAAGCCCTGAGCCTCGGCGCAGCCCACGCAACATTTGTTGACATCGTCCCCGACCGCCTGGGCGAGATACAGCGTACTCTAGCAGCTTTGGAAGTACCGCGCGAACATTTCACCCTAGCGCGCGCCAAAGCAGTGAAGGTTTTGCCCGAAGCTTTCACGCACGGCGATCTGCCCTGCGTCGTCTGGGCCGATCCGCCCTATACGTATGGCGGTTCACCGTCAAGCGACCCCGCAATTCTGATTACACTCTACCGGACCGCGCTGGCTGAAAGGCAAATGCTCGCTCAGCGGCCGCTGCTGGTTTTGCAGGTACATGAAAAGAACCCGGCGCTTACTCACGAGTACCTGACGGCAAATCCAGATCTCGAGGTTTACCGCTACGGCTCAAACTGCCTGCTGTTATTAGCCTGACCCAATCGGCTTTACCCGCTGACTCCGAGTCCGGTTTGGTAGCGCAATGTACTTCAAACTTTCTGACCTCGGTGGCAGCAAAAAGCTGACCCGCGTTGTGGATATACAGACCAACGAACAGAACTCGCTCACACGCGCCTCGCTCAAGGAACTGATGCGAATCATGGATGAGACGCTGCAGGATCAAAAATATGCCTCGCTGCTCTTTACCTCAAGTAACCCGAAATTTTTCTCCAACGGCCTCGATGCAGCAAATGTGATGGCAACTCCGGATGAAAAACTTGCGGAAGAGGTTGGCGAAATTGTCCTTTTTTTTGCGCACATGCTGCGCTTCGACAAACCCGTGATCACAGAAGTGACGGGTTACGCAATGGGCGGCGGCGCGGTTATCACCGTGGGCAGCGACTACAAATACATGCTCGAGGGCAAGGCCAGAATCTCCTTCAGCGAAGTCCTCGTGGGGCTGCCGCTGCCTGGATCGTTCGTCGATAAGATCGCGCGAACTGTCTATCCGCCTTTTGTGAACAGCGTATGCTCCGGCGAGAATTACAAAGCAGCCGAAGCCAAAAGCATCGGCCTCATTGACGAGACCGCCGCCGATCTGGATAGCTTAAGAAAACTCAGCCTGAAAAAAATCGATTATCTCAACCGCATCCCGCTTTCAGCGCTGCAGCGCACAAAGCAGGCCATCAACGCGCCGATACTCGAGCGTTTTGAGACGACGTTGAAACACACCTACGAGTCTTTCAAGACGCCGATCATTGTCAGCAACTTCCGGGAGTCAATGAAAGCGCTCGCCGAAAAACGCCGGCCTCAGTATCTTGACTAGGATGCTATCGGATCGCAAACCGGCGGACATCGTCCGCTATCTCGACGAGTTTATCATCGGCCAGACTGCGGCCAAAAAGGCGGTAGCCGTGGCGCTCCGCAACCGGGAGCGCAGACTCTCTCTGGGCGAACACCCGTTACGCGAAGAAATCCACCCAAAGAATATCATCATGATCGGGCCAACCGGCGTGGGCAAGACAGAAATTGCCCGGCGCCTCGCGCGCCTGGCCAACGCCCCGTTCATCAAGGTCGAAGCGACCAAGTACACCGAAGTGGGTTATGTCGGCCGCGATGTTGAAAGCATGATACGCGACCTGGTGATGTCGGCGATCAAGATCGTGCGGTCGGAACACGAAGAGCGCTACAAAGCAGAAGCAGAAAAAAGGACCGAAGAACGCCTGCTCGACCTGCTACTTTCGGGAAAGTCCGAATCGACCTCTGCAGGTTTTCCGTCCTCAGAGACCTCTTCCACAGCCGATGAAGAAGAAAGAATCGCGCGCGATATTTTCCGCAAAAAGCTGCGCGCCGGACAACTTGAAGAACGCGAAGTAGAGCTTAAACTCTCGCAGCAGCCACCGCAGGTAGCCGTCCAGATGATGGCCGTGCCTGGCATGGAAGAGCTCGAAAACCAGATGCAGAATATTCTGGGCGATATTTTTCCAAAGAAGAAAGAAAAACGCAAAATTACCGTTGCACAGGCGCGCAAGATCATCTACCAGGAAGAACTCGATGGCCTGATTGACTTCGAAAAGATCAAAGAAGAAGCGATATCGCGTACGGAAAACACGGGCATCATCTTCATCGACGAAATTGATAAAATTGCCAGCCGTGGCAGCAAAGGCTCGCCAGACGTATCGCGCGAAGGAGTGCAGCGCGATATACTGCCGCTCGTTGAGGGTTCGACAGTCAACACGCGCCACGGCCCGGTCAGGACAGACCACATACTGTTCATTGCCGCAGGGGCGTTCCATATTGCCTCGGTAACCGACCTGATTCCCGAATTGCAGGGCCGTTTTCCTATTCGCGTGGAGCTAAAACCGCTCGTCAAAGAAGACTACATCAGCATTCTCCGCACGCCGAAAAACGCGCTGGCAAAACAATACCAGGCGCTGCTCTCCACCGAGAACGTGAACATCGTATTTGAGGCGAGCGGCTATGAGGCTATTGCCGAGATCGCTTTCGAGATGAATGCGCGCAATGAGAATATCGGCGCGAGGCGTCTGCATACTATCATGGAGCGGCTGTTCGAGCGCGTATCCTATGAGCCCGAAAAATTCGCGGGCAGCGACGTCGTGGTGAACCGCGCCTTCGTCGAGCAGGAGCTCAGCGAGATCGTGAAAAACCAGGATCTTTCGCGCTTTATCCTGTGAAGAAGCAAATTCATCCGCTGCTCATTGCCGCGTGGGGCGCATGGTTACTCTTGGGCGGCGTCGCCAAGGCCGACGGTTTTGACGCTGAGCAGAGTTTTCGCTCCGCCATGACGGCATTCAAAGAAAAGAATTTCTATTCTGCCCGCCTGCTCTTGCAGGAAATTGTCCTTAAGGACGGTCGCGGCGAATACGGCGACGACGCGCAGTACTACCTCGCAATGACGTATTTCTACGAAGGCGATTATCGCACCGCGCAGTTCGAGTTCAGGGCGCTGCAGAGGGATTTTCCCGAGTCTCCGTTCGTGGTGCGTGCGGCATTCTGGAACGGAGAAGCCTGGTTCTACCGCAAGCAGTACCGCGAAGCCCTCGAAGCGCACGCAGCGTTCGTACGCAAATACCGGGAGAATATACTCAGCGCATCGGCGCTCTACACTATTGGTTTTATCTACAACGAACAAAAACGCTACGACGAGGCGGTGCAGGAATTTACCCGCGCGCTGCGCGACTACCCCGAAAGCCCTGTAGCGCCTGCTCTGACTCTGCAACTCGGTATCGCGCGCTTTAACGCGCAGGAATACAGCGAAGCACGCCGGGCATTCGAAACGCTGCTCGTCAAATACACGCAGGCCGACAATCTCGACGCTGCCCGGTTTTGGTTGGGCAAGAGCTATTTTGCGGAAAACAAGTTCGCCGAAGCGCTGCGGGAATTTACCGCAGTACGCAAAGATTTTCCCGCTTCCGAGTATGCCGCCGAAGGCGTTTACCTCGCTGCGCTCTGCCGCTACCGCCAGGGTAACCTCGCAGAGGCGGGAGACCTACTGTCAAGAGCGGCCAATGACTATCCGCAGAGCGCCATCTATCCCTTTGTCAGGCTGAGGCAGGCACAGCTCGCCGTGGAGCAAAATGACGCGACCGCCGCACTGCCTTTCCTGATCGACATCATGAACAACCACCGGACTCACGAAACATTCGCTCCGGCGCTCGATTTGTTTGCCGAGATCCGCCGCAAGCAGGGCAAGACGGCAGAAGCACTGGCTACCTTTGAGGCACTCGAAAACGAGAAGAGTATTGCTGGCAATAACCGGAAAGAAGTCCTGCGGCGGCATGCGGACCTGCTCTATGGCGAAGGAAAATATTCCGAGGCGGGCGAAAAGTACGAAATGCTGGTAAAGGAATTTCCGACGGGGAACGAAGGGGCCAGTCACTACCTGCTGCTCGCCCGCGCCCGACTCAAAGAGGGAAAATTTGAAGCAGCGCTCCAGGCACTCTCGCAACTGGAAAAAAACTTTGATGACAGTAGCGTTCAGGCAGATGCCCTCTACCTGAAGGCGGAAATTTCATACCAGCAGGGCAAGTTCACGCAGGCGCTGCAGCTCTACTCCCGGTTTGTGAAAAGGTACCGTAACCATGCGCGCGCAACCGATGCCGAAATGGGCATCGGCTGGACGTATTTCGAATTAAAACAATTTGCGCGCGCTGCCGACCATTTCCGACGCCTGCTCAAAAATGAACAGAGCTCCGCCGTGCGCAGCAAGGCATTGCTGGCGCTCGGCGCTTGTCTTTATAACCTGCGCGACCTTGACGGAGCCGAAGCCAGTTACCGCGAGATTATCACGAAGTACGCTACAGAAAAAACCGAATACGCCGAAGCCCATTACCAGCTGGCCTGGCTGAACTTTCGCCGCAACCGGCCGCAACAGGCAGGGGAAGAGTTTGCGCGCTATCTCAGTTTGACGGGCGATTTGCCGCGCCACAGCGAGGCGTCGTATTTTGCCGCGCTCTGCGCCTTTCAAACCGGCAACTTCGCAGAATCCGAGCGCAGGCTTGCCGCGCTCATCGCCAACCCCGAATTAGCGTCCTGGCTCCGGGAAAAATCCCTGGCGGATCTGGCAAAGAGCCGAGCGGCATTGAATGAGATATCTCAAGCTCGCGCAACCTGGCAGCAGCTGGTGCAGGAATATCCCGACTCGGCCCTGCGCGATGAAGCCGGTTACCAGATAACTGTGCTCTCTCTCAGACTCGGCGACGAACAAACGGCGATAGCCGCTGCGGATAAACTGCGTAGTGAAAGTGCAAAATCGGCATGGTTCGCTGAAGCGCTGTCCGAAATCGCTGCCTACTATCGACAGAAGAGGCAGTTTGCACAGGCCGCCGCAGTGCTCAGAGAACTCAGCACAGTCAAAAAGAAACCCGACGAAAAAATTGAAGTTGAGCTCAGGCGTGCGCAGATCCTGCTCGAGCAGGGTGAGTACGACGAAGCTGAACGGATGCTCGGTGCGCTGATTCGCCATGAAGATGCGCGCGAAGAGACAATTATTCGCGCAGCAC
>CAYOZO010000114.1:0-10687 GCA_964408405.1 uncultured Turneriella sp.
ATGTTCAGGCGAAACGCGGCCCCGGCTCGCGCAAAAAATCGCCTTTTTGTTTTTTTGCATGAGTTAGCGCACAGGCTCCTTGGATATAATTGCTCGAAACCGTTTTTTGATTGCAGGGGCAGCAGAGCTCGGTCATGGGCGTTCATGAGCGAATCGATCACAGTACGCTTTACTCTGCCCGTATCCGCGCGCGAGGTTTATGATGCCTGGCTCGACGGGCCGCGACACAGCGCGATGACCGGAGCCAAAGCCACAGCCTCGCGCGCAGTCGGGGGCGAATTTACCGCATGGGATGGCTATATCCGGGGCAAGAATCTGCTACTGATAGAGAACAAGAAGATCGTGCAGAGCTGGCGCTCGACCGAATTTCCTGAAGACGCAGCCGATTCTGTGCTCTCGATCAGGCTGACGGAACGGCATGGCATTACCGAGGTTGAACTAGAACACGCCGACATACCTGCCGGGCAATCGGTGCAATACCAGTCCGGCTGGATTGAATATTATGCCAATCCGATGCAGAAGTATTTTAGTGCCGGAAAAGGTAAAGGTGCGACAGCGGCCAGAGCGCTGCGTCCGGTTTCAAAGTCGCGTCAGAGCGAAAAATCCGCGCGCAGCAACGCGCCCAAAAAGTCAGCAGGCAAATCCGGTCGCGCCAGCAGTAGGTCTGGCTCGGCAAAAAAGAAAGTAGCCAAATCAAAGAGCAAAACAGGCAGGGTTAAGCCCAAGGGCAAAAAATAATGGAAACCACCCAATTTGCTAATCTCATCGCGCGTGCCGTTCCGGTCTTCTTTATATCGATCGGGATTGAAGTGCTGCTTTCGATAATTTTGAAAAAGAAGGTCTATCGCTTCAACGATACGCTTTCAGACCTCAGCGCGGGCATGCTGCAGGAACTTGTCGGTGTCTTCACGAAGGTTCTGCTCTTCGGCGTGTACATCCTGGTGTTTGAATGGGTACACAAGCCTGCCGGTGCAAATGCTGCCACATCTTACGGCATACCTGTGAATATCTTTACCTGGATTATTGTTTTTCTGCTCGTCGATCTGATTTACTACATTTTTCACCGCAATTCGCACAATATTGCCGTGATCTGGGGTTCGCACGAGGCACACCACTCGAGCCAGGAATACAACCTCTCAGTTGCGCTCCGCCAGGGCGCCTTCCAGCGGCTGTTCTCGTTTCCGTATTACCTGCCCATGGCTGTGGTCGGATTCTCCCCTCTGCAATTCATGGTCTGTTCGCAGATCAACACACTCTACCAGTTCTTTATTCATACGAGGCTCGTCGGCAAGCTCGGTTTTCTGGAGTATTTCATGAATACTCCCTCTCACCACCGGGTGCACCATGGCGTGAACCCTAAATACATAGACAAAAACCATGCGGGAGTATTCATCATTTGGGATAAGCTTTTCGGTACTTTCCAGGCCGAAGAGGAAGAACCGTATTACGGCACCGTCAAGCCGCTTACAACTTTGAATCCGGTTTGGGCGCAGTTACACTACTTCTGGCATCTGGTACAGTTGAGCATTCGCGCCCGTGGCCTCGACAAGCTTCGGGTGTGGGTGAAGGGACCAGGCTGGAAACCCGATTACCTTGGCGGCAAGTCAGAAATTCCGGAGATTGACCCTGCTACCTATCGGAAATATGATCCGGAGAATACGCCCGCGCTCAAGGCTTACGCGGGAGTGGTCTTTGCGCTGACATTGCCGATTTTTCTGATCATGCAGCAGGCAAAGGGGCTTCCGCTGCTACAGCAGGGCATTCTGGCTGTACCCGTAGTTATCGGACTTACTGCCACGGGCGGCCTGATGATGCGCAAGCGCTGGGGAGTTTATCTTGAACTCATCCGCATTCCGCTGTTTACGCTCATCGTGCTGGGTGTGTCGAGCGTTCTGAAACGCGAGATCATGCTCAGCGCAGTAAGCATTGCAGCAGCGGTGGGAGTTCTGCAGCTTATGTGGCTCATCGTGCACTATCGCAGGTACCGTACTGCATTTGCCTGACGACAAGGAACTGCTGCAGTGAGATCACTCTCTAACAGGCTCTTGAAAAAGGAGCCGGAACCTGCTAAGCATAATGCTTTGCCCCGTATTTGCAGGGGCAAAACTAACCCTATCTTCCTCATTTATGGAGAAACACGAAAAATGAAAAAATACAGAAAATCCATGGCATTGCTGATTTTTGCCGCAATTGCCATTAGCTGTGGTGGCGATAAGTCGCAGTGGCTTTGGAAAATCGAAGGTAAAGCAGTTAGCCTGAAGCAACTCGAAGAAGCCTACAGTGGCTTTGGTGTGCTCATGAAAGAGCAGCTGCAGCAGCGCATGGGCCGCTTTATTCCGGATGAAGAGTTCCAGCAGTTGCTTGAAGATCCCGACCGCTCCGGTAACCCGCAGCTGGCAGAAATGTTCAAAAGTTTTGGTAAAGACCTCTTCGCCGAACAATATAAAGACATGCTGATTCTCAATATGGAGGCGCAGAAAGACGGTTTTACGAGGCGGGCAGACGTGAAGGCGAAACTCGATTTCCTGCAAAAATACTTTTTGGCGAATATGTACCTTTTTGACTCGCTCAAACTGCAGGATATCAAGATCAGCGATGCCGAAGCGTATGCCGCCTGGGAAAAAGCCAAGCGCGAAGATGCCCGCCTGAGAACCATTCCGGTTGACCAGGGGCTCGAGATGGTGAAGGGCCGAATGGTCATGGCAGCGGCAATGGAAAAGCAGCGAACGCTGATGAAAAATGCCACCCAGAAATACCGTATCGAAAACAACAAGGACTTCGATATTGCCGAGTATGTGAAGAACCAGCGCGAAGCAGCGCGCAAGAAGCGCGAGGCGGCAGCGGCTGCGGAAGCCAACGCATCCAAGAAATAAACTTACTTGAGCACCGGGCCAACAGGCCCGATCGCACAGCCTGCTGCCAGGCGGCAGCAGGCCTCCTTCACTTTAATTGGTCTTCTGTGTGCCGAGAAGGCGCTCAAAAACTTCGTCCTGGTATCTGCGAAACGGCGCAACGAATTCTGAGTAGCGCAACGAGTGCCGCGCCAGGACTTTTTCCAGCAGCTCACGGTTTGACTTCGGCGCGCCACCGCGCACATAATGCACAAAGCGCTCTGTCGCGAATTCGCCGATTATCTGGTCAACGAGTGCTGATTCGATATTGACCGGTCTCCTGCTGCAGCCAGGAGCCGACAGGACCAGCAAGACCCATAGCAGCGTATTATTCAGCAACCGCATAGATCCGTACTGATTCAATGCCGCTGCCCGGCGGAAAGGATTTTTCTGCCCGGCGCCGTGCATCGCTGAACGCCTGCCGAGGAGGAACCTCGCGGCGATTGCGTCTCTGCAAAAAATCGAAGAGAAACGCAGTCCGCGCAGCCGGGTTCATGCTCTGTGGTACAAAGAGCGCGACGCCGGTCTGTCTGCCTGCGATGGCCCAGAGCAGACGCTGGCTTTCCGCCGGCTGCGACGATCCGGCTTCTTCCAGGATAAGGTTTTCCAGCGACATATCGCAGGGATACTCGGCCTGCATATCTGTGCTGTGCACGATCAGGGTATCCTGATAGAATACCGGCGAATACGCGCATTCAGCCCTGCGCTTAAGATCTTGCTGATGGGAGAAAATATCGGCCAGATCGGCGCGGGTGGTTCGCCAGCTATTGTCGGCTGCTTCATGGAAAAGGATCCTTGCGGGCGTCCTTGCTGCCGGTACGCAGTCGCTGCAGGTCGAAAACAGGGGGGCAAGCTTGAAAGTTGTTACCTCGTGCACCTCTGCCGGGATCTGCGCGGCCGCTGCGCCAAAAAGACGCACTGGGTATCCGGATCGGAACAAGCGTTTGCGCTCCTCATCGCCGAGATTCTCCCAGCTTTTGAAGATCTGAATTT
Organism: uncultured Turneriella sp.; assembly: GCA_964408405.1. Taxonomy (GTDB): domain Bacteria; phylum Spirochaetota; class Leptospiria; order Turneriellales; family Turneriellaceae; genus Turneriella. The sequence continues at coordinate 3,885 of CAYOZO010000114.1, forward strand.
TTGCATCCCGCATACCGGACTGGTAGAGGATTGTCTGTTCATGGTCAGCGTACAACAGGTCGCCGCCTGTAAGCGCGGCAGGGCTCATAGCCTCGCTGCTATCTCCCCCGAGTATCCAGTGCTGCAGTTCGGCTCGCAATTCCGCCGCATCAGAGGCGGCAAACTGGAAGAGGGAGTTTCCTCTGAGTTGCCTGCGTACATACTGCCTGTGCAATGCGGAAAAAACCAAAGCGGCGTCATTAGACCCTAAAGGAGCTTTGAGCTGCCCGAAGGCACGCTGCATCGTGTCAGAAGGCAGAGTAAGGCCCCAGTCGAGAAAAACCAGGTCGCTGTGAAGCTTACCACCCGCATCGAGCAGTGACGCGGCTAATTGCGCTTGCTTTGCCTTGGGGTAAGGCTTCTCAGTCGCCCGGTAAAGCGAGAGAAATTGCATGAGTGGCGTACGCGTATCCCCAGTGGTTTTGGTATACGGCTCTCCGAGAACAAAGCGGATAATGTGAGCCACCTCGGCGCCGAGGGATGTGTCGCTGAGCCAGCTCAGCCAGATATTCCTGTCTTCGGCAAGACCACATTTCTGGTAGAACAGGCGTTCGCGGATGCGCCAGCCTGCCTCAGGTTCATTGCCGGCGAAGATCTTAATCGGCGCAGGACATTCGCCGCGAGCGAGGTAGAGCAGCATTTCACTGCGCAGTTTCTGGTTGGCCGCAGATCGCCGGACAGATACAAGTTCTTCCCTGGGGACAAGATTGTCTGCGATGAGGCTCTGCAACAGGTCATGGCTATCCCGCGCTATTTGTGCTGCGCGCAGATACTGCTTCTTCCAGACATGAAGATTCTGCAGCATCTCGCTGATACGCAGAAAATCCGGGTAGTTATCTGCACTGCGAACTTCGTTACGCGCAAACTCCTTTTCGAGTAGTTCAGTCGCCTGGCCAAAGTCGGACGACTGGATATAGAAGCGCGCTATAGCAAGCGCGTCTGACTGGTCGCCGTGTCGCGCAAAAAGAAAATCCGTCAGCGCACGGGCAAGACCAAGGTTGCCGTAATAGAGATGCTCCTGGATCTGAAAGAAAAGCGTGCGTCTGAGCCAGTAATTTCTGGCCGATGGCGGAATGCTTGCGCTCAGCTCAGCAAAGCGCGCAGCACGAAGTCCTCTTGAGGCGCTGCCAGCAGAGCGCAGAGCAAGGCCTTCCCGTATGAGCCGCAAAAAATTTTCGAGGTCGCCATCTTTATCCCGCAGACTTTGGCCCATTTGGACTTCGGTACGCGCAACCGTTTCGGAAAGCCGCTCCAGGCTGATCTTGCCCAGGTCGTGACCAGAGAGTCCCGATTCCACATAGAGCTGCAGACGGCAGAGCAGGTAATCCCGGAATGTTTCACGGTTTTCTCCCCACGGGAGCTCATCTGCCCTCAGTTGCGCCGGGGAGCGTGGCCAATCGTAACGGCTGCGTAAAGAAGCGTACGCAATATCCAGCGCGGTCTCTGCACGCCGGTAATAGAACTCAGCCTGAGAAATCTCGCCCCTGAGAGCAAAATGGTCGCCAATTGCCATATGGCGCTGGAACTCGCTGAACGGACCTTTCTGGAATAGGATATTCCAGTTCCCCTGTGCCATGATCGAATCAATGAGTCGCTTGGGCAGAGATGAAGCGATGCGAAGCGCATCCTTTTCCCGCCAGGGAACCGCGCCGGTCTGAAAATAGCAGAGAGAAAACAGACAGAGGGATACTTTGAAAATACCCCTCCGCACGGAAACTTGTCAGGCCGCTTTGAGTCCCAGCGCCCTGGCCAGAAGCGAGCGAGCAATCACGCGCAGCGCGAGGACCTCTTCGACGCCTTCGAAAATGCTGAATACGCGGGCATCCACGAAGAGGCGTGATACTTCATATTCCTCAGCATATCCCATTCCACCGTGTATTTGCATCGCTTCGCGGGTAACCCATTCCGAAATCTTGCAGGAATAGAACTTCACGAGCGAAGCTTCCATTGAACCTTCGTGCTTGTCCATTAATCGCGCGGATTTGTAGGTCATCTGCCGGACTGCCTGCGTGATCGCAGCCATCTTTGCGATCTTGTACTGGTTAATGCCGTACGACAAGATGGGTTTGCCAAATACCTTGCGGTCCATCGCATACTGCAGAGCTTTTTCCAGCGCAGCCTGCATGACACCCGTCGCGCGGGCTGCGGTTTGCAGGCGACCACCGGCAAAACCGGCCATCTGCAGGTAAAAGCCTTTGCCGAGACCAGCCTCGCCGCCGATCAGATTTTCATCTGGGACAAAATAGTCTTCGAAGACCACCTCATAAGAGTGCATGCCGCGGTAGCCAATCGTTGCTATTGCCTTGCCGTGTACACGGCCACCCTCGGGTTGCTTATAGTCAAATTCGTGGTCGCGTGTGGGCGGCTTTTCAGCCAGCAGAATCGACAATCCCTTGTGCTTGAGCGACATATCGGGATTCGTGCGTGCCAGCACGAGCATCACATCCGCCATGCCGGCAAACGTACACCAGGTCTTGACGCCATTGATGCGCCAGCCACCTTCAACTTTTGTTGCCGCAACCTTCATGCCGGCAACGTCAGATCCGTAGTCCGGTTCAGTGACGGCAACAGCTGACTTTTTCTCGCCTGAAGCGAGCAGGGGGAGCCACTTCTGCTTCTGCGCTTCGGTTCCGCCGGCAGAAATTGCCTTCGCCACGATTTCAGGGCGCGTGATAAGGCTACCGGCCACGCCGACGCTACCGCGTGACAGTTCTTCGGTCACGACAGCCATCGAAGTATGGTCGGGGTTTTCCTCAGACTGGAAACCACCGTACGTGTCGGCGATCGAGAGGCCAAAGCAGCCCATTTCTGCCAGTCCGTTAATGATCTCATCCGGAATTGTGAGATCCTGGCGGTGTACTTTTTCTGCAATAGGTTTAACCTGTTCTTCGGCAAACTTGCGGAAGGTCTCTGCCATCATGGCCTGGTCATCGTTCAGGCCATAAGCTCCGTAATCTTTATTTGCTGCCAATGCATCGGAGATTTTCTTTGCGAAGGGTTCTGAGCTGAATTCGGCAATGAAGGCATATATTTCTGAGGTCTTCAGTTCGTTGTCAAACTGCGACTGTGAAACTCCCATTTTCTGTGCAGCGGTACGGAGGCGTCCCACGATGTCCTGCAGCGCGTCTGCGATGAAAAACAGCGACAGGTTTTCTTCGATGCTGCCCGGTCCTTTGCCGACTTTCGCCGGGTAGGCAATCATTTCGTCGATTGCAAAGAGTTCAGCGGCAATCCAGGCGAGGTCATAGTTGGCGACCTGATCCTGGTCCATCTTGTCTGTCGAGATGTTATTGTTCTCAAATGCCTTGTCAGCCAGGTATTTCTCGAACTTGCCGTAGAAACTCTTAACGTTGCTGACGATGCTGGTAACGTTGGTAAGCGCCATTTACTTGCCCTTTTCCACGCCCACGATATGGACGACATTTGTCGTAGCTGAGCCGCCAATATTGAGCGTGGCGGCGACCTTGGCTCCCTCTACCTGGTAATCGCCCGCAGTGTTCGTCAGTTGCTTGTAAACGTCGAGCAGCTGGCGTGCGCCAGTTGCGCCCACGGGGTGGCCCGCGCCGATGAGTCCGCCTGACGGGTTAAACGGCAGTTTGCCGCCGATGCGGATGTCGCCGTTTTCAATTGCCTTGTACGCTTCGCCCGGCGCTGTAAGGCCAAAGTGCTCGATGGCAGCGTATTCTGAAGTGGTGAAGCAGTCGTGCGTTTCGACCAGATCGAGATCTTTTGGCCCTCTGATGCCCGCGCGCTTGTATGCATCGGTGATTGCCTTGCGTGTATGAGGCAGTATGTATTTGCCTTCTTTCTTTGCGGCATAGGCTTCTTCCGTTTTGACGTCAAAGAGGATTGGCGCGGTTGCATGACCCCAACCCATGATGTATGGGATATTCTTTAATTTGAATCCATGCTTCTTTGCATAGGCTTTTGCATACTTTTCTGAAGCGAGAAAGATGACCGCAGCGCCGTCTGTTACCTGCGAGCAGTCGGTGATATGGATGATACCGCCTACTTCCATGTTGAAGTTGCCCCGGCTCAGCGCGTGCTGCTTGTTCATGTACCAGTCGCGGGTCTGCGCCAGCGGATTTTTCCGGCCATTTTCGTAGTTGATTGCGGAAATCTCGGCGAGGTGATCATACTTCAGGCCATAGAGTTCTTCGTACACGGTGCCCAGGCGACCGAAAAGTTTCGGAAAGGGAAACTGTACGCCTTTAGCCTCTTTTTCGTACCAGGCTGCGGTACCAAGAAAATCTCCGCCTGTTTTTGAATCGACCGATTTCATCAGTTCCACACCGAGAACCATCGACAAGTCATAGTGGCCGGCTTCGATTTCGGTGCGGGCAACCAAGGTCGAAATGGCCCCCGATGCACAGGCCGCTTCGTGGCGGCTTGTGGGCACGCCCCGCAACTTCTCGCTGTAGTTGACCGCCATCGCACCGAGGTGGCCCTGCATGGTGTATAGCTCGCCAGCAAAATTGCCTACGTGGATCGATTCGACGTCTTTCGGATCAATTTTCGTCGAAGTGAAAGCTCCGTCCATCGCCTCATACATCAGGGCCTGGATGTTCTTGCCTTCTTTAGACCAGTTGCGGGCAAAGTCTGTCTGGTAGCCGCCCAGAATATAAACGCGTTTTTGCTTAGCCATTGTTATTCTCCTTTTAATTTCGCAGTCGCCCTGAGCCTTGCGACGGGTGACTTAAATATAACATCTGTGTTCTGCTTTGACAAGATAGCATGACCCTGCATTCTATCTGCCGATCAGAAACTTGCTGATATCTGCGACGCGACAGATGCGGCCTTTCTCTTTCAGGTTCTTCAGTTGTGCCGGTACCGGAATGCCTGCCTTTTCTATCAACGATACGGTTTCTTTCGCGCCGCCGAAGAGATCGACCCAGCCGGAAGGAGGCAGCCACGAGAAACCCGAAGACATGACCCGGTCAATGCCATGGATTCCATCCGCTTCGGGAGTCACTTCTCCTATGCGTGCGAAGCTGTAGGCCACATAACCGAGTATGAAATAGCGCACAAGCCGGCCTTCTTCGCCTGGGGCATTTTTGATCAGATCGATCGCGCGCGAGTACATGCCATCCTGAATTGCCTGTTTGGTCTTCTCGACCCAGTCAATCCTTTCCTTCTTCGTCGGAGCAAAGGTCAGGTCTGCAATATTGAGCGTAGTCTTGTTCTTTTCAGCATCGCGGTTGAAGGATCCGCCTTTGCCCTTTGCCTTGCGGCCAAGCATGCCGGCGTCGATCATCTTTTGCATATATTGAGGCATCTTGTAGGTGTCGATCCGCTCGTCCTTGACGTTCGCGACCACGTTGTCAACGATTGCCTTGTGCACGTCGAGACCGACGAGGTCAATCGTCGCGAGAGGGGCCAGGGCGCGGCCGGTGTATGGCCCGAGCAGGTAGTCGATCTTATCGACCCCGTATTTTTCCGCGTGGATGGCCGCATCGTTCAAAAGCTGGAAGCCGATACGGTTACCCGCGAATGCCGCGGTGTCTTCTGTGATGATGTTGACGCGGCGCAATACCTTTTCACAGAAATCGTAAACGAATTTGCGGGTCTCTGCGGGTACATCCGGGTGAAAAATCAGTTCGTTTGCGGGCAGCTTGCCGGGTGGGTTGTAAAAGTGCGTACCCATGAAATTCTTGCGGAAGTTTTCATTGCGTCCTTCGCCCATCTTGCGGATGGAGAGACCGGATGAGACAGTGCTGACGATTGCGTCCGGCTTCTTGAGTTTTTCTACTTTGGCGAAAAATTCGTTCTTGATCGCCATGTCTTCAGCCAGACCTTCGAATACCCAGTCGCAGCTCGGGATTTCTTTTTCGAGATCGTCGTATGTGGCCGGTTTGATGTACTTTCTCAATACGTCTGAGCGCGCCTGGCCTACGGCAGCTTCGAGGCCTTGATTCGCCTTATCGAGTGACCGGGCAAAAAACACACATTCGATGTCCGCCTGGGCGAAGATACCTCCTGACAGTGAGCCCATGTTCCCTGAGGCACCCAGGACCCCGACCTTTTTTATCACGCGTGTTGATTTCGCCATGTTTTCTCCTTAAACTAAACCAAAGACAGCCCTGGCAGCCGCTGGTTTCCAACCCCAAATGCCGACTTCACCCGGGTAATATGCAGAGTTTGTGCCTGAAACAGCGCGACAAGCAAAAGGCTGCAAGAGTGGGATTTAGATCGACAGGACAGGCCGTTATTCCCGGGGGGAAGCATGCGCCCATTTCTGCTGACAATCCTGCTCATTGTGGGGGGTATGCTCTTTGCCCAGACGGAAAATAGCAGTGGCGCACCCGCGCGCCTTGAATATGAAAAGCACGTTCCGCCGCTGCCATTGCGCAAACTGGTCGATGCGGCAGTGCTGATGCTGGAAGCGCGCGCGTACGAGCAGTTCATTCGTACTTTCGTGCCGGAAAGTGACCGGGCCAAATTTGAAAAAGCCTACACGCGCGAGGGCAGCGTGGACTATGCGCTTTGGGGACAGGAAAAGGGTAGTCGGCTTTTGAACGTACTGCGCGGCCTCTCCTCCGCCGAGGCAGTAATCAGTGCCGGACGGGTCTGCTATTTTCCGCCGGGTGAGACTAAGCCTCTGCTCTCGTTTATCCAGGTGCGCAGCATGTGGCTCATTGAAAACAACAGCCGCTGCGGCGAGCGAAAGCCGGCAAAGCCACCAGTTTTACCTGCCGACGCTCCGGCGCCTTAAGAGCCTGTGCGCCAACTAGCCGGAGCGATTTTTCGCGCAAGCCGCGTCCGCT
>CAYOZO010000115.1:0-10669 GCA_964408405.1 uncultured Turneriella sp.
ATTGGCTGCAAGCGCGCCAACGCCTTCGGTATCCCAATACGGGGGCGGCGGATGTAGGTCGATTGCGGACGCCAGTCGTAGAGCGGACTGATCTTTTTGGATGAAGCGGCGCCACGCGCGAACATCGGGTCATAGACAGCGCGGAACTGCTCGGGCTTTACGCACTCGGCGACAATCCTGTCGATTTCTTCATCAGAGGGCCAAATGTCTTTGAGATAGACGGGGTTGCCTTGTGGGTCTTTGCCTAATGGATCTTTCTCAATATCAACGCGTACGGTACCGGCAATCGCATACGCCACCACGAGCGCCGGTGAGGCGAGAAATGCCTGCTTTGCATAAGGATGGATACGACCGTCGAAGTTACGGTTACCGGAGAGCACTGCGGTTGCGTAAAGATCGCGGTCGATGATCTCTTGCTGGATTTTCGGATCGAGCGCACCCGACATACCGTTGCAGGTGGTACAGGCAAACGCCACAACACCGAAGCCGAGCTTTTCAAGTTCCGGCAGAAGTTTTGCCTCTTCGAGATACGTCTGCACAACTTTGGAGCCTGGAGCGAGCGATGACTTAACCCACGGCCGGCGTGTGAGGCCTTTCGCGTTTGCATTGCGCGCCAGTAACCCCGCAGAAATCACGTTGCGCGGGTTCGAGGTGTTCGTACAGCTGGTGATCGCAGCGATGATGACCGCGCCGTCGGGCATCTTGCCTTCTTCCTCAGTCCATGCTCCGGCTATGCCGTTTTTCGCAAGGTCGGTCGTGCTTACACGCTTGTGCGGATTTGAAGGACCTGCCATCGTGCGTTGAACCGATGAGAGATCAAATGTCAGTACGCGTTCGTATTGCGCGGTTTTGAGGCTGTCGGCCCAAAAACCAGCTTCTTTAGCGTAGATTTCGACAAGCTTGACATTTTCTTCGCTGCGGCCGGTGAGCTTCAGGTAGTCAATCGTCTGCTCATCGATAAAGAACAGCGCCGCTGTAGCTCCGTATTCGGGGCACATGTTAGAAATAGTGGCGCGGTCGCCGAGGCTCAGGTGTTTTACTCCCTCGCCAAAAATTTCCAGATAGGCAGAAACAACCTTCTGCTTGCGGAAAAATTCTGTAAGATACAATACTATGTCTGTTGCCGTAATTCCTGGCTGTGGCCTGCCGGTGAGTTCAACCCCGATAATCTCAGGCAGGCGAAGGAAAGAGGGATGGCCAAGCATCACACTTTCTGCCTCGAGGCCACCTACACCGACCGCGAGCACTCCCAACGCATCGACGTGCGGAGTATGCGAATCAGTTCCGACCATCGTGTCGGGGAACGCGACGCCGTTAACGTTATGCACTACAGGGGACATTTTCTCGAGGTTGATCTGGTGCATGATGCCGTTACCTGGCGGGATCACATCGACGTTTTCAAACGCTTCTTTGGTCCAGTTGATGAAGTGGAAACGATCGTCGTTGCGGCGGTCTTCGACCTCACGGTTCTTGCGGAATGCGTCTTTGTCGTAACCGCCGTATTCGACCGCGAGCGAGTGATCGACGATGAGCTGCGTTTGCACGACCGGGTTGATCTTAGAGGGATCTCCACCTTTCTTGGCGATAGCATCGCGCAGGCCGGCGAGATCGACGAGAGCGGTTTGGCCCAGAATGTCATGGCAGACGACGCGCGCGGGATACCAGGGGAAATCGAGATCGCGTTTGTTGTAGATGAGCTGCTTGAGGTATTCGGTCAGGTTCTCTGGTTCGGCCTTGCGCACCAGATTTTCGGCAAAAAGGCGTGCCGTGTAAGACAGTCTATCCCACGCGCCGGGTTCGATTTCATTCACTGCCTGCCGGGCATCGAAGTAATCGACGTTGGTGCCAGGGAGTTTTTTGCGGTATTGGGTATTCATCTGGGAGTGCATATATGGGCAGGTTTGGAGGGTTGGACAAGGCGAAAATCCTAATGCGCGCTTAATTTGCCCATTTGCTTAAAATTGCCGATACTGTACGAATATGCCAACTGAAATACAGACCAAGACCTACCGCAAAGGTAGCAGCGTCGTGGTGCAAAACGCTCCCAACCCCGGTATCTTCTATATCGTGCGCAAAGGATCGCTTGCGATCGACACGGAGCACCGGCTGAGCGACAAGGTACTCTCACGCTTTGAACCCGGCGACAGCTTTGGTCTCGTTTCTGCGCTTACTGGCCACCATTTTCTGGTGACGATTTACGCTGAAATCGAGGCAGAAGTTGCAGAAATTCCGATCTCCAAAATTGGCGAGTACATCAGGCCAGACCCCACACTCGCTGTGAAAGTGCTGCGACTCTACTCGCGCGAGCTGCGCACGCTGCAGCAGCACCTGGCTAAGTTGGATTGGAAAGGTGACCGCAACGCAACACCCGAGAGGCTGTATGCAGTCGCCGATCGCTACCGGGACGCTGGTGAACTACACCACACGGCCTATGCCCTCAAGATGTATCTCGAATGGGCTTCAACACATGGCGGGCAAAAACTGGCTGAAGCAAAACAGGAGTTTGAGCAGGTTCAGGAACACCTGCGTGACCTGCACTTCACCGGTAAGGCAGCCCACGTTCCTGCCGACACGATGATCTTTGCCGAGGGCGAAATCGGCCAGGACATCTATGTTATTCTCGAAGGTACGGTGAAACTCGTGCGTTTCGCGCGAGGGCATGAATTCGCGATCGACGTACTCGGCGCCGGTGAACTCTTCGGCGAGATGGCGTTTATAGAGAAAGCTCCCCGCATGGGCTCTGCCATCACGGTGAGCGATGCGCGAATCATACGTATAAAGCCCGAACAGCTGGTCTCATCGGTAGCGGTGGGCGTGCTGCAAAAGATTTTTGAGAACATGGCGCGCCGCATCTGGTTTGCGCACCAGCGCTTGACGATCTTTCGCATCGACGACCCGCAGATGCGTATGTATGCGTATCTCTATAACCTGATGCGCAACCAGAACCTGCGCACCAAAGAGAAAGACATCGCCGACCGTTCGTACCGTTTTGAAATCAACTATGCACAGCTCAAATCGTTGTGCGGCGTGCTGCAGCTCAAAGGCAGTAGCGAGGCGGAGTTTCTCTCGAACGACAACCTGCTATTCGAAAACAATGCCATCACCGTGCGCAGCCGCAAGAAACTCGCCGACCAGATTTCATTCTACCGGGCGAAGACGGGGCAGATTATTGCCGAGACGAAGTAGCATGGCACTCTACCTCACCGCGCTAATCATCCATATCACCTGCGCCGCAATCTGGATCGGCGGCAACGTCTTTTTCGTCAGCCTGATTCGGCTACTCGGTAAGCGCGCCGAGTTTGCGGAGCTGCGCGGCAAGATCATCTATGCGTATGTCATGGCTTACCGCCTCGCGACCTATGTGCTCTTTACGCTGGTTTTACTTTCGGGTCTCTACCTGGTGCACAACCGTGGTCTAATGAACGCGCAGCTGTGGCAGACAAGCATTGGCCAGATGGCGCTGGCAAAACTGCTGCTCTTTACCCTGCTGATGTCACTGCAGCTATTTCATGACTTTGTGTTCGGCCCGCGGAGTTTCGTCAGTGAAGGCAACCGGGTCGTGATGCGCGAGAGCCACCGCCGGTCGAACCGCATCATTGGGCAGGTCGTGTTCCTTTTATCGCTGCTGATGCTCGTGGCCGGGGTTTTACTCTCGCGCGGTGTGTCGCTGTTTGGTTAGTGACTCCAGCCCGGGTGATCGAAAAAATCTTTATAGCGCAACAGCGCGTTGTGGATAATGTCATGCCCTTCCTTTTCGTTGCCCTTCTTGAAGAGCTCTGCCCCCTTCAGTAATTCGGCAAGTATCGGATGGATCGCCGCGTCGGCGGCTGGTTCGAGTTTGCACTTTTTGAAGATATCCTGCACGGTGGCTTCGATTTTCGCCCCTGTCTCAGGCAAGTTCACCTTTGCGCCGGCATCGTGCAATGCCTTCATCGTGTTCAGCACCGTGGTCATGCGCACGCGAAGATTGTCATCGGTCGCGAACTTTTTGGCGGGTTTAGCTACAGGTGCAGTCGCATGTTCGTCGTGATGGTGATGCTCCCCCTCTTTTTTGTGGCAGCCGACAAGCGCGGCAGTCAGAACCACTGCAATAGTGATAAACTTAGTTTTCATTTTGTTTCTCCTGTAATTTTTCTTGATCTTAAGATAAGAGCAATCGCTGCCCAAACCACGTTTCTAAATACCATCGCCGCAAGGGTACGTGTTTCATAGGCACCGCCCACCGCAATGTAGATAAGTAACGCAACAAGGACTGCCACCGTCATCGCGGCGATAAAAGTAGACAGGCGTAATGCCTGGGTCGAATTCATAAAAATCAGCAGCCCTGCCGTGACATACAGAAATCCGCCGATAAAATTCGCCCAGAGCACGAATGGCACGTAGTTGCCGGCAGCACTGCGTGCCTCACCGCTGAAAAAGAGTACGTCGCCCCCTGCCTTGATGGTCGCGGCGCCGAAAACCAGCGCCACCACCGCGAGAATGTAGCGCAGTACCGGTTTGGTGCTGCGTTCTGCAATTTGTGTTGTTGTCATTTTTTCTCCTTTTTCAGCGCCCGTTCCGATGCTGCGACACCATGCAGCACAACTTCAATAAGCGTTTGGATATCCTTCTCTTCGTTGGTGGCGAACTCAAACGCCAAGACGGCGCGGCTCAGGACAAAGCCAATGATCTGCGGCACCAGGTAACTGAGTAACTGCTCGACTGGCATTTGCCTGAGCGTTCCCTGCTTCTGATAGTGTCTGATTTTTTCGCTGATGACCGGCAAAAGCTCTGCCTTAAGGCCTTTCACCATACGGCTGCGCAGTTCTTCGTTGAGCGGCAGTTCTTGCAGCATGATGCGCAGGTGTTTTTTGTGCCGGCGCGCGAAGTCGAGGCGCTCGCGAATGAGTGCGGTGAGAAATTCGCCGAAGGTTTCGTGCTCGGCGTCGGTGACACTTTTGACGCCGCGGATCGCGAGCGGCATAATGGCCGTCGCCAGGACCGGAAAAACAACCTGCTTCAACAGGGTGGCTTTGCTCTTGAAATACTTGAAAATCAGCCCTTCTGAGACACCCGCTCGTTCGGCAATCGCCAGCGTCGACGAGCCGGCAAAACCGTGTTCGGCGAACTCTTCCACCGCCGCCTCAAAAATCTTGCGCTGACCCTCTGGCATCGTAGCCACGGCTGTGTCGAGCTCGGTCCAGCTGTCCTTGGTGGATTTGGTCTTGTGCTTTCTTTTCGTGGCGGCCACAGATTGAATTAAGTAAGTACTCACTCACTCAGCAAGTTTTTTTCGCTTTTTTATGCTCCTCTGGCCTGATGTAGTTTGGTCTGCAAGGTAGCCGAGGTCCGGGAGAGGGCTGCAACCACCGGGAAAATAGGTTTTACGCAATAGTGGCAATATTTTGCGCTTGCGTGCCGGAACAAATTATGATCGATCAATTAGCGTTTACCATCTGCGTTGTCGGTGCCCACCACGCCATGAGCCTCTTTGGCAATGTCTTTCTCGCGGTTGTGTACAAGTACAACCTGTTTCCCGAGCGCTATCTTTATAAAGAACGGAATATCCCGCCACAGCACCTGACAAAAGGCGCGTTGCGCGATCTGCTCATCGCTTCGCTGGTCACGCAGCCGCTGGCGACCTGGTTCCTGCTCTATCCCGTCATGATGTGGCGCGGCATGACGTATTTTCCCCCTGTGGAAAATCCGTTCCTCGCTGCACTTTGGGTCGTCGGAGCGGTGATCCTGGCATTTTTCCTGAATGATACGTTCAACTACTGGACGCACCGGGCACTGCACCACCGCTGGTTTCGTAAGAGCATACACAAGAAACATCATCTTTTCACCAACGACTGCGTGGGATTAACCAGCGAGTACAACCACCCGATCGAGCAGGTAATCTCGACGATCTGGACCCCGGTACCTATCATGATTCTCGGTCTCGATCTCGTGAGCACCTGCGTATTTCTCTTCTTTCGCACGTGGGAATTCCTCGATGAACAATGGGGCTACCGCTTTCCCTCGCCTTTCGGCAGCGACCATTAACGCCGCCACGACTTTCACCACGCGCGCTCGGGCATGAACAACCTGGGTATGTTTTGTTTCTGGGATTGGCTATGGGAACCAACAAGAACTACAGGCTGTACCTGGAAAAGTTGAAACAAAAACAGGCCAGCGCAGATTAAGATCTTGCTAGAAGAGATTTTGCTGCCGTGGTTTGGGCGGCGCATGCGTTTTGTCGTTCCCAATCTCTTCGAGCATCTCACCTTCGTATTCGCCATCTTCAATCGGGCGCAACAACATCAGCGCCTTTTCTCCGTCTTTGAGCGCCGGATCTAACCAGTCGGCAATGCGTTCCTCGTCGACAAAGACAGGCTGCCGGCCCTGGTTAACGCCATGGTTGTGCACATCGCGCATGAAGCTGTTGCCAGGTTCAGTAATTATGGAAACTTCATGTGTCTCCGTCTCTGTATCCCCCGTTTTGCGGGAAGTCCATACCCCCGCAAAGTACATGTGGTCGTGATTCTTTCGTTTAATCATCCAGGGCACGCTGCGCGGCGAGTCATCGCGGCGCTGCCATTCGTAAAAGTGCGTGACGGGAACCACGCAGCGGCGCTCGCGCAGCGCTTTCGACCAGAGCCGGTTCTGCGCCGCTGTCTCGCGGCGCGTGTTGATAATAGGCTTGCCTTCGCTCCATTCGGGTTTCCAGCCCCATTGCATATCGGACACCCTGATCTTCTGCGTTGAAGGATTTACCGTGAAGACGTCAATGACCTGCGTGGGGCGAATATCAAACCTTGACTGCCCCATGAAGGTTTTCTTCAGGCGCTCGATATCATCCACCGCGTCGCGTGCAGTCCACATGCGGTAGAAACCAACCGTGCCGTCGAAGTTCTGGTACTTGATGAGAACCATTCTGCCGCACATGATATTTCCATTCCTTGCCTGCTAGCCGATCAGCCTGGCAATGCAACGTCGGCTTTACATGCACTGCACCATACGGGCGTAAAGCTCTTTCACCTCACATGGTCATGAAGGTCGCCTTTTGGTTACTGTTACCTTTCGCAATTGACAGTGTAGTCAGTCGGGACCTTGTTGCCGTCGAAGATTATGCGCCGAATGAGAATTATTGCCGTGCTGTTTGTACTGTTTGCCTGCAAGAGCAAATCTGTGATCGTACAAACAGAAACTCTCCCGGGGTTCGTCACTTACGAAGAGTATCTGCGGGCAAGCCAGCACGTAGAATTGTCGCCGGCTGACCATTCGCTGTTTCGCGATTGCGCAGAAAATTCAGGAACCATCGATCCAAATACCATGGGTGCGGGTTTTGCGGAATTCTCTTACCTCAAACCCGCACCCGGTTTTCGTCAGTTCCGCACCGAGTTGAATGGCTGGCCATTTATCACGTCGGTGAAGAATGCTAGGCACGAAGCCAAAGACTACCCGGTGTTGCTGGCCCTGAGAGGTGAAGGTTCAGCCTTTCACAGATCGTACCTGACAAGGCCATTAATCAAATTTTCCGGATACTGCCCCGAATGCACATTGGTGCTCAGCGATGAGTTTGTTTACCATGACGGCCCTGACAATAAGGGCCGGCTGCTCACTCCGCTCTGCCACCGTCGGCGCTACAAGAACAACTACATTGGGCCTGAGACACCCGGGTTGCAGCACGGGGGCGCGGGTGAATATCTCAAGCGCGTGGTACCGCCCGGTTCGCAGGTTATCATAATCTCCTACAGCAATGCAACAACCCCCAGGGGCGAGTTTCTCTCGCGTGAACCGATCAACGGCGAACTGAGGATTGACAAATCAAAAGCCGATACGGACAAAATGCTCCGGAATTACCTGATCAGTACGCGCCCTACCTATCGCAAAAACCGGGAGATAGTGGGCTTCATCGACATCGAAGGCAATTTTGAAGGTGGTCCACCCTTGCTGAATCTGCTGGCGTACCTGCTGACTGAGGTAGAAACGAATCCTCAGCGCTTCTATTACTCGGCTGTGCGAGTGGAAAAATCTGACGCCTTTCCGGTACAGGTCGCGATGATTAGGGCGCTCCGCCTGACAGGCCAGGAGACCGAAGAAGGGGTCATACGTTTTACTAACCAGAAGAAAAATATCATCATTGATGTTATTGAAACGCCCTACGCGCCGCATTACGTAAACGTCGGTATCGACCTGAGAAAAGATACTGCTTTCGCGCCATACACCAGGAACGCCGTTAAGCGCAAGCAGGTAGGGCATCTGCAGATGCCCGAATGGGTACTCACACGTCTCGGTAACGAGCGGAAGATCATGACCTATTTCGCGGCGAGACCAGGAATGATATGAAGCTCCAAACATGCGTTTTGGCAGGAGTTACCATCACGTTGTCAGTCCTGGCGGCCTGCCAGGGTAAACAGATTACCCAGAAGACAGAAAATTTGCAGCCAGATTCTGTGGCTGCCATCACTGAGGCTGACCGCAACCGCATCTTTGACTGTATCGACCTCGGGACTTCGGATGCACCGGTTCCGCTGCAAATCCGGTCGCCACTGTTCTCTTACTTCAGCGAAAATGCGGAGTATCCTTTTGAGCACTCGCTTGTTCGCTTTGGCAAATGGCCCGTGCTTCTCTACACATCCCGTTTCGCCGGCAGTAAGGACATCCGGACTGAACTGGTCGCATTTCGTGGCGATACCTTTGGATTTCACAAATCGTATTTCACCGCTCCTCTCATCACCTATGCTGCACGACAGAAGAATTTGCGGCTCGTGTTTCCCGGGGAATTTATTTATCGTGAAGATCCGGCAAAGATGACGCAGCCGGTGACGCAGGCGCCCGTCATGTCGCTCTGCCACAACAGGAATTATTGGTTTGGTTATGTCGGTCCCGAGTGGCCCTTCTTAGTCGATTATGGCTGGCGTGGATTTCTGCAACTGCTGTTGCCAGATACCCGCCTGCATCTTTTTGCCTACAGCAACGGCACTGTGAACCGCAATTTGCTGCTCGCACGCACCGGTGCCAGTGATCTCGCACCCTATACGTGGCAGATGCAGCCAAAGGAATACCTTGATGCCTACATACAAAAAACTCAGGCCAACGTGAACGAGCCACGCATTGACCGTCTCATCGACATCGAAGGCAATTTTCGTATCCGGAAAGAATTGTGGGATCTACTCGCCTTTCTGAAAACCCGCTACCTCGATGGGCAAAGGGGTATTTATTACGCAATTGTACGTATGGACAAACCCGATGCATTTCCCGTTAATGTGCTGATGATCCAGGCATTAGGCTTGCAGGGTGTCGAATCAGAAAAGGGTATTATCCGTTACCAGAACCAAACTGGTAACGTGGTAATCGATATGGTTACGCGTCCTGGCGCAACACCGTACCGCGCGAGCGGCATCGACCTGCAAAAAGCGACGGTTTTTGCGCCTGCAGCGAATCGTAAACCGGTTAGCCTTAACCACTATAGCCTCATTGACTTTGCAATAAGAACTTACGCGAGTGATTTTCCGCATGAAGATCAGTAGATGGTCACTTGTTTCACTGTGCAGTGTTTTAATCGCCCTTAATGTAGCAGGCTGTGCCTCAGGTATCAAGACTATAAAGCTGAGTGTAACCCCGCAACACCGCAGCTACCTTCCCACAATTACTAAGGACACATACTCCTACGAAGAGTTGGAACCTGTATTTGCACGTCTGGGTGAAAACAGCGATCAACTCTGCCTTATGCTGTACGGTCTTGAAACATACAATGACGAACGTGTTACCGCAATCGCCGGCAGTCTCAATCTGAAAAGAAAGCGCAGGGAGTTATAGTACAATAATATTCTGCACCCGATGATCGCTGGCTGCTTCAACTTTTTCCAGATGAACGACCGTAATGTAGATAAGAATTTTCAAATAATCAAACAGCACGTGCCTGAAGATCACGATTGTTACACTGTTGGTTTTACGCAGCTCTACATAATGCAGAGCATACTGCGCTGCCAGAACCTGGTTTCAGTCGATGCCAACTGGCGCATCCACGACCTGCACTTACAGTTGCTCAAGAGGTATTTTGATCCGAAGCGACTGACAAACAGGCCCATTGTACCCGATGAGCTGGCAAAGCTGCAGGTACGCTGGAAAGCGCGCTTCGACAATAAGCCTGATTACCAGATCAACCAGGTCTCGCTGAACACATTCTGCTTGGAGTCTGAGCTGGAAGCCTGCGAGAAGGCTTTTAATGATTTCGCTGTCGAAAAGAACAGGTTAAAGACCATCAAATTTGAATTAGGTTTTATCCATGATGTGAACCTCGCTCCCCGGAAGCACTCCACTTCTTTGGTATTCACTTCCAACGCATTTGACTGGGAATACACGAGCCGCAAACAGTATAATCAGTTTCGACAAAATGTTGAGCGCAACCTGAATGTCGGCCAGCGTTTAGTCTTAATCTACCAGGCAGGTGACAGCCAGAACATGGGTGTGTATGAATGGAAGAAAGAGGAAGATGGCGCGGTCAAGATGCGCGTTGTCTGCCGGGACGATCTCGTCTGGTCGTTTCGCCATAAGCGCAAGGGCAAGCCGTTTCAGACCTGGATGGACGAGGAACTCGGGATCCGGCGCGGCCCACCCTGCCGCGACGCGTGAGAAATATATCGCGTCGAAGCGGCTGATGTTAAGAACTTTGATCCTGGGGTTGGTTAGACGGTTACTATTT
>CAYOZO010000116.1:0-10665 GCA_964408405.1 uncultured Turneriella sp.
CTGAGGCCTGAGGTTGGCCTCATTCGCGCGTCGCTGATTGCGGGTATCCTGAATATCCTGGTGGCATTTGTGGCTATCTGGGTTTTTCAACAACAGATTCGGCTGCGCTACCACCTTGTCCGGGCCTGCGCCGTGCTGCTTGTTTTGGTTGCAGCGCTGGTGTACTCGCGCCCGCTGCAGAGTTTTCTCGACCATGAGTTGCACACTGACCCGGTGGTGTACTCAGAACAGTCGCACTACCAGAAGATCGTCATTACCTCATGGCATGAGCATTTTTCGCTCTTTTTGAATAATAATCTGCAGTTTAACAGCTTTGATGAGTACCGCTACCACGAATCACTGGTGCATGTCCCGGTGCAGATGTTTTTTGACAACCGAAAGGATGACAGGGCGCCACTGCGCGTCCTGGTGATGGGGGGTGGCGATGGTCTTGCAGTGCGGGAGTTCCTGCGCTATCCGTCGCTTTCCCGTCTTGACCTGGTGGATATTGATCCCGCGATGACGAATCTTGCGCGAAACAATGTCTGGTTGCGGCAGCTGAACGGCGATTCTCTGCGTGATACTCGCGTAAATATCCACCATGAAGACGCTTTCCTCTTTATTCGACGCCCCGGACTTCAGTATGATGTCATTGTGCTGGATTTTCCCGACCCCGGAAATTTCGCGATTGGTAAGCTGTATTCTGATCTGTTTTTCCGGCGGCTGAAAAATGTCATGGCGCCGGGAGCTGTGGCAGTCACGCAGTCTACCTCCCCTTTTATTGCCCGCAGCGCATTCTGGTGCATACACAACACGGTTGCGGCGCAGGGTTATGAAACACTGCCATACCACGCTTACGTGCCGAGCTTTGGCGAGTGGGGTTTTGTGGCTTTCGCCCGCGAAAGGCTTGCGATGCCGGGGCGCCTCGCCGTTGGCAAGAGTCAGCGCTTTCTCACGCCGAAAGTCCTTGCTGGTCTGGCAAATTTTCCGGCCGATATGGCGAGAGTCGAAACGGGCATACAGACTCTGATGACGCAGAACCTCGTGCACTACTATGAAAAAGAATGGCACCGCGTTACCCGCTGAGCCTTTAGCGATCCACTGGTTCAGGCGTGATTTGCGCCTGGAAGATAATGCGGCGCTCATGGCGGCAGCGAAAAGCGGGCTCACCGTTCTGCCCGTTTTTATCTTCGACACGAACATTCTTAACCGGCTGCGCCTCAAAGAAGACCGCAGGCTTGCCTTCATCCATGAGACTTTGAGGGCCTTACACCAAAGTTTGCAGAAGCAGGGCGGGGATCTCATCGTGCTTCATGGCAAGCCCGAAGAAATTTTTCCTGCTCTCGCCGAACGCTTTCGCATTGCAGCCGTTTACTGTAATGAGGACTATGAACCTTACGCGCGCGAGCGCGACGCGAAGGTGGCAAAATTCTGCCAGGAGCGCGGCATTGTATTCACTGCGACAAAAGACCATGTCGTGTTCGCTCCGCACGAGGTTGTGAAAGACGACGGTACGCCTTACAATGTGTTCACGCCGTATTCGCGCCGCTGGCTTACAGCATTTGACGAGAACCCGCCTGCGGTGCAGGCAGGTTTGCCGCAATGCCGCTGGCTACGAGCATCGGGCCACAATGCGATGCCGAGTCTCGATGAATTGGGATTTTCTCCGGTACCTTCGCTTGCGCCGCCGGCTACGCTCGACAGCAAGCTGATTGAGAACTACGCGGCGACGCGCGATATTCCCGGTGTTCGCGGGACAACGCGTCTCGGAGTGCATCTGCGCTTTGGCACGATTTCTGTGCGGAGCCTGGCGCTCATCGCGCGCGAACTCAGCGCAAAATTTCTCGGGGAGCTTATCTGGCGCGAATTCTACCAGATGATTCTCTGGTACTACCCGCAGACGGTAAAGCAACCCTTTCGCCAGCAGTATGCCGCACTTCAGTGGCCCGGCAGCGAAGCGGATTTCAGGCGCTGGCGCAATGCGGAAACCGGTTATGATCTGGTCGATGCGGGCATACGCGAACTGGTCGAAACCGGCTTCATGCATAACCGCGTGCGTATGGTCGTGGCATCGTTTCTGACGAAGCATTTGCTCTGCGACTGGCGCTGGGGCGAGCATTTTTTTGCGCAGTACCTGCTCGACTATGAACTCGCCTCGAACGTTGGCGGTTGGCAGTGGAGCGCAGGGATTGGCGTTGATGCTGCCCCGTATTTCCGGATCTTTAATCCCGTTGAACAGCAGAAGAAATACGATCCCAATGGTGCTTATGTCCAGCGTTGGCTGGGCACCCGTTCGAACTTTTTTGGCACTCCGCGCCCACAACCCATGGTCGATCATCGCTTTGCTCGCGAACGCTGCCTCAAGTTTTTCTCCACAGTACGTCCTTGATTTAGATTCGGGACAAAGGAGAACAAATGTTCAATCTTCTATCTCGGGCCGTGCTGGCTATTATAGCGATCACTACAATACACGCCGCTGATACTGCATATCCAATAACACCGAATGAAATTGCGGATATCCATAACCTGGGCGCGGGCATCAATACGCCGGACAGCGAATATACGCCCTTCATCACGCCGGATGAGCGTTTTTTGTTTTTCCAGTCGAACCGCGAGGGAGCGTACGGCCCTGAGGGCGACTTTGATCTTTGGTACTCGATGAACAAGAATGCAGGCAAGGCAGCGGAGCCTCTTTTTGAGAATTCTGCGAATGTTGGTCTGCCGATTAACTCCGAGTCGCTCGATGGACATCCCTCTTTGCGCAAGCTGCCAACGGGGGAGTACGAGATGTACTTCGCATCTTTCGCGTCTGCCGCGCGCCCGGGGCCGCAACTGACGAACATTTATTACACTGTTTGGCGCGGCGGCAAATGGACTCAGCCGCAACCTGTAGCAGAGCTCAATTCTGAATACCATGACCGCATGCCCTCGGTCTCGCAGGACGGCCGCTTCCTGTTTTTCTCTTCGGATCGCCCGGGTGGCCGCGGCGGCGATGATATATGGTTTAGTGAGTTCGATAGCACGACCGGAAAGTGGAGCGCGCCGCAGAACGCAGGGAATATCAATACGCCGGCTTCTGAAGTTACTCCAGCGATCCATTCCGATGGGATTACGCTCTATTTTTCGTCTGACCGCGCCGGCGGAGTGGGAGGTTATGACATCTACTTCACCCAGTCCGTTGCTCGTCTGGAAAATCCTGATGAGCCGAAAATGCTGGCGCAGGGCTGGTCGAAGCCGCTCAACTTGGGCAAGCCCTTTAATTCAGAATTTGACGACGAATATCCGACGGTTACGGCAAATGGCCTGCGGGTGTATTTTACCTCCAACCGCGTTGAGGGCCGGGGAGCATTTGACATCTATCGCGCCCGCGTACCCGAATTCGCCCGCCCGACAGCGCGACTGCTCCTCACCGGCAAGACCGTAATCGCCGGTTCAAACCGCCCCCTGGCGGCAAGCGTTAAGCTCACATCGGGTTCGTTCAGCGCAATGAACGAAACCGACCCGGAAAAGGGAGCTGCTTTTGAATTCAAGGTCATTAACCAGCGTGTTTACAGTGCACAGGCTACTGCGCCGGGCTTCAAAGTCGCGCGCGATGAATGGGACACCCGCGGCCTTGACGGAACCAAACCATTAGCTCGTGATCTCTTTCTGCTCAGGGATGTCAGAATTCCGCAGGCGGTTTCGCTAAAGCTCATTTTTGCAGATTCGGACGGCAATCCGCTGAAACCCGCAGCAAGAATTAGAGTTTCACCGCGCCAACAGAAAGCGCTGAAATATAAATCCGGTTCTGCTATTCAGCTCACAAACCTGGATGATTTCGCGGGTAGCGAAGAAAAAGCGCTGCTTGCTCTTGAGGCGATGGTAATAGAGGTGACGGCTGCGCAAAAGGGTTATCCGACGCTCAAAAAGACAATTCCCGTAAGTACGCTGCTCGATAACTACAGCAAAGAAATCCCTGCCTCTATTGAATACACGGTCCTGTTGCCCCGAAGCGGAGAATCTCTGCCGCCGGTAGATTCGAAACCGATTGCTACCGAAGAACCGGCCAGGCAAGAAGTGTCGGCTAAGAATTACCTGAAGTTCATAGGGCGCATCTATTTCAGAAGTAATGATGCTCAAAAGCCGCTCGCAGGCGGCAGTACAGTTGTGAAGAAGGCAGCTCAGGCGTGGAAAAAGAATCCGCAGCGCAGATTGTTCGTTTACGGCCACAGTGACAGTACGGGCAGCCGTGCGTACAATCTGAGAATTTCGAAGGCACGGGGCAATCTGATCAGAAAACAGTTGATAGACTTGGGAGTCGCCGCGCGCAAGATCACCGTCCAGGGCGCCGGCAAGTCACAGCCGCGCGTGCGGCATGACAACACCGAGGCGAAGCGGCAGAAAAACCGTCGGGTAGAAATCTATATCACCGAACCGCTTAGAGAACGAGCGGGCGAACAGGACGAGGCTAAAGCCGGACCAAATCCGGCGGCGAGCAACAAGTCGGAACAGGTAGAGGAAAAGTCCGCTGAACCCGACGCAGCGACCCCGGTGCCGCCGGCGAGTGAGCCAATAGGCGAAACGGGTGAAACCCCTTAGTAGTCAGGGAATTCCGGTTATGGCAGGTTCCGCAACCTGCTAAAGCCAGAGTGCGCCGCAGATAACGAGCAAGAAGCTGAGGCTGAAGGCGCTATTGACGTTAAAGAACGCTATCGGTATTTTTTCGTAGCGGATGTTCCCTGCCGAGCCTACTAATAAGTGTTCGGCGGCAAGCAGGCCGGTAAGCAGGCATAACCCGGCGATACCCGCCACGTTAATGCCCAGATGCCGCAGAATCAGATAGACAAGCACTAGCGATAGTAAGTGCGACAACCGTGATATCCAGAGCGCAGTATGCTCGCCATAACGCGCCGGAATCGAATAGAGCCCGGCCTTGCGGTCAAATTCCTGATCCTGTAGCGCATAGAGGATGTCGAACCCTGCTATATAAAGCGCGAGGGCAGCAGACATCAGCAATGCCTCGGGGTAAACCTGCTCAAGCAGCGCAATATAGACTGCCGAAGGCGCCATGCCGATGGCAAAGCCCAGCCAGAAATGGCACAACGTCGTGAAACGCTTTGCCAGGCTGTATGTGGCAACAATAATTGCGGCCGGCAGAGCGAGGTAGCCGGCCAGTGGCGAGAGTAACCAGGCGCAAATCTGCAGAACTGTGAGAGAGACGAGGGCAAATAACAACACCGTGCGCGGCGAAAGTATTCCTGCGGGAATTTCGCGCTGGGCAGTGCGCGGGTTCAGCGCATCGATCTGCCGGTCGGCATAGCGGTTAATCGCCATCGCAAAACTGCGCATAGCCGTGAAGGCCATAATGACGAGCACTGTCTTCTGCAAGGTAAGCGTCAGCAGGGCGCTGTAGCGCGCGGCAATGACTGCGAGTGCAGCAAGCGCAAATGGCAGCGCAAACACGGTGTGCGAGAAGCGTATCATTCGCAAGAAATGGACAATCATGGATCGCTGCGCTCCTGAAAACGCGCCGGCTTCAGCGCGAGATGGTTTCGGTGATTTCGAGTCCGAATGCTTCAAGGCCGACAACCTTACGCGGGTTTCTGGTCAAAAGCCGTATTTTTTTGACACCGAGCTGGTTCAGAATTTGCGCTCCGATCCCGTACTGCCTCAGGTTGGAATCGCCGTCAGAAGATTCGGAGCCGAATATCTGAGAAGTTTTCTGGCCCAGAAAAATAAAAACTCCCTTTTTGCTTCTGAGCAACGCCGCCATGGCGTCGTCAATTGGCATATAGTTCTTGCGTGTCGGGCTGTGAAAGACGTCGGCAAAGACATCTTCGCGGTGCACGCGGACAGTCACGGGGGCATTGCCGCTTACCTTGCCCAGCACGAGCGCTACGTGTACGTTATCGTCCGTTGAAGAGCTGTAATAGCAGGCGGTAAACTCACCCCAGCGGGTCTTGAGTTTACCTTTGTGCAGCAGGGTTACAGTCTGTTCTGATCTGCGGCGGTATTCGATCAGCGCTTCAATGGTCAGAATGGGGAGCTTGTGTTCGCGCGCGAATTTCATCAGGTCGGGCATGCGCGCCATTGTGCCGTCGCTGTTCATGATTTCGCAGATGACTCCTACCGGAGGCTTTCCTGTCAGTCGACAGAGATCGACCGCAGCCTCGGTATGTCCGGCGCGCACGAGTCCACCGCCGTCGCGGGCGACCAGCGGAAAAATGTGACCAGGACGCATAAAATCCTTCGCTTTTGAAGATGGATCAGCCAGCTTTTGGATGGTGAAGAAGCGGTCGTGGGCAGAGATACCAGTAGAGGTCTTTTCTTTCGCATCGACAGAAACCGTAAACGCGGTACGGCGCACGTCTTCGTTACGGCGTACCATCGGTTGCAGATTGAGCTCCCGCGCACGCGCGGTCGTCAGGGGCACGCAGATCAGCCCACGGCCATACTTTGCCATGAAATTCACGGCTTCAGGCGTGGTGTCGGTGGCCGCAAGCACGAGATCACCCTCGTTCTCGCGGTCTTCTGAATCTGTTACAATGAGCATCTTGCCGGCGCGAAACGCGGCAAGCGCGGTTGGCACATCCACTATGCCGGATTTGTTCCGCTTAAGCAGGGGCAGGCTCTTGAGCTTCTTCAGCATGTTCGCAGGCCCTTCACCTGCCGGCAGAAATTATTTGGCTCGGTTATCTTCGGTCTGTCTTTCGGCGATATTGAGGTGCAGCGTCGGGCTGAGGAGTACTACCATGACAAGCACCGGAAGTAACGCCAGAATGGTCGCCATCCAGAGCATCGGTGAAAAGGTAACAGTCAGGCCAATAAATGTCGCCGCACCGCCCAGGATCAGCATCTTATCGATCAGGGGAGTTTTTTTGCCAGAGGATTCCATACCGGGTAAAACCGGCCCTCGAATCAGACCGTCAATTATAAAGGATGCGTGGCTTCGCCGGTTCCGGTTGAAACTCCCGCTGCGGCCGGGCTTAAGCTTAAAAAGCTTGATTATCTGAGGGTGCTAGACAGAATGCGACAGTGGGTCTAAAGAATCTGCTTCAGCTCAGGACCGAAACGGAAAGAATCGGCAATCGCTCCGTTAACCTGCTGGTTTTCAGCGGCAAGATTACGTCTGACAATATCTTCGATCTCAACTCAAAAGTGAAGGCCATTTTTGAAAACGGCGTCTTTGACTGCATACTAGATATCTCACAGCTCGAATACATCAATAGCACGGGCATCGCGCTCCTGCTTACCATAGCGCGCACGGTCGAACAAAACCGGGGCAAGATGTTTCTTACGCGTCCGACGCAGTTTGTCCAGGAGCTCTTCGACATGACCGATCTGAGTGGCCGTTTTGCCATTGTCGCCGACCTCAATACCGCCCGGGATCAGTTCCGCAATTGATCTCTCTCCGCCTGCTTTCGAACAAACCGCCGCTGCGCTTTGCCAATGAGGTGCGCGCGTTTAAGGCTCTTCTGCCTGCGATCGAACAGGCAGTTGCGGCTGCCCGCTGGCGAAAAAAACCGCGCGGCGGCAGAGACGTCGTGGCATTCGAAATCCAGTTGGTAACTGACGCTCAGATCGCGAAGCTCAATTCCTCGTATCGCGGCAAGAGGGGTATTACCGATGTTTTGTCTTTTTCCTACATTGAGGGAGCGATCCCGGTCTTTGCGCATGAAACAGCCGGCGAAATCTTTATCAGCCTGCCGCAGGCTGCCCGCCAGGCAAGGGCAGAAAAGCATCCATTGGCGCATGAACTCGCAGTGCTCGCGATCCACGGAGTACTGCACCTTATGGGTTACGACCATGAGAGAAACGAAAAAGAGGCAGAGCGGATGCGCCGGCTCGAAACGAAGCTTGTTCATGCCTTATCTGCGCATGGTCTTGCGGCACAAGGTCTTATAGCACGATAATGGCACGACGCAGAAAAATTACCACTACCTTAAGACGCGTTTTCGGGCGCCGGAAATCCCTGCGCGAAAAACTTATCCAGTTCTTTCGCGCGAATAAGATAACTGCGCGTAACGAACAGATGCAGATGATACTCGAAATTATCGAGTTGCACGAAAAGCGCGCGGCGGATGTGAAGACCGCCGAAGTAAATCTTGTCAGTATTCCCATCCATGCCACTCTGAAGGAAATCGAACAGGTTTTTCGCAAAACCGGTCATTCACGCCTGCCGGTCTATGAAGACCGGGACGGCCTGAGGCATTATCCGGGAGTGCTCTTTGTAAAAGATCTGGTAAGCCTCACAGCCTCGCAGCGCAAGAATTTTCACCTGCAGTCGCATCTGCGCAAGCCCCTGGTCGTACCGGAATCACAGAGTATCTTATCTCTGCTGCGCGAGATGCGCTTAAACCGTCACCACCTGGCGCTGACAGTCAACGAACACGGCGACGTCACGGGTATGATTACCCTCGAGGATATTCTCGAAGAAATCGTGGGAGAGATTCAGGATGAATACGATAGCGTGAGCAAGCAGGTACTGCAGGTCGAACCCAAGGTGTACCGCGTCGACGCGCGTATGTCGCTCTCGGATCTCAACGATGAACTTGCGCTCAATCTACCCGAAGAAAAGTTTCATTCGGTGGCGGGGTTCGTGCTGCATTCTCTCGCGGGTGAACTGAAGGAAAAGGCCACGTTTGCCTATGGCAATGCGCGCTTTACGCTGCTCAAGTTCAAGCACCGCCAGGTGAAAAGTATCCTGATCGACCTCAGCGGTCGCAACAGCGCCTGATGGCGGGCGAAGTACGAACGCTTGTAATCATTCTGCGCCGACGGGCGACCGGCGATGAATCGCTGCTGCTCGAAACTCTCTGCGAAACGGGTGCGTTGCAGGCGTTTCGCCTGCCGGGAATTCTCAAGTCGCGCAAACGCTCCGCCTTCTACTATGCGCCGGGGGCCCTGTGCGAGGCGCTCTACTATTCGCAGGCAGGTCATGCAATTGTGCCGCGCAATCTGGAACTGGTCTTCTCGCCGTTCAGCGAGCGGCAGGAGTATTTTCGTCTCAATACTGTAGCTGAAATACTCAAGACCTCGGATATTCTTGAGCCGGGCGAAGATGCGGTGGCGTTCTTTAGCCTCTTGCGCGCGTTCATGGAAAACTTGCCTGACAGCGCCGATGCATCTGAGCGGCATGCAGACCGATTCTATTGGGAGCTTTTGAAACTTCTGGGGCTTGCGCATGAGGCAGAGCAGGAGTATGCGGCCTATGACCTCACGCAGGGATATCTGAGTGCGCGGGAGCTCTCCGAGTTGCCCGATTCGGGTTTTCGCCTGCCTCGCTGGTGGCTTACCGGGGGCGAGCGTGTGCAGTCTGACCGCAGCGATTCTGCCGCGTACCGCGAGAAGATCCGCCGGTTCCTGAGTATTCGCTAGAACCGATCATGAATTAACGTGAAAGCTCCGCCAGGGTTTGCGAGATTATCCAGCTATGGATTTGCGGGTTGGGAGAGCCCCGCCGGCTCAGATTATTCAGCCTCGTTTTCCGCTTCCTTTCTTTTTGAGGCATGAAAGGTGAAGCCGCGCTTGGACTTCTGTAGCCAACCGGCAAGATATTCGATGCGCTTGTACTCGGGCGAACCGGCCGGCAGAGAGGGCAGAAGCTCATTTGCTATCGTATCGATTGCGCTCGGGGTCGAAAGACCCTTCAGGTAAAAAATCTGGAATGCCTGCTTGATCGCCGAACGCTCGGCCGGAGTCATTCCAGCTCGCTTCAGCCCAACCAGGTTGAGACCAAAAGCCAAAGCGGGATTGCCGTTGTTCATCGTATAGGGGAGTATGTCCCGTGTGGCTTTGCTCACCCCGCCGATGACTGCGTAGGCTCCGATACGCACGAATTGGTGGGCCATCACGATGCCGGAAATCAGCGCATTATCGCCTACCTCGACGTGCCCGGCAATGCCAGTCTTGTTGACCATGATCACATTGTTGCCGACGTGGCAGTCGTGCGCGACGTGGGCATCGGCCATGAAGTAACAGTTATTGCCGATGGTTGTTTTGTTGCCTTTGACTGATGGCTGGTGCACTGTAATCTGCTCGCGGAATACATTGTTATCACCGATTACGACCTCGGCCTCGGGGTTGTCAAAATGGATATCCTGCCCATTCTCGCCGATAGTCGCGCCCGTAAAAAGTCTGTTGTTTTTGCCGAGTGTCACGCGGTTCAAGAGCGTTACCTTGATGCCAATCACGCAGCCCGGGCCGATTTTCACATCGGGGCCAATGTACGCCTGCGGCCCGACGACGACATCGTCGGCAAGGTTTGATGGATTTTCAACAATAGCGGTAGGGTGGATTTGGGGCATGGTGCAAGGATGCACCGAGGTCGGCGCCGTCAAGGATGACATAGGCGCGGATCATGGTTGCAGGATGCACCGTGACCGCGCAGCGGTCTCCGGAGGTGGTCGGCGCCGTCAAGGATGACATAGGCGCGGATCATGGTTGCAGGATGCACCGTGACCGCGCAGCGGTCTCCGGAGGTGGTCGGAGCCGTCAAGGATGTTATAGCCAAACGAGACCCGGCGCATGGCGCCGGGTCTCGTTTGGTTTAAGGAGTGGAAATACTGAATACTGGCTTGATGATACAGCCAGCTGCGTTATCTAGTAGTATCTTTTTGATTCTAAGGACACCGCGCCGTGTGTTAGGGTACACTAGCAGCCTGTTGAAAAAACCCAGAAACACTGCCTTTTTCCGCCCCTGCGTCT
>CAYOZO010000117.1:0-10333 GCA_964408405.1 uncultured Turneriella sp.
AGCTGCGCTCGGTTTCAACATCCTGCTTTATGGCTGTTTTTCAACAGCCTGGTAGCTACGGAAATCCTTACCTAAGCCGTCTGCAACGCGGTGCGCCAGTCAAATTCAGTTTTTGTCGTGTCAGCGCATCTCCGGAGCGGAATTTTGCCAGTAGCGGATGCTTCATCTGGCGACAAAACTATTCTGCAAATTTTGGAGAAATCCATGCACAAGACAATAATCACTCTGCTAATTTTTTCATACTCGCTCTTCGCTGAGGACGCAAACTCCATTGTGCGGAAAGCAGACGCGGTACGCGGGCCGCAGGGTTCTTTTCGTATGAAGATCAGGGTCACCTCTGAACGTCCCGACCAGGATAAACAGGAAATGTATCTGGAAACCTACGTCAAAGACCGCACCACCTCGGTTGTGAAATTCACCGACCCGCCGCGCGAGCGCGGCAAAGCAATGCTGATGGTCAACGACGATCTCTGGATGTATATTCCGGGTTCTAAGCGAACATTCCGCATTTCACCGCAGCAGCGGCTGATGGGCGATGTGTCGAATGCCGACGTCGCGCGGGTCAACTTTGCCGACGACTATAACTCCACCATTCTGAAAAAAGCCGAGAAAGCAGAGGGCAAGACCTGTTATGTGCTCGAGCTTACTGCTAAGAACAAGGTGAGCTACGCCAAAATCCATTATTGGATTGAGCACGAAACGTATCGCCCGGTCAAGGCGACCTTCTTTGCTGTGTCGGGCAAGCCACTGAAGTACGCCACTTACACCGGCTACAAAAACGTAGCTGGTGCTATGCGTCCCACAATAGTCCATATCGTCGATGGCATTAAACCCGACTGGAAAAGCGAAATCCATTATACATCCATGGGAGTAAAAACTTTTCCAGACAGTATTTTCCAGCAATCCGCTCTTCCTGATCTGAGGTGAGATAGTGCCCGTCGCCCGCGCGGCAATGGCCAGGATAAGACGATGCTCATATGTCGCACTGTGGCTTGCCTGCGTCACACTGCCTCTTGAGGCGCAGGAGCATAACACAGACGAAGAAGACGCACAGACCTTCAGTCCAGTCTTTGATTTCCTGCTGCGCGAAGAGCCGGGTATTTCAGTGAGCCGCAAAGACAGCCTGCTCAATCCAGACGATTTTTTGGGTATGCCACGCCTGCAAAACCGCGTGCTGATAAGTTTTGACGCGAAGATCCCGATCGTCGGCGGCAACAACGTCAATCCTATTGCCGAGCTCATTGTCGCCGACACATTTGTTTATCTGCAGCACGAAGGAACTCAGCCTACACTCGCCAAGCCGCAAATTGCCGACTACCGCAATTTTCTCAAAGAATTCTACATTAATCTGCGTCCCACTGAAAATTTTCTGTTCACGCTGGGCAGGCGCAACCTCACCGACGGCGTCGGCTACTCGCGCAACCCTGTCGATTTTCTCAATAATCCTTCCACGCTGCCCGGGGCCAACTTCGACAACCGCTTTCGCCTCAGAAACCGCGAAGGCAGCATCATCGCGCGTACCGAATACCTCTGGAAAGGTGGAGCGATGTCGTACACGTATGTGCCACAGATAGGGCCGAGTGATCTCACGGACCCAAAACTCCGCGCTGAAATCGACAGGCTCACGCAATTTAACCGCTCTGATGCGCACTGGGCGAAAATTTACCAGCTCGTTGCGGGTTTTGACCTGTCGCTGCACTATTTTTACCGAGAACGGCACAACGTCGGATTTGCCGTTGCGAAGGTGATCGGTGACGCACTCGAGCTGCATGCCGAAGGCAGGGCCCAGCGCGGAAGCTCGGTGCTCAATCCCTATAAACGTTCTGAGGATGTTTATGTCGGGCCCACACTCGTGCAGGCGGCGCTCTACGACTTCGAGGCCCGCCCCGACGAGACATGGTATGCGCGCGTGCTCGTCGGCAGCCAGTACACTTTCGAAAACAAGCTCAACCTCTCGACCGAGTACTTCTACAACGGCGAGGGTTATTCGCGCTCGCAGCTTGGTACCTATTCCGATGGCCTCGAGCTCGCGGGCAGCCGGTACACCAACACGGCCTTTGTTTTACCTGCCGGCAATCCGTACCGGCTGTTTATCCTGGCCGCAAACCAGAACTTCGATTTTCTGTCGATGGGCCAGCACTACGTCTTTGTGCGGCTTGCCGACCCTGAGTTCTTCGGCTCGAACAAGTGGGAGGCCGCCGTTTACGCATCGACTCTGCTCACCGACGGCTCGGGGCTTGCAGCGGCCGATTTGACCTACCGCATCAACGACCGCTTCGATCTGCAGTTTCTCGTGAACGGCTTTTATGGTACACGCCGCAGCGAGGGCGGCCTGTTCTATCAGGGGATGTCAGCGCTCATGGCGCTCGAGGCACATTTCTGAGAGACTGTCGAAGGCAGTCTCGGGGCCGGCGGTTGAATCCGGGCGCAGGTGCAGGCAGCAGAGCGTTTTGCGTGAGATTTGCGCAGCAAATCGCAGCGCCTGCACCGAGCACGGGCATATTTATATTGCGCTCTTTTTTGCGCTTGAAATCCCCTCCCGAAGCGAGATATTTGATATGTGCTGGGACAATTCTTTATCTTTTGCGCCTTCCTGGCTGTCATCCAGTTGGTGGCTCGCCTCACGGTCGCAAGCCGCAGCCGCCGCGACCGTTATCTGCTGCTGACGCTCGCTACTCTCGCGTATGTCCTTTATTTCGCCGGAACAGCCATTTCGCCGGAAGTTTTTCCCAGGCCGGGATATTTGCACTGGCATCTGCCGGCGCTCTTCGCGCTCGGGCCCGCGATCCATTACTTTCTGAAATTTTCGCTGTTGCCCGACGAAGAGACCAAGCCGAAGGTAATTCTGCTGCAGTGGTTGCCCGCGGCGCTTTGCCTTGCCTTCGTCGCCTCGCCCTGGTACCCGCAGCGCGAGGTTAGCATCGACTACCTGGTGCAGACCTACGCCTATCGACCAACTGACACGCACGACCTGATCGCCATATCTGCCTTCGCGGTGAATACGGGCTACTACATCTGGAATGTATATGAGACGCGGTTTCTCTTTCGGCTCAACTCGCCGGATTTCAGCGGCATCTTTCGCTATGTCGCGCTGTTCCAGGTGGGTTCGGTGATCACTCCGCTTTTGGCGATGGCCTCACTTCTGACGCATGAGTTACTTCTGCTAAAGATCAGCTGTTCGCTGATTTCGCTCACAATCATAGGTGGTTATATCGCTTCGATCCGCTACCCCGAATTCTTTTTACCCCTGCAGGCCGAAGCGCAGAAACAGAAGTACCGGTCATCGCACCTGAAGAACGTCGATCTCAAGGCGCTCGCAGCTAGACTCGATCTGCTCATGCGCGAGGAGAAAATCTACCTCGACGACAAACTGTCGGTCAAATCGCTGGCGGCGCTGCTGCAGGTGACCGCGCACCAGCTTTCTGAATTCATCAACGTCCACCTCGGAAAAAACTTCTCGAGCCTTCTGAACGACTACCGAGTCGCCGAGGCAATGCAGCTTCTGGCCGGCCAGCCGGAGATGAGCGTGATAGATGTGGCCTTTGCTTCGGGTTTTGGTACGAAATCCAATTTTAACTCCGTCTTTCTCAAGGCCACCGGCATGTCACCGCTGCAATACCGCCGGCAAAACACGAATGCCACTGATTGACTGGCCCTTTTGGCTTTTTCGTGACCAAATTTATAATTCCGGTCGATTTTGGCCTGGAAATGGCCTAAAAGATCTGCATGAGACGGCCGCTGATGCGCCGCTCATAAGGAGAATCTATTATGAGCACAACAACAGCAACAAAGGAAAATGGCGGAGTTTCTTCTGCTTCGGGGGCACGCGTCTATAATGCACGGCATACCCTCGACAGCCTCGCCGAAATGACTTCGGCAGAGCTAAAAAGCCTCTACCAGTCAGCACCCGCGCCCGAGAACCTGAGCAAAGTGACAGGCCGCCCCAAAGGCCGCATGCTCACTGTGGACCACACAGATGGCACGCCCATCTTTACCGGAATCAAGGCCTTCGCGGCGATGAACGTGTTCCCGTGGGACGGCAAGAGCTTCCAGTTCGAAAAGGGTGACAGAGGCACCGGCATCAACCGGGTAAAACTGCTCTTTGCCAATTTCGACTGGTTCCCCTTCGAGACGCGCATTGTGCCCTCGGTCATCGACGGCAAACCGTGCGTCTTTCTCGACTACGAACAGCCAGAAAACCCATTCTTCATCGCGAAGATCCACGATGAAATACGTGAGGTTTCACCCGGCCTCTGGATGGGCCCGGCGATGTGGAAACGCGACGGCTCTTCGCCGCTGCTGATCCTTTGGTTCGCGTTGGACTTCAACCAGTCACGCTAGCCAGAAATTTCATTTTGGGCGTTCCACGCCCAAATTGAAATGCAGAGTGTCCTCATGACCAAAGGACTCTTCAACGGCATCGCTGCGGTATTCGCCGGCTTTGTCGCCATTCTGTTGCTCTCGCTTTTTGCCGACTATGCTCTATTAAAGGCTGGTCTTTTGGCTGAAAGTACGAGTGCAGCCACAAGATTTGTGATCGCAATTACAAAAGAATTTGTCATCGGAACGATTGGTGCATGGTTCACCATCTGGCTGGGCCGAAAGCATAACCTGCTGCACGCTGCAGCCCTCGCGGCCGTGATGATTGCCATTGTACTGATTCCCATTAGCACTAACTGGGCTAAGAATCCGCTGTGGTTTTCGCTGACAATGCTGACACTCCCGATCCTTTATTCGCTCACAGGGGTGGGAGCTTATAGGTTTTTGAAGAAATAACTCACCTTTTCCTCTGCCGTAACCGGCAGTGGAGCCTGTGCGCTAACTCATGCATAAAGACAAAAAGGCGATTTTTTGCGCATGCCGTGGCCGCGTTTCGCCTGAACATGTGCGAAAATCGGCAAAAATTCGCGCCTTTTGGCACCTCGTGGAGCAAATCGGTACGATTTGCGAAGGAATTTTTGCCGATTAGCGGACTCGGTTTGCGGGAAAAATCGCTCCGGCAAGTTGGCGCACAGGCTCAGAGGAAAAGGTGAGTTCCTATATGAGCCTTTACGCGGCATCTCGCCTGCCGGATTTTCCTTTTCATGCGCGCATCAAAGCTGCCACTCTTTACCTCTAAGAACGACCCCAACGACGCGCAGGTTGCCTCGCACCGCCTGCTGACGCGCGCCGGCTACATACGCAAGCAAGGCTCGGGACTTTATGTTTATCTGCCATTTGGCGACATGGTACACCGCAAGATCGAGCAAATCGTACGCGAAGAGATGAACCGTTACGGAGCGGTAGAAGTCACGCTACCCGTTATCACTCCCGCTGAGCTCTGGCAGGAATCAGGCAGGTGGGATATCATGGGCAAAGAAATGATGCGCATGCAGGACCGCCACGAAGTTGACTACGCGCTCGGGCCGACGCACGAGGAAGCGATGACAGACCTAGCGCGCAGCTTTCTGCAATCTTACAAGCAGCTGCCGATCAATCTCTACCAGATTGGCCGCAAGTACCGCGACGAAATTCGCCCGCGCTATGGGCTCATCCGCTGCCGCGAATTCGTGATGAAAGATGCATATTCTTTTCATGCGGATGAAAAATCGCTCGATGAAACTTACCAGAAGATGCGTGAAGCCTACCGCGCCATTTTCGAGCGCTGTGGACTGAAGACAATTCCGGTAGAAGCCGACTCGGGCAACATGGGGGGCAGCGGGTCTGAAGAATTTATGGTCGCCTCATCGATCGGCGAAGAGACACTGCTCCTCTGCAGCGATGAAAACTGTGGCTACCGCTCGAATCAGGAGAAGACTGCATTCTTGGAAAATCCGGAACACGCTGGTAGGGGTAGATTTAAATCTACCTCTACCAGCGAAATTGCAGAAGATTTCGAAACCAGAGGACTCAAGACCATCGACGAGGTGGCCAAACTCACCGGTGAAGCTCCCCGCAACTTCATCAAGGCCGTTATCTACGAAGATAATGCCACCGTTGTGCTCTGCTTCATCCAGGGCGACCGTGAACTGTCAGACGTGAAAATGAAAAATCTCTCTGGCATGACTGAGTACTCTCTTGCTTCTGAAGAAACGATTAAGACATTAACTGGAGCGGAGCCCGGCTATGCAGGTCCTGTCGGTCTCCAATACAAAGATGGCGAGAAAATCTCCGTACGAAATGCACAGGCTAGCAGTACGAAGACGCTCCGCATTTTTTATGACAACCACCTCAAGGGGCGTGCCGGCCTGATTGCAGGAGCGAACAAAACCGGATTTCACACGAAGAATGTCGCAGAGGGCCGCGATTTCTCGATCGCGCAGGGGCACGACCTGATTAACGCGCAAGAAGGCGATCTCTGCCCGCAGTGCAAGAAGGCTGAACTCACCGAAACGCGCGGTATCGAAGTTGGCCATATCTTCAAGCTCGGCAAGAAGTACTCCGAGAAGATGGGGCTTTCGGTACTGGATCCGCATGGAAAACCGCTAACGCCCACGATGGGCTGCTACGGTATCGGGATTGGTCGCACAATGGCTACCGCAGTGGAGCAGAACCATGACGAGCGCGGCCTGATCTGGCACCGCAACCTCTCGCCGTTTCTGGTCTATCTGGTGTCGCTCGCTAAAGGTGAGACTGAGACAGCGTACGTCGATCGCCTGTACTCAACGCTTCAGGCGCAGAACATCAGCGTTTACCTCGATGACCGCGATGAGCGTGCAGGGGTGAAGTTCAACGATGCGGAGCTAGTGGGTTTTCCGTTTATTGTAACCGTGGGCAAAAAAACTATCGAATCGGGTAAGATAGAGCTCAAATTGCGGCAATCCGGCGAAAAGCTTGAATTAGGTGAGGCAGAACTGATCGCCCGCATCCGGTCTTAGATTTCTTTCCGCTGCGCTGAGCAGGACTTCATAGAGCAGCATACGTCACTTGACTGGTTTAATCGTCCGACCTGTCAGCGACAAGTGATAGTCGGTCGCCCAGACTGTACTTATTTTGTGCGCTTCTAACTGCGCAAGACTGTGCGCATCGACATAGGTGAGTTTGGCTCCTCTGTGCTTCTCGAGAATTTTCGCCGTGGCCTCGCTTATCTCGGCGTTGGAGTAGAGTACCTTGAGCTTCGGAATGGCTGCGACAAAGAGACGGAATTGCCGGGCAATTTCTTCGCCTGCCTGGTGCAAAAACCAGGAATACGTTTCTGACACGACGAGATCTGAGGTAAAAGGCTGGATATTTTTTTCCTGGAACAGGTAGAGCGCCTGCTGGTGCCAGCGATCACGTTTGTTGATGTAAGCAATGAAAATACCGCTGTCGATGAAGACCCTTTCGCTCACACGTACCGCTTGCCGTAAACTACCTCATCGACCGTTACACTGTCGTTAGGATCGCCTTCGTATATACCGGCAAATCGGGCAATGGGGCCAGCTTTACGATACTTTGCGAGCTGCTCGGTGACGCTCTGCCGGCAAAATTCGGCAAGGGATATGCCGCACTCTGCTGCGTAGAGCTTGGCTTCGTCGTACACTTCTGGCTCTAGCGAAATCTGCGTTCTTATCATGTTATCATATTATTATGAAGTGATAACATGTCA
The DNA here is from genome assembly GCA_964408405.1 of uncultured Turneriella sp. Taxonomy (GTDB): domain Bacteria; phylum Spirochaetota; class Leptospiria; order Turneriellales; family Turneriellaceae; genus Turneriella. The sequence continues at coordinate 7,568 of CAYOZO010000117.1, forward strand.
AGAAAATTCGGTTACCTTTATACTTTGCGCCGCATCTCAAAACCGCAATCGATCCGCCCATGGCAGGCCATAGTAAATGGAAGAATATCCAGCACCGCAAGGGTGCAGCTGACGCAAAGCGCGGCGCGCTTTTTACCAAGCTGGCAAAGGAAATTATGGTCGCTGCCAAACTCGGCGGGGGCGACGAATCAGCCAACCCGCGCCTGCGGACGGCAGTACTCAAGGCGCGGCAGAATTCGATGCCGAAAGACAACATCGAACGGGCCATCAAAAAGGGCACCGGGGAACTCGAAGGAGTAAACTACGAAGAAGCGCTCTACGAGGGTTATGGCCCCGGCGGAATCGCAATCCTGGTCGAAGTACTGACCGACAAGAAATCCCGTACCATACCCGAACTTAAAAGCCTTTTCAAATCGAACGGCGGCACTATGGCCGAAGCAAATGCGGTAGCTTACCTTTTTGACAGAAAGGGCCTTATACTCGTCGAGGGCGATAACATTACCGAGGACGATGTGATGGAAATCGCGCTCGAATCCGGAGCCGAGGACATAGAGAAGGACGACGAGAAGGTTTATGCCATCAAAACCGCAGTCAACGACTTTCACGCCGTTCTAGCGGCGATTGAACCCAAACTTGCCGCAAAAGGGTACAGGATCGTCGAGTCAGGCCTCAAGTACATTCCTCAATCCACCATTGCCGTTGACGGAGAAAAGGGCAAAGAGGCGTTAGAACTGATTTCAGCGCTCGAGGATTACGACGATGTACAGAACGTCTATACAAACCTCGAGCTGACAGACAGCATGCTGGCGTAGGCCCCTACACTTCCACAAAATACATCGCCAACGGGCCCTTGCCCTTAACGGCGATTTCTCCGCGGTAGGTGCACTTGAAGTTGTTCTTTATAAGATCATACGTTGCGGCAGATGTATTGATCTTGCCCGGTTCGCCTGCTGCTTCGAGCCGGCTTGCCGTATTGACTGTGTCGCCCCAGACATCGTAAATAAATTTCCTACGCCCGATAACTCCCGCTACCAGTTTACCCGTATGCATGCCTATCCGAATCTGCCAGAAACGCGGGTCGTGCGTGCGTTTGCGCGCGACAAATGCCAGCATCTCCTGCGCGGCCTGCACACAGCGCACGGCATTCTCTTCGAGATTTACCGGAACTCCCCCGGCGAACATGTAAGCATCGCCGATTGTTTTAAGCTTCTCAAGGCCATATTTATCGATGATTTCGTCAAAGGCAGAAAAGCAGTCATCAAGTTCGCGCAAAAGCTCTGACGGATTGCGGAATTCAGCGCTTGCGGTAAAGCCGACAAAATCCGTGAAAACGACTGTCACGGAATCATGTTCGACGGGTTCAACAGAACCAGTGCGCTTGAGTTCATCGGCAATCGGTTCCGGCAGGATATTCAGTAACAGCTTGTCGGATTGTTGGCGTGCCTTTTCCAGTTCGAGCTCACCTTTGAGATTACTGTAGTAGAAATGCGCGCACTGTGCTGCGAGCATGGCGAACACAGCGCCCGAGGTAATATAGCGAATGATGCGGGCGGAATCCCCGATCACATTGGCAATGGGGTCGATGTGGGCCAGTATGTACTGTATCAGCAGGTATTCGGCAGCAAAACCGGCCAGCGCGGGAAAAATGAGGATTTTCTGATGCCGGTCGAGAACAAAAAAAACTCCCACAAACGCCGCAAAGAAGAACTGGTCGAGCCCGGTTTCTTTTCCGAAAACGATGCAGATGCCGAATAGCTGGCAGAATGCAGTGCCGAAAAACAGCAATTTCGCCAGTATGTGCAGTTTAAAGTAATTGAGTAAAATCACCAGCGTGTAGCTGCCAATGAAAATGAGGCTACCCGAAAGCAAAATGGGCTCGATATCTACTTTCAGATAAAGATAGACGAACGGGTATGGCATAGAAATAAGAATGACGATTAGCGCATACACGTTGGTATTAACCACGTAACGGCGGCGGTGCGCATCAAGATCAGCGCCGGCATTGATGATAGACCGGAGAAGTGCTAGCATACCCGCCTTCTCGTCGGTTGGTGCGTCGCGTCAAGTGCGAATGGCGGCCCGTTCAGCTCTGCTTTTTTTCCTTGCAGGTCTGGCTTTACCTGACAGATTGCCAGCCGGATGACACCGGCTGAGCAACATTTTAACGTCTCGGAAGAAAAAACCCAAAATTATACCTTTTTCAAGGTCAAGGGCGCAATGAATTCGCAGAATACGCATGAGGTTCGCCGCCGGTTTCTTGACGCAGCCACACGCAGCCATGTACTGCTCGACCTGAGCGAAGTGGAGCTTATTGTTTCCACGGGCATTGGACTGCTGTTTGAAATGAGCGAACAGCTTTCCCGAGGCAATAAGAAGCTGGTACTCATTCAGCCGTCGGCGCGCGTACAACAGGTGATCAGCATGACCGGGTTCACCGAAATGTTCTCGTACGCCCCAAACCGACTGGGCGCTGAAAAACTTCTGGATTAACTATGTCTTCAGAAACCAAAAAGCTCTTCAGCAAAGAAAATAAGCCTGGAGACAAGTTCAACTACGCGCGCAAACTTTTCCACCTGCTCGGCCTCATCATACCTGTGGGATATTTTTTTACGTGGCTGGACCCCATAAGCCCCTGGGTCTTCAAAGAAACGACCCGTGCGCTGATCTTCTGGATCACCGGCATTATCACGATATTTTTCCTGCTGATTGAATTTCTGCGCTTTCGCTGGCAATTCTGGCAGAATCTGTTCGTGAAAGTTGCGGGCC
>CAYOZO010000118.1:0-10244 GCA_964408405.1 uncultured Turneriella sp.
GCTCGCGCAAAAAATCGCCTTTTTGTTTTTTTTGCATGAGTTAGCGCACAGGCTCTTACCGCAGAGATCCTTTATTCTTTACGCGGCAGCGCAAAGCGGCGTTTAAGAGAAATGGACTTGCGTCCAATATTCGTCATCTCCGCGCCGTCGGGAGCGGGTAAGAACAGCCTGATCAATGTCCTGCTGGAGAAAGAGCCCCGCCTGATGCACTCGATTTCTTCTACGACGCGGCCGCGCCGGGCCAATGAGGCCGATGGCATCAATTATCATTTCTTAACGCGCGAGGAATTTGAAAAGCGAATCCAGGCCGGGGAGTTTCTGGAGTATGCGCGTGTGCTCGATAATTACTATGGTACCGAGACCAGAGAGATTGAAAGAATTTTCTCGCAAAACAAATATCCGATTCTCGATATCGATGTGCAGGGAGCGCAGACACTGAGGGGAAAACCCCTGCGCATGGTGAGCATCTTTATCGTTCCGCCCAGCATGACCGAACTCGAGCGGCGGCTGCGCGCCCGCGCCAGTGAAACTGAAGAACAGATATTGAGCCGGCTCGAGCTTGCGCGGCTCGAAATCATGGAACAAAACAACTTCGACTACGTGGTTGTGAACGATGACCTGATGAAAGCCGCCGAGGAGCTGGCAACTATCGTGCGCAAGCACATGGTCTAACCGGCGGATATGGCGCAGAAACCGCGCTTACTGATACTGACCGGCACCACTGCGAGCGGCAAATCGGCATTTCTCTATCGGGAGCTGAGCGATCTGCCGCTTACCGTTATCAATGCGGATTCGCGCCAGGTTTATCGTGACCTGCGCATTAGCTCGGCTTCACCCGGAAACGAAGAGCTGAAACTGTTTGAGCACGAGCTGTTCAATTTTCTTCCGATTGAGGCCAGCTATTCGGCGGGAGCATTCGTTGCTGATGCCCGTAAGGCTATTCATCGCTCGCTGGAAGATGGCAACATTCCGGTGGTCTGTGGGGGCACATATTTCTACATCCAGTCGCTGCTCAGCGGCCTCTTGCCGGAAATACATGTGCCTGACAGCATTCGTAAGTTGGTCGAAGAGATGCCTGAAGCCGAAGCATGGCGGAAATTCCATGAGATAGACCCGGTTGCAGCCGCGCGCGTGCACCGGCACAACAGGGTAAGGCTAAATCGCCAGCTCATGCTGTGCCTGGCGCATGGAGGTCCAATCAGCAGAATCGCGCGTTTGGGTGGTATCGCCGATGAATTCGAAATACTGATGCTTGTCTTTGCGCCGCCGCGCGAAGTTCTGCGTGAGCGCGTCAGCGCGCGCCTCAGGCAGATGTTGGCATCGGGCATGGTCGGCGAGGCAGATGCAGTGGTCCGGCATGCCATCGCCGCAGGCCTTAAATGGCATACGCTACCGGCGCTTACGGGCATCGGTACCCGGGAATTTTTCGAAGCATACGCAAGTACCGGGCTTTTCCCGGCAGAGTTGAGTGCAGGGCAGCTTGAGTCGGTCGCGCAAAACATCCTTACCAACACGATGCAGCTTGTGAAACGGCAAATGACCTGGTTCCGCAATAGCTCCGCCAAACAGCCATTTACAAAAACAGTTGACCCGTCTTATGAACATAAGCTAATTGCCGCGCTTGCCCGGGATTTCATGCAGGTACGTGTCCAATGACGAAAAATAACCTACAGGATTTCATCCTCAATCAGATCCGCAAAGAAAAGATGGGTATCACCATCTATCTTTCAAATGGAGTACCGATCAAGGGCCGGGTCGTGAGCTTTGACAACTTCACGATCGTGCTTGAGCACGACCACAAGCAGACCCTGGTTTACAAGCATGCAGTGACCACAATTTCGCCCGAACGCCCTATCAGGCTGCACAATCCTGAAACCGGCGCCGAGGAAGAATAGCCGGGGAGAAATAACCCCATCGCACTATGCTCGGCGATTTTTTCCGGAGAGCGCTGCAGATTCTGGCGATCGCTGCGGTAGGCAGCGTCATCTATCTTAATATCCTTTCTGTACCTGCGGGGCACATTGTATTCCTTAAGCGCGCTACGGGAAGCTCTTCTTCGACGGCAGAATTGCACTCCTATGTTTCGGGCTATGCCTTTGTGCCCACGCTTTTTGTTCCCGGTCGCTGGCGGCGCTACCAGCTCGAGATCGCGCCGCGCCTGCAGGAAGTGCGTGTGCGTTTGCCCCTGCGCTATAGCGCTTACCTTAGACTCAACGATCTCTTTTATGTGCATTTGCGTGTGCGTATCGAAGGTGAGATTGATCAGGCGCAGGCAACGGCAGCGCTCGCGGCTTTGCAGATGCGCCCGACGGAGCGCGATCGATTCATCGAAGAGAGCGTGCAGTTTCTTGCGGCAGAGTATTTTATCAATCTCAATACCGACGAAAGACAGCTCGAACGGCTAAAAATCCAGCTGACCTCCTTTTTTGGCGGTGACAACTTGCCCGAGCTGCAGAAGCGGCTCGACGCGCAGCTGCGCGCTCCCTGGTATCGGCTAAAGAGTGTAGAACTGCGTGAAATTCATGTACCAGACAGCGAGATCTACGCCGCGCAGACGCGTAACCTGGAGCAGGTCGCAGCTGCTGACCGGCGCGCGCTGCTTACGCAAATCGAGAAAGAAGCCGAACTCTCGGTGGAACGCAAGCGCAACATGGAAGATCTCGCCAAAGCTGAAAAAATGTCTGCGCTCATGGCAGAAAATCCCGCAATTCTCGAATACTACAAAATTGAAAAAATAGCGTCGCGTGCAGGGCAGGTCATTCTCGACGCCTCAACGCACGGCACCGAAAAGCGTCTTTCTATTCTTTCACCGAACGAAAAGGAATCAGCACGAGGTCGTAATGGCAACGAAGACAAAAACGAAGCAGGCGGAGAAATCGGCGGAGCCCAAAGGCAACGCTAAACCCGCCAAACCCGTAAAAGTTACGAAAGAATTTGCGCCAAACGGCAGACCGTTTGTCATGATCATGGCCGGTGGTTCAGGCACCCGCCTGTGGCCCATGAGCCGTGTGAATCGCCCAAAGCAGCTCATCAACATTGTGGGCAAGAAGACGCTGATCGAAGAAGCTGTCGAACGCGCGCGCCTCTTGACGACGAGCGATCGTATTTACATCGGTACAAACAAGGACCTTGCGGCCAAGATACAGAAGATCGTCAAGTTGGATAAAAAGCAGTACCTGCTTGAGCCAGAGGCCCGCAATACCGCGCCCATCATTGCGTATTTTACTTCGTTCCTGAAGCAGCACGGCGCAGAAGATACTTCGGGGGTTGTCATATTGGCGGCCGACCACCACATCGAGCCGGCGGAAAAATGGGCGGATACCGTAAGGCAAGCTCTGACCCGGGCGGGGGAGCGCATCTGGTGCATGGGAATCAAACCCACGCGCGCTGAGACGGGCTACGGCTATATCGAGGCCGGTATTGAAGTGGCGCCGCGTATGTTCGCCATTTCCAGCTTCCGCGAGAAGCCAGACTACCAGACCGCAAGCCATTACCTCACGACCGAACGGCACTATTGGAACTCTGGTATGTTCATTTTTTCACTGGGACGCATGCGTGAAGATCTGCGCATTTACCAGCCAGAGATACTCAAACTCGCAGATCATTGCGCGCAGAGCCCCGCCAATCTGGCGAAAAGTTTCGGTAAAATGCAGAATATTTCGATCGACTACGCCATCATGGAAAAAACCAAGAAAGTCGGGCTGATACAGGCAGACTTTCTGTGGGACGACGTTGGTTCGTTTGAGGCCCTCGGGCGCATCTATCCCGCAAATGAGACCGGTAATCACGTCATCAGTGGCAAGGTCATCAGCCACCGCGCCAAGGGTAACATCGTTAAGACGGGGTTGACGATTGCGCTCTTAGGGCTCGAAAACTGCGTTTTGGTTGAAGATAACGGTGTGCTGCTGATTGCCAAGCGCGATGCCTTGCCCGAAATCAAAGAGCTTAGAGAAAAAGCGCCCAAAGAGCTCTTGTAAGAGGGAAATCGGGGCAACCAGCGCAGAGTTGACGATTGGGGCTTGAGCGGCAGCTTGCTCAAGGCGTAGCCAGGGTTCTTGCTACTCATTCATCAGCTTGCGTATTTTACGATATGCCTGGTTGAGTTTTTCGAATATTGTGGATCTGCCGAGTCCTGTCGCCGCGGTAATATCTTCGATTTTCTTGTTCTCAAAAAAGCGCAGTTGGATGAGCAGGGCCAGCTCAGGGGGTAACTTTCGCAATGCCGAGAGCATAGCCGACATCTGCTCGCGCGTCATCGCCTCGCTTTCAGGATTTTCGCCTAAAGAGTGCATGTCAAAAAATTCGCTCTGCGGGGACAGTTGCACCTCGCGGCTGCGCCTGCGCAGGAATTTCTCGGCTGTGCGGAAAAGTATGGTCGTTGCCCAGGCGAGAAAGGGTCTGTCGGGATTATACCGGGGCAGGGCAGAGTAGCATTCCAGCCAGAAATCCTGCGCAATTTCGTCAGCGGTGGCAGCATCGAGACCATACCGCAGCGTGATCAGGCGGGCAAACGAGCGGTTATGGCGTTCAACCAGCAGAGCAAAGACGCGTTGCGCTCCGTTGTCTTCGCGGGTCAGGTGCTCAGCGAGTTCCGCACGCTTCAGCTCCCGGATCAGCTCTTCGTCTTTCAGATTTTCCAGCATGGTGTGAGCGAAAGCGCTGGTACCCTCTTAGTATTCCTGCTGTAACCGTGCAACGGATTTTTTTCGTTGCTGCGACAAACCCGCCTTAGCGTCTGTGCGATAACTTAACCAAAAAATCAATGGGCGATTTTTCGCACAGGCTGCTGAGAGCTATTCGGCAAGGCACTCTTCAGGAAAAAAGCCGGTACCAGGACGCCGTGTCATTTGCAGAATTGAACCCGCAAATAATGGTGGAACCCTCACGTGGTGCGTTACTCTTCGGGGTGTACCCCTACTTTTACGCCTCGCCCGCACGGCGGCATGATGCGGCCGTGCCAACTCGCCCGCCGGTGATCGGCTTGCATTTCATGCATTCCGTCTGCGTGGGCTAACCCCGGATTTGGATTCCGGTGTTAATACATTGGTTCAAATCATGAAAAGAAAGCCCGCACGCCCCAGAGGCCGGCAGGTCCCTGTAAAAGAATTCGCTGCAGCTGCAACCAAAAAGAAATTGCCCCTACGATCTTGTCTTGAGCTAAAACCATCTGTGCCACAGACCGCTCTGACTGAATCCGGTGCAACTCTGCTTGTTGCAGGCCTCATGAACCCCGGCGATAAGTACCGGTTTACGCGTCACAATGCGGGGGCTATGGCGCTCGATGTCCTGTGGCCGTCCGCAGACTATACAATGGTAAAAAGCCTTGAAGGTGAACTGGCGGAGGTCACTGACGCCGGGGTGAAGCTCATTCTGCTCAAGCCCCAGACGTTCATGAATCTCTCAGGCCAGGCGGTTCTGAAGACGATGAAAAAATTCCGCGTGGCGCCGCCGCAGCTCATTGTGCTGCACGATGAAGTCGAGCTGCCGGTGGGGGTAGTTAAGCACAAGTTCGGCGGCGGCCACAAGGGTCACAATGGACTGCGCAGTATCATCGCGCTGATCGGTTCGGCAGATTTTCACAGGCTGCGCATTGGTGTGGGCAGACCGCACGATGACAGCCATGGGATTGCAGACTATCTGCTGTCGATGCAACCCGCAGCGGAGCGCGCGACGAAGGAACAGTTGAGAACTGCCTGGCAGACAATGCTGCCAAGCTAGGATAAGGGAAAGGTCACTCGACCTTGGTAAAGACAGTTCCCCCGAGAGTCATGGTCGTCTTGCCTTTGGCCAGGCGCGGCGACTTGGTGATCTTGAGTTCTTTTGAGCCATCTGCCGACTTGAAAATGATCGCAGTATCGGTAACCTCCACTGTGGCTTCAGCCATTTTAGGCAGGAATTTATCTCCCTTCTTGCCTATCGGAGGATTCACGGTCGCCGTGTTGTCGTCATTGATTTCAAATTCGCCGATCTTGGAAGTCCATTTGCCGACATAGATTTGCTGCTCATCAGTAAGCTTTTTGACATCATCCGCTTTGATTGCTTCGGCGACGGAAACTTTCTGCTTCACGCCTGTGTCCTTAACCGCAAACAGACTTAGTTCAGGCACTGCGGTGATGGCAGCGAGGCAGGCCAAAAAGACAAGGATGATCGGAGTAACCGCCCGGATGACCTGGCCCATCGAAACCTTGAAAATGGTCGAAGCAACAAACAGATTGATACCGACTGGTGGGGTGAGGTAACCGATTTCCAGGTTTACGATCATGATGATGCCAAAATGTACCGGGTGGATGCCGAAGTGTGTGGCCATCGGCGCAAGCAGTGGAGCGAGCACCAGGATCGCGCTCATGATATCCATAAACATGCCTACGATCAGTAGCAATATGTTCACGCCAATGAGAAATGTCAGCTTGTCTGAAATCAGCCCCGATAGCGTCTCTACCATGCGCTGCGGCAACTGTTCTTCCGTCATGAACTTATTGAGACTTACCGCGAGCAGAAGAATCAGAAAGAGCGTGCCGAGCATTTCAGCGCTTTCGCTTAAAACCACGGGAATCTTTTTCAGTGGCAGCTCCCGGTGCACGAGGACTTCAACCAGAATTGCGTATAGAACAGCGACGGCTGCGGATTCGGTTGCCGTGAAAAATCCCGTATAGATACCGCCAAGGATAATTACCGGCATGAGCAGCGCCAGGATGCCTTCTTTCAAAGCCTTGCCGATTTCAGAAAGCTCCCATCTGCCGCGCGGCATGCTGTAGCCGCGCAGCATGGCGTAGAGCATAAGCCCGGTCAAGAGGAGCAAGCCTGGCCCGATACCTGCCTTGAAGAGATCGATCACCGAAACACCGACCATGATTGCATAAATGATCATAGGTATGCTGGGTGGTATGATGATGCCGAGGGTGCCACCTGCAGACAGCAGGCCCATCGCCAGATTCTGGTTGTAATTTGCCTGGCGCAGCGCCGGGTACATGATGCCACCGATCGCAATGAGCGTCACGGGCGATGACCCCGATATTGCCGCGAAGATACCGCAGGAGAATACGCCCGCTACTGCAAGGCCGGCTGGTATGGGAGCGGTAAACGCCTTGCCGATGGAGATCAGGCGGCGCGCAATCGAGCCGTGCGTCATCAGGTTGCCGGCAAGTATGAAGAGCGGAATCGCGAGCAGAATCTCTTTGTCCGCGCCGTTGTAGATGTCGGACATGATGTTTCCGAGCTTGTCTATTCCGGTCATGTCTCCGCTTGTCATGAAGACAAAGCAGTAGGCCGTTACAGCACCGATAATCACGAAGAGCGGCTGGCCAAAGAGAATCAGAAACGCGATGAGCGCAATAAGGCCAAGACCAATCATGGTTTTTCTCCTTCGTGCGCTTCTTTTTCCAGTGCTAAGGCTTCCTCAGCTTCATTGCGATCCGCAGGCCTTACCGAAGGGAATATTGCATAGAAGAGGTGTCGCACAGCCATTGAAATAAACACGTAGGGCAAAACGATTTGCAGCACCCAGAGCGGAATATCCGTTACAGGATGCCGCTGCGCGCTGGCCTTGCTTTCCAGCACGAAATTGACGGCGACTGCCGCCATGGCGATGCAAAAAGCGGTAATAAAAAAATGCTCCACCGCTTTGAGCACCGGTTTCAGCTTTTGCGGCCAAAGCTTTTCGCCAATTTCGGGGCGCAGATGCGCCCCCTTAGCAGAAACGACCGCAACTCCCAGCATTCCTCCCCAAAACATCAGGTGCAGCGAGACTTTCTGTGCCCACGAGATACCTTCTTTGAATATTTCCCGGGCGCCTACGTCGGCGAACATGATTACTGTCAATCCGCCGATGCAGAGGCCTGCTATCAGTTTTTCGCCGGTTGCCAGCGCAGCGAGAATACGAGATATTGCGGTCATATTACCCCTTATGGTCTGCAGGCTGCTTTACCTGCCTGAATTTTTGCCCAGATTTCCGAAGCCTTTCCGCCTATGCGACCCTTCATCTGCTCGCCTATACCAGCGGCTGCGTTCCTGAAGGCAGCTTTTTCGGCGGGGGAAAGTTTTGTAATCTGCACATTGTTCGCTTCCAGCCCCTTGATCAGCTGACCGCTGAGTCGACGTACTGCCCTGCGCGCACCCGCAGCCAACCCGTTGCCCGGCCCGATGAGGATTTTCTTGTGTTCTTCTGACAGCGAATCGAAGAACGCCTTGCTGTAAACAATGGCGCCAGGCTGGTATATGTGTTCCGTAATGGTGTAGTACTTGATCGCGGTCTGCCATTCGGCGGCCAGTGTCATGAGTGCAGTCTGGTCAAATCCTTCGACGACACCTGTCTGCAGTGCCGGCAATACTTCGGGCACTGCCATCTGTATCGGGCTTGCGCCAATGGCTTTCCAGTACGCCATGTGAACTTTCGATTCCTGTGCGCGCAGCTTTACCCCACGCAGATCGGCGGGAGTTTTGATTGGCTTGTTTTTGGTACCGATATTGCGCCAGCCGTTTTCTGCCCAGGTGACAAAGACCAGGCCTTTGGCAGCGAAGAGTTGCCTGAACGGTTCCTGCAGGTGGTTGTCAAGCACACAGTCTGCCTGCTTGCTGCTCTCAAAAAGGTATGGTACCTCTATCAGATCAAGCTCAGGTACGACTGCCGCCAGGGCAGTGGCAGTAAGCCCTCCAGCCTGGATGCGCCCCCGGATTATACCCTGCACGATTTCGTTTTCTCCGCCCAGCTGGCCACCGAGATAGACCTTAAACTTGATCGCCTTGTTGCTCTCTTTTTCGACGCGCTTCTTGATAGAATAGAGCTCATCTGACCAGGGGGTACCCGAAGGCGCCACGGTTCCGATCTTGACTACGACTTCTTTGTTCTGCGACGAGACATCGCTCACGAGCAGAGCCGACGCGATGAGCGCGCCGGCGACGATTGCTTTTCTCTTATGATGCATGTTTTACCTCAGTCCAAATTGCGGGCTTCGATTTCTGTCAGGAATTTTTTTGCCTTGGCCTGCTCTATGATCTGCTCCGGCAGCCACTCCGGTCTGCCGAGGATTTCAGGCTTGCTGTTAATCACAAAATTAAGCTCCTTCTCGAAGAGCGCCCTGTCAAGTTTCTTCGTGGCCCAGATGTCTGCATAGAGAACATGGTTGCCGAAGAAGTTGGGGGCGAGAGCGATGGCTTTTTCAAAATTTTCTTTACCCTTAGCCATACTGCCTGTCGGGGAGAGAGTTTCCGCGCCGCCGTAATAGCGATACACTGCTCCGAAAAAGTAGTTCGGATCAAGGGCTTCAACGCGCTTCATCATTTTTGTGAACTTGCCTTTGTTGCGCAGCAGAGTTCCGGTACCTTCAAGCCGCGACCAGCGCGCCAGCGATGCGTAGCGCCAGTAGATTGAATCGATATAATCCATTCCCAAAAGGTCCAGCGCATCTTCAATACTCGCTCCGCCCCTTACTTTCTTTTTAAAATCCGGCTGCAGCGACATGGCGCGTTCGGCGTACTGTATCGCCTTGTCGTACAGTTTCGTCAGCTGTGCCTTGATTTGTTTTTCGTTTTCTTCGGTTATTTTCAGAAAGACATGACCATCCGCATAGGTGTAATTGGCACGAGCTGCGATGATCTGCAGGTTGTAGTCGCCCGGATTCTTGTCTGCGAGTTCTTCAATCTTAGGCAGCGCCTGCACCAGGCTGGCCTCGATGTGGCGTTTTTCCCAAAGTCTTGCTACATCGCCCGGCAGTCCTTTGCTGTCACTGCGCACGACGTTCTCGTCGGTCATCGTAATGCCGCGCGATGTACCGCAATTTGCCGTAAAGAGTACAGCTGCTGCTGTAGTTGCTACCAGGAATTTCTTTCCCGGAGAAAAGATACTGTTTCTGTTTCTCATTTTCTGTAACTCCTCAGAAGTTTTTTTCTATGAAATCCATTTCATCTATAGAGTCAACACATTTCGCTAAAAAGTTATGCTCATCTATTCTGCCGGATTTGCAGATGAATTACTCTACATAAAAGCGGGTGCCAAAAAAGTATTCTGCACAGCACACAGAGATGATTACCAGGAGTTATGTTTTGTGAACACTTGTCCATGCCGTGTTTGCGCGAGGCTCTGCTGTGTAATAAAACTGTGTGTCTTGCCGCGCCGCCCATATCCATCAATAATGCTTGACTCCATCGGCCTGACTGCAAGCGTAAGCAGGATGTTGAAAAGACACCGTGCTCACTGCAGACGCCGCGATTCGCGATGCGAATCGCTTGCAAAACGCCCCTCACCATGC
>CAYOZO010000119.1:0-10240 GCA_964408405.1 uncultured Turneriella sp.
GAGCGTCTGCAGCCGGCGCGGAAGTTTTTCCGGAACCTGCTAGGAAGGGCCACCTTTACTCCGGAAAGCTGATAAACTCCTGGCGCTGGTTTTCGTCCTGGAACTTGCGGTCGTACGTGGGGTTTTGCTTCAGGCGATCCTCTATCGACCGTTTCAGCCCCGCATACTTGATGATTTCCAGATCAGTGCGTGGCTGGTATTGCGAAATTTTCTGGTAGAGTGAGAGCATTTCGCTGCGGTCGAATGGTTCCGAAAAAAGTCTTTGCAGGAAGGCAAATATTGCCAGCGGCGATTCATTGCCGTCGGAGAGAATCTCATAGGCAAGTGCTGCGCTCTTCTTACGCTCGTTGCGTATTGCATAGAGCTCCATGAGGAGCTTTTTGTCATAAATCGTGTTGTCCTTTCTGAGGTTGATGAGAAGATTCAGAATTTCGATCTGTCTTTCGATCTGTCCCCGGGCAGCCGCAAGCGCGGCAAGTTCCCGTAGGAATACCGGATCGTCCCGGTAAAAGCGGAAAACCTGCTCATAGAGTCCCTGCGATTCGGCGATCAGATCGCGCTTCTTGACGACGCGGGCGAGGCCGAGAATTTTCGCCGCGTCCTCAGGGGTTAGGTTTTGCAACTGTGCCGGATCTGACTGCAAAACCTGTGACAGGTTTGTAACTTCCCGCAAGGCCTGCCCGTCGGCGAGAAACATCTGGCAATGCGGGACGCGCAGAAAAAAATCCCGCAGGACCATCAGCGCCTGGCTTTCGGCATAAATGCCCAGGCTTTTCTCGTCAAAAATGTAAACTGCCGCCGCGCGCCTCAATCCGCACTCATAAGCCAGGCGCAGCGCGAGAGTGGCCGGGTCTGCGTGGAAAGTTGAAATATTTTCGCTGCGCCAGGCGGTATCGGCGAGCAGCTCATCCGGCAAGATGTTGGTGCGAATCGTCTTGCCAGTAATCTTCGAAAGCTTCATGATCGTCAGGACAAGGCCCGTGTCAGGCAGCGTAGCCGCGCGCAGTTTGGTTATGGGGGGGCGGTAAAAGTCACGTGTTACAGAATGCGTGTACTTCCACTGTACTGCCAGCAACCAGCCCATGACTGCCAGCGCGAAAAGGGCAGTCATTGCCTTCCGCCAGTTCTTAGCGACATAGACCAGAATACCGGCAAGGAATAGTGTAATGAGGCCCCCGGCAAGAATCTGCAGCCACTCGGTCGAAATGTAGTAGGCAACAAGGCCCGCAGCTATGGCAATTCCGGCGAGGATTTTTTCCCGGCGCAGGTAGACCTCATGCGCGCGGGCGAAGTAGATACCTTCCCACGCTGCAAGCGCCGTATAGGCAAAAGCTCCCCATAGGTTATAGTGCAGTACATTGTAGAGCGCCGCCAGCCCCATGAAGATTACAGGCAGTCCCAAAAGTCCGGTCTGGATATGTGGCCTGCGAGTTCCGGCAAGGCGTATGATCTGTGGTATCGCGAGGCCTGCGGTGCTCAGCGCAAGGACAGCAACTAAATTGCTGCGGTTCTGCCCAAGTATGCCATGGAAAGCCTGAGCCAGGAAAAGGTAGCGAAGAAAATCAATCAGCTGTCTGAGCGTTACGATGCGCTCATGCACCACCTGCCAGCCCGGAGCATGCTGGAGACGCGAGAGAAGAATTGCTACGAGGGCGCATACAGGCGCGACCAGCGGGAACTCCCGCAAGCTGCCGGCAAAAAAAGCCGCAAGGGCACCGCAAATCAGCCAGATTTTCGCCGGCTGAAAAACGAATGTGTGGCGTGAGAGCTCGTACCACAGCAGAAGTGCAATTGCCGTGACCGGCAGCGGAAACATGAGCAGCGCCCGGTCGTGACCGGCAAATTGGTATATGGCGATCAGGCCGCCTGCGGCAAAAAGGCCTGGCAGCAAGGCTGCAAGTATGCGGCGAAGATGCGGCTTATCTGCAGCACGGTAAAGGGCTGCACCGATGAAGCCCAGAGCAAACAGCAAAAGCGCGAACTGAGAGAGCGGAAAAAGGCCGCGGTAGAAGGGGTAGAGATCATCGAGCAGAAAACGAAAATAGACAATGAACGCAAAGCCCTGCAGAAATGCCGTGCCGCGAAAGAACAGCACCGCGCGGTCAATTCTGCCGGGCCGTGCCGCCATGACTTATCGGTCGGTAGCGAGGTTAAAGCGCGTGACGCCCGCCTTGTTCAGCTCGTCCATCACGGAAATGACTACCTGGTAGGAAGAGCGCTTATCGCCGCGAATGATTACCTGGTCTTTCTCCTTGTCTTTGATCAGGTCAGAAACTGTCTTACCCAGATCTTTGAGCGGCACGTTGCGATCATTGACAAAAATCTGGTTATCCTGATTGATGAGGACAATCAGCGGCTGCGTTTCGGCTGCCTGTGAAGTGTCGGATTTTGGCAGCTCAATACGAATCGCCGGGTTGTTGGCCAGCGTCGCATTCATCAGAAAGTAGGTGACGAGCAGAAAAAGTATATCGACGAACGGCGCCAGCTCAATACCGGTCCGCAGTTGCAGGCGTTGTCGCGATCGTGTCAGCATCTTATGTGAGCTCTTTTATGGTGCGGTCAACGAGCATTTCGCATTCGTCCATGAGCTGGTTGGTGCGCTTCACATAATAATTGTAAAAAACGAGCGAGGGGATCGCGATCATTAGCCCCAGGGTTGTCGTAATCAGAGCCTCGTGAATGCCGATGGTCAGCTGCTGTGAGCGCTGCGCGGCCTGCGCAAAGGCGCTGAAGGCCTTGATCATACCAGTTACTGTACCCAAAAGGCCCAGCATGGGCGCGAGCGTCGTCGCAGTTCCCAGGAACGAGGTGAATCGCTCGAGGATGGTCTGTTCATGTAAAATAGCCTCGCGGGCAAACCCGACCAAGTCGGGATGCAGGGTACGACCTTCAAGTATGCGCTGCACTGCCCGGTAACCGGGATGCAGCTTGCCGGAGCAGAAATCGCGCGCTTCGTCGTATTTTTTCGCCGCAATCAAAGCCATCAACTGCCGCGCTTCATCGGGGTTCATAGGTATGTTGGCCCGAAAGAGAATATAGCCACGTTCGAGTGCTACGGTCAGCGCCAGGATCGAGATAAGAATGAGTACAGCAGAAACGAGCGAGCTGGGTAGTGACCCGATGCCCTGTGCCAGGTACGTGTTAAAGTTATGCATACTTGCATAACCGGTAAGGAAAATGCGCTGTCAAAAGAAATCTCCGGCAAAGCTAGGAATTTTTGCGCCAACTTTCATTTTGGTTTCTTGGATAAGTTGGCGTACAGGCTGCAGGGCTACGATAAGGAGCCCGTGCGCCAACTTGCCGGAGCGATTTTTCGCGCAAGCCGCGTCCGCTAATCGGCAAAAATTCATCCGCAAATCGTGCCGATTTGCTCCACGAGGCGCCAAGAGGCGCGAATTTCTGCCGATTTTCGCTCATGTCCAGGCGAAACGCGGCCCCAGCTCGCGCAAAAAATCGCCTTTTCGCTTTTTTGCATGTGTTAGCGCACAGGCTCTAAGCCACGACGGGTCTTTTGACTTTTCGGCCTGAATACAGGGTAAATCGTGCCGCCATGGGCGCTATGACATTAACGCTGTTCGCGCTATGCGGCGTCGCTTTTCTTTACCTTGCTTGGTTGTCGCTGAAGCTTAACCGCCAAAAACCGGCAGAGCTTGCGTGGCGAGGCATCATCAAGCTGGTTTCGCTTTCCGGGGTGCCTGCGTCCATTAGCAGCATTTACCCCCGCTGGTTCCGGGCCTTTTGGGCATTCTTTCTACTGGGAAGCCTGGCAGTGGCCTCAGCAGTCTGGGGAACAGATCACTCATTTTTCGTCGTGATTTTCCCGCTGCTTTTCTACTATTTTTTTGCGCGCTATTTCCTCTGGCAAAAAGAAGATCTTCAATGACTGAGGCCCCTTGTGCGGCGCCTCGTCTGTCTCTCCGAAACGGATTCCACGAACAATTGGCTGAAGCGGCAAGAGCGATTGCGCCCATTCACCTCGGTCCGTGCGCTTCTGCAATCTGCCGGGCGGGGCAGGGCGGAGCGTTCCTGGTTCTCGGGTGATGCTGGCCAAAATCTGGCATTTTCTATTCTTCTGCCGTATGAGCCGGCGCAGGCAGGTCTTCTGCCGGCGCACGTTGCGCTCGTAAGCCACGAGGTACTGAGCCACCATATTCCGACCAGGATCAAGTGGCCTAATGATATTCTGTTTGAGGGGCGTAAGCTCGCGGGAATTTTGTGCGAGAGTTATCCCTCGCAGCACAACCTGTTCATCGTGGGGATTGGCATTAACGTCGGGCAGCGGGATTTCCCCCCTGACCTGCGCGCTGCAGCAACTTCGCTCGCGCAGGTCACCGGGCAACTACACGATGCGGGCACGCTGTGGCTCTACCTCACCCGGGCGCTCTGGCGTGAATTCCGCTGTCCGCGAACGGCGCGGCAAATTATCCCGGCCTATAACCGCGTTGCAGTGCGCTACCACAGTCGGCGCGAATATCCGGGAGAAATACTCGAGTTTGAGACACTCCTCGAGAATGGTCGCGCAGCCTTCAGGCTGGCAGGCGAACGGCTCATACTCGACCAGGCGAGCTAACAGGCTGTTGAAAAACAGTCATAAAGCAGGATGTTGAAACCGGGCGCAGCTGCAGACAGGCCACTTATGGCCGTTTTGCGAGCGATTTCGCTAAGAAAGCGCGGCGTCTGCAGCGAGCACGGTATTTTTTCAACATCCTGCTAAGTCTTACCACTTATGGATATCGCAGGAAGCAGCTGCGTAGCGCGCTTTGAGGCGCACAAAGCAGCCACAAAGTTTGCAGTTTGACCCCATCACGAGATATTCGCAGGCCTTGCAGATTTCTAGCCGGCTATCCCGCACTGCATCAGTGGCAAAATCTCCGCGCAGCGTATCTGCAGCGGCATTGAGCAGTGAATACTTTTCGCGTTTCGCACAATCGGAGCAACCCGAATTCGGCTGCGCTTTGATGAGGCTTGTGAAGAAGCTCAGCATATGCTTACCGGACAGGGCGCCGGGTAAACTCCAGAAAATACTGCGAAGGCAAAAACTTCAGATCGCGCCTGAGTTTGAAACCGGCCTGCTTGAACTCACGCTTCACAGTTTGTTTATCGACCAAATTTTCCGGAACTTCACCGGATTCTTCATCGGTTTTCTCCAGCTTGGTGAAATCGATGACTACGATCCGGCCATTCGGTTTGAGGCTTTTTGCCAGGCTGCTGAAGTATGCCGTGCGGTTTTCGAGATGCTGGTAAGTATTACAGAAGAAGATCAGGTCGTAAAAATCTTCCTCGAGAGTGGGATTGCGTGAACCGATCAGGCGGGCTTTGTAGTTGGCCGAAAGGCCTCGCGTCGCCGCGTCGCGTTCCATGAAGGCCACAAGATCGGGATTAACATCGAAACCGACGGACAATCCATCAGGGGCTACTTTTTCGGCAATGCGCCGCGCGAAATAGCCGGTCCCGGCTCCAATATCGGCTACGACTTCACCGTTTTTCAGTCGCAGTTCGGCAATCACGCGGTCTGGCATCTGCCAGTGCGCGCGATCCGGAGATTCCAGGATCGCCGCGAGCCTTTCTGCTTCTGCAGCACCTTTGGGTTGTTCGGTATTTTCTGCCCGGCGGCAGGTAAAAAAAATCAGCATAAGCGCGATCGTGAGTAATAGCCGGGCTACGTTACGCATCCTGAGTCTGACGAGCGCTTAAATCATTGCCGCGACGTCATGCAGATTTTTATATTCGGTCGTATATAAAACCCATGGCTACCGGAACCAAGGCGATCTATTACGCGCTGGCCGCAAATGGGGGCATTGCGCTCACCAAAACCGCAGCGGCTATCATCACTGCCTCGACATCGATGCTGGCAGAGGCAATCCATTCGTTTGCTGACTGCGGCAACCAGATACTTTTGCTGCTTGGCATGAAGAAGGCCAAAGCGCCCGCGACAGATCTGCACCCGCTGGGCTATGGCAAGGTATCGTATTTCTGGTCTTTCCTGGTAGCGCTGCTGCTTTTTTCCGTTGGGGGGCTCTTTTCTGTCTATGAGGGCAGCCACAAGCTGCTGAAGCCCGAGCCACTGCAGTATCCCTGGCTGGCGATTGCAGTCCTCGCGGTCGGTGTTGTGCTGGAATCATTTTCTCTCTACGGCGCTCTAAAAGAAGTCAGGGTATCGCGTGGTCACCGCTCGCTCTACCGCTGGTTTCGCGAAACCCGGCAGAGTGAGCTCATGGTGGTAATCGGTGAAGACATCGCCGCTCTGCTGGGCCTGGTGGTTGCGCTCGTCTTTGTAGCTTTGGCGCTGGTGACGGGAAATCCGCTGTTCGATGCCGTGGGAAGCATCGTCATCGGTGTATTGTTGATTACCATTGCGCTCATGATCACGCTCGAGATCAAGAGTCTGATTATCGGCGAGAGCGCAGATGAAGAATTCAAAAGGCAGTTGAGGAATTTCTTTGCGGAACAATATCCCAACGCACAATTGCTGAATGTGATCACGCAGCATCACGGGCCCGACATCGTGCTCGCGCTCAAGGTACGATTCCGCCGCTGGCCGGCAACTGCGCGAGCGCTCGTTGACCACATCAATGCCATAGAGAAGGCGATCAGGCAGCAGTTTCCTGCTGTGCGCTTTCTTTTCTTTGAACCCGATATCAGCAGTGCGGAAAAACAGAAACGTGCGGCCTCTAAAAGCAAAGCGAAAGTCCGCGCGCGAAACTAGCGCTTGTAATGCCGCAGCTTTACCGCAAAACTATCAAACATCCTGGTACTTTCGAGGGCGTAGGTCTTCATTCAGGCGAAGTAACCAAACTGACTTTTTATCCAGCAGACTGCGGTGATGGGATCGTTTTTTTCCGCGAAGGTAAAAATGGTGCCGAACGTACAGCGATCACTGCCACGCTTGACAATGTCATCGATACCTCGCTGGCGGTGACCCTGGGCTCAAGTGACAATAACTTCCAGCTGCAAACCGTAGAACATCTGCTCTACGCGCTGTTTGTCCTCGGTATCACCGATATTGCGATCGGGGTAGAGGGAGGTAAGGAAGTCCCCATCGCTGATGGCAGCGCAGGCCCTTTCATCCGCACACTGCAGCAGCTGGAGCTGCACCAGTACACCGAGCGCGTTCAGCCACTCGTTGTCACGCATCCCGTATCGGTGACCGATGGAGAAAGATATCTGGTTGCGATGCCGGCGCGCGAATTTCAGGTTTCCTATTATATCGATTATCCACACCCGCTGCTCAAGAACCAGGCAGTCGAGCTCAGGTTTGAGGATATCATCTTTACTGAGACCATTGGCTTTGCGCGCACCTTTGGTTTCATGAAAGACGTCGAGTATTTGCGCTCGCGGGGCCTGGCGCAGGGCGGGAGCGTTGACAATGCAGTGATCTACATGCCTGATGGAACCACTCTCAATGATTTCCGGTTTGAACGCGAATCGGTGTACCACAAGATACTCGACCTGATCGGCGATCTTGCGCTCGTCGGACGGCCGATCCAGGGGCATATACTCGGTGCACGAGGCGGTCATGCGCTGGATGTCGCTTTTGGTAAGAAGCTTTTGGCCGCTTTCGGCTAGC
Source organism: uncultured Turneriella sp. (assembly GCA_964408405.1). Taxonomy (GTDB): domain Bacteria; phylum Spirochaetota; class Leptospiria; order Turneriellales; family Turneriellaceae; genus Turneriella. Next base: position 7,568 of record CAYOZO010000119.1, read on the forward strand.
AGGTTCCGGAAAAACACCCGCACCGGCTGCAGACGCCGCGATTCGCGATGCGAACCGCTTGCAAAACGGCCATAAATGGCCTGTCTGCAGCCTTGTGCGGCTTCCGGAACCTGCCTCCGGCTCCCTTTCAGGAGCCTGATAGAAGCCAGTTGTCCTTTGGTTTACGCAGCCTGCACACCACCGGTCGTCGACTATGACAGCGCAGGCAGTCCTACCTCCCGGCCCGAAAGTAAATCCCCTGTCTTTGATTGCTGATTTCGCGACAGGCGGATCTTTGCTGGTCACGAACCCGCTCAAATACTTTGAAGATTTGCACCGCGAATACGGGAGCCTGTTTTTTTCTGACCTGGGTATTGGACGTTTTTGTATCACGAATAACCTCGCGCTGATTCGCAGCTACAGACGGGTATCATCGCGCTGCACCGCAATCGTCAGTATTGGTCGTCACCTGCCAGCTTCATGCCGGAGCGTTTCCTCGGCGAAATCCCTGAGCCTGTACAAAAACAGGCATTCATGCCTTTCGGGGAGGGGCCGCGGCGCTGCATCGGCAGCATGTTTGCAATGCTCGAGCTGCAGGTGGCGATTGCCCGCATACTGCGGCGCTACCGCATTTTTGCGCCGGACAACAAAGAGCCGCAGATCAATTACCTCTTTACCTCGACGCTGAAGAACCCGCTGCCGCTGCGCTTTGAGCCGCTGCAGGTTGGTTGACTTGTCCCGGGCCGACAGATGAACGATCTTTACAGACGAAGCGGCGGGCACATTGCTGCTGAAATATGACAGCTGTTGTTGCGACGGATACACCAGGAATGCAGAAACTCCACCGGTTCAAAATGCTGCTCTGGCAGAGCCTGACGCGCAGGGGGCTACTCGGGATTATCCTGTCGGTCGTGCTCATTAGCTTCTATGTGCTGCTCTACTGGTCAGGCGAGATTGACCAGCTGTGGGTTGCTTCGCACGAACGCCGCGTGCTTGAGCCGTTGGAGCGCAAGATTACTGCAGCGCGTGGAATGGCTGCGGAGCAGGGGCTAAAGGACCAGAAGTCATATATTCTCGCAAGTTACCGTGATGAGGCTGCATTTGGCGATGGCTACCATCGCTATCTGCTGCCCGAATACCGTGTGTTCGTCGATCGCTTGAGAAACACGAATCCGGCGCCCGTTACCAGCTGGGTTGATAAAACTTCAGCATTGCTCAATCCCCTTTCGCGTTTTCTCCGTAACCGCGACTCGGACCGCTGGTTTCTCTATGGCGCTCTTTACACGCTGCTGGTCGTCTCGATGGGTATCCGCTTTTACCGGCGCTGGCGGCATGACCGCTACCAGAAGATCCGGACACTCTCAGTCATGGCGGTGCAATCTCTCATAGCGTTTCTGCTTCCCGCGTTGCTTCTCTATTTCAATACGAAGGAGTTCTATTTCAGCTACTTCTGGCCGCTCAAGCTCGAGTATTTTCTCCCTTCAACCTTCACCGATTATCCGAGGGCGATGGCGCTCTGGGCTGTGATGATGGCCTTTGTCGCGGTGCCGGTGCTGACGTATTTTTTCGGCAAGCGCTGGTATTGTTCGTGGGTCTGCGGCTGCGGTGCGCTGGCCAACACGATGGGTGATCCCTTTCGCCAGCTCTCCGATAAATCGGAGCGCTCCTGGATGATTGAACGCATCACGGTTTACAGCATTCTGGCTATTACCGTGGTACTGACTGGTCTCATCTTCATCAATGAGTTTCGTGGCATTAATGATGCATTTGCCCAGTGGGTCTTTTCGATGAAGCGCTGGTATGGCTTTTTCATTAGTGCAGGGTTTGCCGGCGTGATCGGGACGGGATTTTACCCCCTTATGGGTACGCGCGTCTGGTGCCGGTTTGGCTGCCCGCAGGCGGCCATACTGGGTATTCTGCAGGTATTCTTCTCACGCTTCCGCATTTCGACCAACGGCGGACAGTGCATTGCCTGTGGCAGTTGCTCCGCCAACTGCGAAATGGGTATCGATGTGCGCTCCTATGCCATGCGGGGTGAAGACATCAAGCGCGCCTCTTGCGTCGGCTGCGGGCTTTGCATGTCGGTGTGTCCGCGCGGTGTGCTGAAATTAGAGAATAAGGCGCTCAGCGCTTAGCGACTGCCCGGTGCGCTGAAAAGACCAGAAGTACGTAAAGTGAAAACAGCTGGGTAACACTGCAAGCGGCCAGCGCGCACTCGACGCCAATATCAGACCTTGCCTGGTCAAAGAGCAGCACACCATTGACGAGGGCGAAAGCGGCAGCCGCAATTGCGGGCAGTCCATGGCGGATTTTTTCGCGCAGCAGCAGGAGCAGCGTGACGCCGGCATAAAGCAAAAGCTGCACGAAGCCCAGGCCAAAAGGGAATGCAGTCCTGGCGAAACTAAAATCGAGGCCGGCGTAAACGAGAAGCGTGGTCAGCGCGACCAGAATGTAGAGGGCGATCGGCAAGGCACGGTGTCGGATGGCAGTGCCATCGTCGAATTCCGCGCGCACCTGCCAGAGCCAGGCTGAGGTCAGCGAAAAACTGTGCGTCACTACCGAATGTATCCAGGCAAGGTTGAGGCTGGTCGTGTCGATTGCCTGGCGGTCGGCGGCAAGCATGATATGCCTGATGAGCGGCATGAAGCTCAAAAGATGCGGCAGGTGCATAATAATCGGAACGCGGTACTTTTT
>CAYOZO010000120.1:0-10185 GCA_964408405.1 uncultured Turneriella sp.
TCGCCTTACCTGCGCAAGCTGGCCGAAAAAGGCATCCGTACATGGGTGGGTTCGCAGCCAGAACTTATATCCCCTGATGCGCACGTGTTTTACTCTACGGCCGTCAAAACAGACGACGCTGAGCGTGCATACGCAGAACGCGCTGGTATGCCCTGTGAACCGCGTCACCAGCTGCTGAACCTGATTACACGCAATTACTTCACGATCGCAATTGCGGGCTGTCACGGTAAGACTACGACAAGCGCATGGACGGCGTACCTGCTGGAACGCGCGGGTTTTGATCCCACTGCGCTCATTGGCGGCACCGTACCTCAGTGGAACTCAAACTACCGTGAGGGTCATGGCACCATGCAGGGAAAACCCCTGCTGGTAATTGAGGCTGACGAATCAGATCGCAGTTTCCTGTCGATTGATACCGATGTCGCGATGCTCACCAATATCGATCTCGACCACACCGACGTGCACGCAAGCCTCGAGGCGCTGACGCAGGATTTCCAGTCTTTTCTGGGTATTGCACTGCGTCAGGGCGGATGGATTCATCTCTCAAAGGAATGCCCGGTGCAACTGCTTGCGCAGCTTTCACCGGGTGACCGGAACTTGTGGCAGAGAGTTGCTGTCGATGAGGCTAACCACGCCGTCTTGCACGATCGCCAGGTATTTCCCGTTGGTCTTGCCGGAGTGCACAATCTGCTGAATGCGACGCTCATACTGCAACTCGCGCTGCGCCTGAAGATCGATCAGGCGACAGTTTCAAGTACGCTGCGCGAGTTTTCCGGCGTTAACCGGCGCATGCAGACCATTGCGACATTCCCCGAAAAAAAACTCGTGGTCATTGACGACTATGCGCACCATCCCCACGAAGTCGAGGCAACGCTCTCGGCGCTTGCAGCGCGTTATGACCGGCTGCTCATTTTTTGGGAGCCACACCGCTTGAGCCGCTTCAACCACTTCTATGCGGAGTTTGACAGAGTGCTGCGCCGTTACGCGTCGGAGCATGCGCTCTTTGTGCTGCCCATCTATGCAGCGGGCGATACATGGGAGCAGTATCCGCTAACGGAAGCCAGGTTTGCGCACTATCAAAATCCCCCCTACCAGTTTATCGCCGACGCGGGAGCTTACCGGCAGACGTTCGGCGAATGGAAGGGCGTAAGTAACGCCGCAGTCTTCATGGGAGCGGGTAAGAGTTCTGATTTTGCCCATGCCTATGCGAACTGGTTGCACTCAGTAACGTAGGCTGAGATCAGCAAAACGGCGATAGCAGCCGTCGGAATCAATTACGCTACGCGGTAGGTGATGCGCCCGCGGGTAAGGTCGTACGGCGAGAGTTCAACAGATACCTTATCGCCAGGGTTAATGCGTATGTAGTGCTTCCGCATCTTACCCGAGATATGGCCGAGAATCTCGTGTCCGTTCTCGAGTTCGACCAGGAACATCGCGTTGGGTAGCGCCTTCTTGATCGTGCCGTTGACCGTAATCGCCTCTTCCTTGGCCATTAGGGCATTCTGGCTCTTTGACACAGGGCGTCGAACACTTTGGCTGTCAGCTGCTTGCGGTTTCTCACCCGCATCCGACTGGACGTGTTATCGGAGCAAAGCAGGTTATTCCGGCTTCGCGACTCGTGGGCAAACGTTACAACGCGGGAGTTATATATGTCACTACTGTCATTACTCAAAGGCAAAGGAAAATCCGGTTTTGGTTATGCCTCGACCGCAGAGGAGGTCACGTTTGGCCTCGATCTCACGGGTAAGAACATTTTGATCACGGGATGTAACTCAGGTCTCGGCCTCGAAACCGCCCGTGTGCTGGCGCTGCGCGGTGCCCGTATCCTGGGTACAGCGCGTTCGCTCGAAAAAGCCGAGGGAGCGCTCATTGATTTCGGCAGCATACATAAGGCATACGAATGCGAACTGGCAGAGCCGCGTTCGGTTAAGGCCTGCGTCACTGCGGTGAAAAAAGACCGCATCAAGCTCGATGCAATCATCTGCAACGCGGGAATCATGGCGCTGCCCACGCTGCAGAAGTCTCACGGTTATGAACTGCAGTTTTTTACCAATCACATTGGGCACTTCATTCTCGTGACAGGATTGCTCGGCATGCTGCGCGACAATGCCCGCATCGTAATACTTTCGAGCGCCGCGCATAAAATGGCACCCAAAGGGGGCATCGAATTCGACAATCTTTCGGGCGATGGCGGCTACAAACCGTGGAAGGCTTATGGGCAATCAAAATTTGCCAACCTGTTGTTTGCCAAGGAACTCTCGCGCAGGCTCGCTGGCAGCGGCAAAACCGCCAACGCCGTACACCCGGGTGTTATTCGCACGAAACTCGGCCGCCACATGCCTGCAATTGCCCAAGCGCTCTTTGCGGGTGTTGGCCCGTTGTTTTTGAAGTCGGTTGCACAGGGCGCAGCGACGCAGTGTTACGTGGCGGTGCACCCTGCGGCAGCCGCAATTTCCGGCGCGTATTTTGCCGACGTCAACATTGCGAGCCCGCGCATCGACGCCGATGATCCGGAGCTCGCACACCGGCTTTGGCAGGTTTCTGAAGAAATCGTAGCACGGTTCTAGCAGGCTCCTGAAAAAGGAGCCTGAAGCAGGTTCCGGAAACCGCACAAGGCGGCGGACAGCCCCACACCATAGCAGGGTGAGGGTCGTTTTGCAAGCGATGCGCGTCGCGAATCGCGGTCGCTGACTCGCGACTCAGCGAGCGTCTGCAGCCGGTGCGGGAGTTTTTCCGGAATCCGCTAGGCAACCGGTAGCCCGGCGCCAAGTCTCTAAAAAATTGTAAGCTCCGCCGCGCAGGCGCGACTCAATAGCGTGCGCGCGAACTTACTGTTTACTTTCTCCTGGTATGCGTTTGGTTATGCGATTCTACTCTATTACGGCGGCAGTGTCTGCCCTTACATAGACGGCTTGGGTATCGCCGACTTTTCCCGCGAGCTGGCGGCAATCTTCGGCGCCGGCCTGCTGGTGCGCGTGGCCCTCGGCACAACAACACGCCGCTCTGCCTGGTATGATCTGGCTGCATTCGCAGCTATGGCGGTGGGTCTAACAATCTACAATCGGCTCAACTACCACTTTCCGGTCGGCAGCGGTCTCAAGGTCGCAGTGGGTTTTCTGGCCACGGGGTTCTTTGTCTCGGTGCACGCTTACCTGAGCCAGCAGCGCAGGCGACTGCTCGACGGCCAGGGTGCGCCGATGACGGCATCGGCGCAATCGTCGATCATCACCCGAATCTCGGTGGTGACGGTCTTTTCGGTGTTACTCTCAACAGTGACGATATTTCTCGTAGTGAACAAAGACCTCAAGTGGCTCGCCGAACAGCCGCCGGGCACCGTCGAATACTACCGGCCTTCAGTGCTTAAAGAAATCATCTTTGTGATGCTCGTTCTGCTCGGCCTGCTGATCAGCGTGATTGTTTCTTATGCGCGCAACCTCAGACTGCTCTTCTTAAACCAGACACAGACGCTCGAGCGCGTTTCAGCAGGCGAACTCGACGTTCTTGTGCCGGTAGTGAGCAACGACGAGTTTGGCAAAATCACAACGCACACGAATTCGATGATCGAAGGCCTGCGGGAAAAGCAAAAGATTCAATCTGTGTTTGGCAAGATGGTCAGCCCCGGCATCGCCGAGCTCCTGCTCTCCTCTGAGCACCAGGCAATGGGTGGGGAGCGTCTGCAGGTTACGGTTTTGATGGCCGACGTGCGCAATTTCACGAGTCTTTCTGAAGAAGTACCACCCGAAGAACTGGTGCGCCTGATGAACCGCTACTTCACCGTGATGGTCGAGATTATCCACCGGCGTGCGGGCGAAATCGACAAGTTCATCGGCGACGGCATTCTCGCAGTCTTTGGTCTCGGCAAACCTGAAGCCGGCTGACAGCAGGCCGTCCAAGCTGCCGCCGAAATGGTACGTGCGGCAGCTGCGCTGACAAACGAACTGCAGCATGAAATCAAGATCGGCCTAGGCATTCACTCGGGCGACGTCATCGCGGGCCGCATCGGCTCGCCCGACCGTCAGGAGTTCACCTTTCTGGGCGATACCGTCAACACGGCCGCACGCCTCGAATCAGCCAGCAAAGAGATCGGCAAAGAAATCGTCGTCTCGCAGAGCGTCTTCGATTCTCTCTCGAACGAGCTGTGCTCAGCAGCCTGGCAAACAGTGGGAGCTTTGAACCTAAAAGGGAAAAAGCAGTCGATTGAGACTTTTGCGCTGAGTGTCTAGAAGCCGAAACCCCGACCTACCTACCACTTACCCACATTCGGCATCGAAACCCACGGCTCCTGCGGGGGCAGCGGTGCGCCCTTCTGCAGCAGCTCAATAGAGATTGCGTCGGGTGAGCGCACAAAGGCCATGCGGCCGTCGCGCGGGGGCCGGTTGATCGTGATGCCAAGCTTCTGTAAACGCTCGCACATTTCGTAAATGTTATCTACTTCAAACGCGAGGTGGCCGAAGTTGCGCGCACCGCCGTAGTCTTCGTCGTCGTAATTGTATGTCAGCTCGATTTCGGCTTCGCGGTTGTCGGGAGCGCCAAGATAGACGAGGGTAAAACGTCCGTCTGGATAATCTTTGCGCCGGTTCTCGACGAGCCCGAGCGCATCGCGGTAGAAAGCGAGAGATTTTTCCAGGTCACGGACACGAACCATCGCATGCAGGTACTTCACTTCGCCGGATTTCCTTTTTTGGCGGGGGCCTGGGTATTCTGAGCACGTTTTTTCTGCGGTATCTGCGCTACCGCTGCAGCAGGCACTTCTGCGCTTACGCTGTGCGGTGAAAGCCCAAGAGCAATGGCTGCATTCTTCCATACGTTGCCATCTTTGTAGAAAATATAGGCGAGATCAACGCCACGGTCGTTGACGCGTACCTCATGAAATCCCTCGTAATTTACGTCGGCTTCATCTACTCGGGTTACTACCAAAACTTCGCCGGTGGTATCGCCACAGGGTTCACAGAGTTCCAACAAATAGTCGTGTGCCGACAACAACCTGACGGCTTCTTGCGCCACCGCTGGTTTTACGTAGGCGTATTGATCGGCTTGAAGCGCAGCTGTAAGAACGAGAGCTGATGTAAGCAAAGCAAAAACAGATCGCACAACTGATCAATCGTCGGGATTGTATGCGTGCGTCGAGCAAATTTCTGTGCCAAAGTTGCAAAGGGCTTTGTTAACCCTTCAGCCCAAACTACTGCTCAACGCAGTACAAATAATTCCCCTGATTGCAGAACGATGTGCTGGAATCGATCGCAATACCGGTGACACCTGTTGAGGTACCGATACTCGCTTCAGCTCCTGAGGTGCCGTCATTCCAATTACCACAGTGCAAGGATGAGTTGATACGCCAATTGCTATCCAACCCCGTCCACACATCTGCTGCAGAGCTGGCGCCAATCGAAGCCGTCAATTCTGCCTCAAATATGCCGTTGGCCGAAGTAGTACCAATGGGTGTGCCATCCGGCCGACGGTACGAAGTGTTAGGTCGCAGCACCCAGTCCACGTTCTCTGCAGCGCCGGACACCTGGCAGGACAAACTGACACAGGCCTGGCGCAGCGGATCTGCTGAAACAAGCATTGCCTTCCAGTTGCCGCGTCCCGTGCCGTCAGGATTTGCCGGGTCAAACCGACACTGCATATCGGCACCGTACACACCCCCCATATTACCGGAAAACATATTTGTTGAGACAAAGATGCGACAATTTGCGCCGCAACTTGTTGCCTGGCCCAACAACCCCGAATTTGCTGACGAACCAGGATTTTCCAGTTGAGCGAGTAGGTTGTAATTATTGCAGGAAAACAAAGAAAGCACGCCGCCCAAAACGAGAGTTCCTAACGATAGCCGGCGAAAGACGAGGGGGTACATAAGCGTTGCAGCCGCGATACTGCAAGACTGTAAAGCTATTTCCGTGTTGTGCGACCCCCGCCATGCAATTGAAGCAGCACGAAATCCATCAGTCGCAGTGGAATTATGAAGATGCGCTTCGGAATCATGATGGTCATTATAGAGAGCGAAACCGCTTGTCGACCGCGACGCCGTTTTGCATAATAAGCCTATGAGCAGGATTCAGCTGTTGGTTGCAGTGTTGGTTTCGGGCTTGTTTGTTGCCAGCGCCTGCCGCTCGGTGGACCGGGCAACCCAGGTGTGCGAGCAAAATAACCGGTCATGCCATCGCCAGTGTAACCTCACCAACACCAGCATGTCCCAATCTATGTTGGCGCACCAGAGCGTCAGCCAGTGCGACTTGCGTTGCGAGCGGAATTACCAATCATGCCTAAAACGGGCAGAAGACCGTTCGGTGCGCGTTATCGACGATACACCCGAAAAATAAAAGCAGAGCTCATCTGCCTTTTGCAGCAGACAGCTTGCCCTTCAACGCAAAATCTGTTACAATCTTCCACGTCTCTTTCGGCATCAGCGCGGCCAGATCGTTATGGTCGGCGCCCGCAACTTCAAGCAGCAGTGAGTACTTAAAAAGCCCGGCAAGCGTTCGGGCCTGAGAGATCGGTATCACCTGATCGCGGACGCCGTGGATAATCAGTACCGGCAGATCAATTTCTGACGCCTTCGATGCAGTGTCGAAACGATCGACCACCAAAAAGCGCGCGAGCGGAGTGAAATGCTTTTCTGCGAGCTCGACCATCGAGGTAAATGGCGCCATCAACAGCATCGAACCACCGAGGCCGCGCGCAGCCATTTCGACTGCCACACCCGTACCGAGAGAAAATCCCCAGAGCAGGGTATCTTCTTTCGTGTGCTGGTAATCGCGCTGCACAGTTTCAAGCAGCAGCTGCGAGTCGGCGTAGAGGTTCGCTTCACTGGCTGTGTGTGCGGCTGCATAACCGTAACCGGGGTACTCCGCCAAAAGCACACTCATACCTTGAGCCAGCATTATCGCCGCGAGGTCTTGCATAGAACCCATAACTTCGCCGTTGCCATGAAAGAACACGACGAGCCGTTTGCCTGCTTTAGCATAATAGCCGTAAGCGGTGCGTTCGCCGCGGACCGTCACGATCTTTCCGCCGGGCAATGCAGGGATGAACCGGTAGTTCGGCGCAGGAAATATGAAGGGGCGCGTGAGTGTGCCGCGTAAGGACATCGTGAGAAGAACTACCGCCGCAAGAGTGGCCAGCGCGACCAGAGAAATCTTTGAGCCCGGTTTCATTTGCCCGAATGCCACAGGACCTCCCACAAATGCCCGTCGGGGTCTTTGAAGTAAGCAGCAAGCCCCCACGAGTAGGGCACTGCTTGACCGCAGGGTTCACCACCCGCGCTCGCAGCCGACTTGAGCACCGTGTAGGCCTCATCGCGTGCACTGACCGTTGCGGTGAGCATTGCCACATTCTTTTCAGCGGCGAAGCGAGCTTCACCGTCGGCGGGTTTCAGCAACAGGTTGAACTCTTCGAGTTCGATGAAGAAAACATTCACACCGGGCAGGGCGAGCGTGACTGTACCAGCTTCACGACTGACCAACTCTTCGCCGAATACTTCTGCGTAGAAGTGCTCGGTGCGCTTAGCGTCGGCGACTGGCAGAGAGAAAGCTGCACGCAGCACGGGCATGGCTTGAGGTTATGGGCGGGTAACGTTGCGGCAAGTGGAATTTGCTTGAAAGAGTGCAGGCAGAAGTCGCGTTGCTTTTCTCATGCTCCGGTCAAAAACGGAAACCGTGTTTCGAGACTTCGCAGCCTCTATTTTCTGGCGGATTTCATGGCTGCCAAATCTCGCTCGCCCGTTACACGTCATACGTGTAACGTCCGCCCTTTTATTTTTTACCACAGTCACATTACATTGCGCCACAAGTCCGGGCTCCTGGCGAAGTGATAGTCAGGTTATCTTTTCGGAACAAGACGCTGCCACCATGAATAATGAAGCGAACCGTCATAGAAAATGCCCACCGGGCACCGAGAAAGATTCATGTTACGATCAGCAAACAGGCACCTACCGCCTGCATCCAAGATCGTTCTGGAATAAAAAAACACCCGCCCCCGTTACGAGGCGGGTGCTATCGACTAACTAGCAGCAATTAGTTGCACTTCCAGGCGCTTGCCTCGGCGACGTACTGCTTGCCGAGTTTTGGATGATTGTAAGAAGTGACGTCCAGGAACACCTTGTTGGCATTCATGGCCTTCGCTTCTTCTTTCACGGCTTTGATCGCAGTTTCGCGGTCGAGGCCTGCGAAGCGGTCACCAGCCTGTACTTTGCCGCGGCTTTCGCAGTTGGTCAATTTTGCGTCTGAGGGTACGACTTCGACAGAAGCCAGGGCTCCTACAAACACCAGTGCTGTTACAGCGAGAATTGTCTTTTTCATTTTCTTTTACTCCCCATCGGTAGGGCTTTGCCCTTTCGATGCTGAGAACATAACCCATATCTGCGCATTTGTCATCAGCGCCGACACCGGGAAATCTGCGTGGTAGTACGGAGATTTGGTTCTTTTTGCTTCTCGAAAGCCTTGACTAACAACCTGACAACTATAGCGTGCTCTGGTGGCCTATAGACTGGTAACCGTATGTCTCAGCTATTTGTTCTTTCTCCGTTGCGATGCATTTCGGCACAGCCAGGGGCTTGTTCGCAATAACAAAGGGAAGCCGATTGCGGGAGTCCAGGTAGAAATGATTGATGCTGGCCGGCCAGTCGCTGCGAATGCGACGGATGAAAAGGGTCGGTTCAGCATTGGCCATACGACGAGCCCCTTTATCTCATGCGAGAGGTTCAAGCTTAAACTCTATAAGGAAGGTTATGAACCCGTATTCATGGATATGGGTTGCGGAGGAGAATTCGACTTGCTGCTGAAGAAAAGGTAAGATCGCGCCCGGCCGGTCCTGCGACCAAACGACGCTGGTAAAATAGAGCCTCTGGCAGCAAAACACTGGTAGCGAAGCCTCAAATTTAATATACTCCAACCTCAGGCACCTTCATGCAAACCACTCCAAATGCCGCATTCACCGGCTATGAAAAGTTTCTCATCGCGATACTGACAATTCTGCAGTTCACTGTGATTCTTGATTTCATGGTCTTGTCGCCGCTCGGCGCGATTCTGATGCCTGCGCTCTCGATTAACCCGCAGCAGTTCGGCTGGGTCGTCTCTGCTTACGCCTTCAGCGCGGGCGCATCGGGGCTTTTGGCTGCGGGCTTTGCCGACCGCTTCGACCGCAAGCGCATGCTGCTCGTCTTCTACACGGGCTTTCTCGCGGGCACATTACTCTGCGGCCTCGCACCCGACTACCACACGCTGCTCGCCGCACGCGTCGTGACCGGCCTCTTCGGCGGCGTGATCAGCGCGATCGCCTTTGCGATTGTCACCGACGTCTTCGCCTTCTCGGCACGCGGGCGCGTCATGGGCTTTCTGCAGATGGCGTTTGCCGTAAGCCAGGTGCTCGGCATTCCCGTGGGTATCTACGTCGCCAACAAGTTCAACTGGCATGCGCCTTTCTTACTGATTGTCGGCCTTGGGTTACCAGTGGGAGCTATCATTCTTCTGAAGATGAAACCCATCGATGCACACCTCGCGCTCAAGATCGACAAAAGCCCGTTTCACCACCTGCTCACCACGATCAGCAAACCACGCTACCTACGCGGCTTCGCCGCGACGACACTGCTCGCAACCGGCGGCTTCATGCTGATGCCGTTCGGCAGCGCATTCGGCACCGGCAACCTGGGCCTGAGCAATGACGACCTGCCAACGCTCTACATGGTGACCGGCGTCACGGCGATGATCGCAGGGCCGATCGCGGGGCGCCTCAGCGACAGCATCGGCAAATACAAAGTCTTCACCATTGGCTCGACCGTCGGCATGATACTCGTGCTCATCTATACGCAACTCGGCCGCAGCCCGCTCTGGCTGGTAATGCTGATAACGGCGGCACTCTTCGCCGCAATCACTGCGCGCATAGTGGGAGCTTCTGCGTTAATGAGTGGTGTACCCGCACCGCAGGACCGTGGCGCGTTCATGGGGGTTAGCTCCGCCTTTCAGCAAATTTCCGGCGGCATCGCCTCGGCGGTTGCCGGGGCGATTGTGGTAAAGACCAGCAGCGGCGCGCTCGCGCGCTACGACGTGCTGGGTTACGTGGTTGTCGGCGCGATGGTGGTGACGATCGTTATGATGTACACGATTCACCGCCTCGTCAGGCACCAGGACCACAAAGGGTAATCAGGCCGGCTCTTCAGCGACCGCGTCGAGCAGCGCGCTGGCCGCGCTC
>CAYOZO010000121.1:0-10149 GCA_964408405.1 uncultured Turneriella sp.
ATACTCGCGCAGTGCTACCTGCTTTTTCCCATCCTGCAGCGGTGGGCACGTGGCTCGCTAGCCGGTTTTCGCTTTGCCGCGTGGATGGCGCTCGTTATGGTCTCGGGCCTTCTTTACAAAGGAAGCTCCGAACTCCTATTAATTAATATAGGGCTGCGGCACCCCGGTTGGCATGCCTCGTTTGCCATCTACTGGCTGCCCTACTTCATGCTGGGCATACTGCATGCAGAAAAAACTCCATATCCCGGCTCTGATGAGCGGGGAGCCGGAGTAATGTCTCGCCCCACACAGCTATGGAAATCCATAGCCCCCGTGCTGGCCATTCTCCTTGCTCTTGCTTATGTCGTGGCAGAGTACATTTTTTACTCGTATGACGGCACACCGGCTGACTACTATAATCATTTCTCGCGCCCAAGTGTAATGCTCTATGCCCTAGCCGTCGTCTGGTGGCTGCATTCTCAATCCGACGGTAGGGGTAGGTCTAAACCCACCCCTACCGTCGGTCAACGTCTCGCTCCGCTGACATTTAGCGTCTATCTTATACACCCACAGATCTTGCGGGTTTTTGATGCGTATCTCCCCGCGTTGCCGACATTGATAAGCTGGTTGCTGGTCGTGGTGGCTACTTTTCTATTAGTTAGTGCACTCGCTTTATTAACTAATAAAGCGCAGGAAAAAGGCCCTGCATATATTACCTGGCCTGTCAGGCTGTTGCAGCGTTGTCTTGGATTAAAGTAACTTGCGCGTCAGCGCAAGTTACTTTAAATACGAGTAAAAATCGGCGTCAGCTTGTCTTCGTAATGTTTGAACTCTACCCGGTCACCAATCTTCGCGGTATTGGCATCGGGCATTTCGACGATAGCCGTGATGCGCATCTTGTCGTCCGTTTCGACTACAGCCATGCAATAGGGAGCGCGTGCCTTGTTCTTACCGACGGGCACGAACGTATTCACAGTGTATGTATAGATGCTGCCGCTGCCCTTAGCTTCGTAGTCTTCGAGATTCATCGAACCACAGGCCGGGCAGGCCGCGATGCCTTTGGGATGCGGGGTGCCGCAGTCCTTGCATTTTACAGCTGGAATACTACTCATATATCGCTCCTTCCGAGAATGTGAACAGTGGAAACCGAGGCCGGGCCGCCGAGCACGTGTGTCAGTGCGAACTTCGCATTCTTTACCTGGCGCTTGTCCGCTTTATCCTGCAGCTGCCAGGTCATCTCGACAATCTGGCCGACGCCCGTGGCGCCGATGGGATGTCCTTTCGCGGTAAGACCGCCTGAAGTATTGATGGGGAGTTTGCCTCCGAGGCGCGAGTGGCCTTCTTCAGCAAAAAATCCGCCCTTGCCCTTTTCACAAAAGCCCAGATCTTCGACGTTCATGATTTCCGTAAAGCTGAAGCAGTCATGGCATTCCGCCACAGAAATATCGGACGGCTTGAGATTCGCCATTTTGTAGGCTTCGGCAGCAGCTGCCTTCGTCGCTTCTGATTCGGTGTGCTTCGCGCGGAAGGCAACACTGAAAGAGGCGCCGCCGTGACCAGAGCCCAACACCTTCACCGCGTTCTTCTTCCCGAGCCCTTTTGCGCGGTCTTTCGTGGTGAGAATGACTGCAGCCGCTCCGTCTGTGATGAGTGAGACTTCTTGCGCGCTGAAAGGCGAGGCAATGATCGGGGATTTCAGAATTTTCTCGAGCGGCACTTCGCGCTGCTTGTAAGCATAAGGGTTGAGCGATCCGTGATACTTATTTTTTTCTGCCACCATCGCCAGCTGTTTGCGGGTGGTGCCGAATTCATGCATATGACGGTGCGCGAACATAGCGAACATGGTTGAACCGTTCATGCCAGGACCTGCTTCGTAGAGGTAATCTACACCTGAAAGTGCAGCCTTCATTTGCTCTTCCGCTGAGAGTTCGTCGAAGGGCACGTTCATCTTTTCTACACCCATCACCATTACCGTGTCGTAAACACCCGCACCGACGGCGATCATCGCGTTACGGAAAGCTACTCCGCCTGAAGCGCAGGCTGCTTCGAAACGCAGCGTGGCCGCGTGCGGCATCGCCAGTGACGTGGCTGCGAGCGCTGCCATCGTGTTCTGGTTATTGAGACCGTTGCCGTTGTAGTTACCCAGGTAAAGCGCCTGGATCTCTTTGCGGTCAATGCCCGCGTCTTCGATCGCCTTATTGCCGGCTTCGGCAATCAGGTGGCGAAAGTTTTTGTCTTTGAAACTACCGTGCTCTGTTTCATGAGCGCCGATGATATATACTTCTCTCACAAAAGCTCCTCGCGGCACAGCCGCATTGTAGCAAGCGCTACAGGCACTTCGCAGAAGTTGAACAACGCGTCGATTCTTTTCGACATGTGCCTCACCCCCCAACCCCCTCTCCATGCAATGGAGAGGGGGAGCAAGAGCACCACACGACGCACCCGACTAACTCCCCTCTCCACGCTGTGGTGACCTGCAGGGTCTCTGTCCTCAGTGAGGGGCTGGGGGTGAGGCAGCGCTAAGCTACCTTCTGCTTCTCGATATCTGACTTCTTCACGAGGTCAAAATCTTCGAGATGAAACGTGCTCGCCTTGATTACATATTCCCCCGCGAAGCCGGGGTAGAGCGTTGTGTTGCGGCCACTATCAGTCAGATACCAGCTCTTGCAGCCCGAGGTCCAGTTGGTGATCTTCATGCGCTCATCGATGAAACGAGTGAACTCCGCCTGCTTTTCTGCCTTAACCTCAAGAGCGGCAATACCTTCGGTCAGCATATGCGAAACCGCCGAGGCGATGTAACGGTACTGCGGCTCGGTATAGACCAGCACCGACGTATGGCCGGGGCCGGTATTCGGGCCCATGCAGTAGAAGAGGTTGGGAAAGCCGTGCACGGTCATGCCGAGGTATGACTCGGCGCCGTTTTTCCAATCGGTGTTGAGGTCGTGGCCGCGCGCACCCTTGATCGGGAAAGGCGAACCGGCTTTCGGCACTTCAAAGCCCGTCGCATAGATCAGTATGTCTGCGGCGTACTCCTTACCTTCGGCAACAACGCCTGTGGGAGTGATTTTTGTTACGGGAGACGCGACGAGTTCTACATTGTCACGCGTGAGCGTCGGATACCAGTCGTTGGATATGAGCATACGCTTGCAGCCGAAGCGGTAGTCGGGGGTGACCTTGCGGCGTAGCTCGGGGTCTTTGATACTGCGTTCGATGTTCCAGCGCGCGAGGCGTTCGAGCAGCTTTGTGACTGGTGTATTAAACACTATGCCGGCGCCAAAACCCTCTGTCAGGGCATAGATCAGAGTGCGACGAATTTTTTGCACAAACGGCAGCGCCCGGTAGATGGATTTTTCAGCTTCGCCAATTTCGTAATCGGGCTTTGGTATTATCCACGATGGCGTGCGCTGGAAAACGGTGAGGTGTCCGACTTCGGGTGCAATAGCTGGCACGAGCTGCACTGCGCTTGCCCCACCACCAACAACGACCACTTTTTTGCCCCTAAGATCGATGTCTTTGCGCCACCTTGCAGTGTGCAGAATCTCTCCCTTGAAGGTTTCCGCTCCCTCTATTTTTGGATACGATGGCACAGACAGCGCTCCAACGCCTGAGACCACGACACGCGCAATGTACTTCTTGCCGCCTTCGGTGCTAACGGTCCACGTGCAGGAATTCTCATCATATTTAAGACCGTTTACTTTAACGCCAAACTCAGCCTTCTCGCGCAGATTGTATTTTTCAGCGACGCCCAGCATATACTCGTGGATCTCATCTGAAGTCGCAAACATGCGCGACCAGTTCGGATTTTGTTCAAACGAGAATGAATACAGATGGCTGGGCACATCGCAGGCCGCGCCGGGATACTTGTTATCGCGCCAGGTGCCGCCGAAGTCCAGACCCAGGTCAATGATGCGGAAGTTTTCAATTCCTTTCTTCTTAAGATTGATGGCGACGCCGATGCCGCTAAAGCCCGCGCCCATCACCAGCACGTCGAGAGGTTGTTGTTTCATGGGGCCTCCTGAAAATTTAGTAATTACTAAACCGCTTCGGGTAAGTCGCGAATAAGAATCTCTATGTCAAGCCTAAACCTGAACACTTGTTCACTTTTAACTCTCTACCAACGGCGGCTGTGTCAGCTTCTGCACGCGCGACCACTTTTCTTCGACCTGCTTTTTGCTGTATTGCTCGGTAAAGACAGCTTCGTTGTAGGCAATCGTCGCATCGTCGGGAAAATAGCTGCGCGCAAGGGCAAAAATTTCTGCCGCCTCTTCATAGCGCCCCAGCTTGTGTGCGTAGATGCCTGCCTCATTGAGCACGGCTGCATCGCGCGGATAATCCGTCATCAGAGAAGACATTTCCGTCCAGGCTTCATGTGCCATGCCGCTCAGGAAGAGCGCGCGCGCATAGTAGAGCCGCTGCGCGCGGTCGCGGCGAAAGACACCAAGCGTCGCGAAACAGCGCACTGCTTCGTTGTGTTTCTGGAATAAACAGAAGTACTTGAAATACTGCAGTCGATGATGCAGACGCGGGGGCTTTTCGCCATCAAACAACCATGCTTTGGGATTCCTGCCTTCGAGTACATTTTGGATCTGCTGCGCGAGTGCCTCATCGAAGTCGGCAGCCTCAAACACATCAGGATTTGCCACGTGCAAAAGCGCCTCGGCCTCTGTGCGGCAGGACTGCGCTGCAAGCCACGCCGAAAAGCGCGAGGCCTTATCTGAGTTCTGCAGGCGCTGCCAGCGTTTTGGGTTGCAGTAGCGCGCAAGCGTTTCAAGATTCAGTCTGAACAGACCTTCGCCGTAAACACGACTTTCGCGCGCGCGGCGATAGATCGTGCGTGGCGGGAGCTTCTGCGCCAACTCGAGTTCATACAGTGGATAAAGGTATTCCGGAAGAACAAGCGACATCTCTTTCCATTCCGATTCTTTGATGCGCTTAGCGGTATAAAGGGCCAGCGCAGTACGAAAAGCCTTGTTGTTCCAGTGCGAAAGGCTCGGTACGTTGCGCGGTTTGAGCGGCACGCCTGTGATATCCTGAAAAAGAAAGCGGATGAGTTCTTTCTGTTCGAGCGGCATATGCGCGTGGCTTGCTACCTTAAGAGCCATCTCTGCGTAGCGGCCATCGCCTGCGTGCCAGAGAGCGAGCGTCGCATAAGCTCCGTGCACGGCTACGCCGGTTGCGCTCGCGCAGTTACGCAAAAGCTCCCCCAGGTCAATACCTGCTGCCAGTTCGCTCTGTTGCGCACGCCGAATGCCATCGGCTTCGTCGAAAGCAAACGCCATCAAGAGGCTGCTCAATTTTGCTTCGGGGGAGTTCCTCTCGTAAACGCCCTGCGTCCAGGGGCTGACAATATCGCCTACGGCCAGCCGCGAGCGGTTGATGCGCGGCGCCGGTGCTTCGCTGACGGGAGGTTCTGCTGCAGGTGCCGCTTGGTTCACCGGCTGTAACCGCACAGCTTTCGGGCGGCGGAAGGCGATAATGAGTGTGAGGATTGCGGTCAGTAGCAGGGCAAAAGCAATGCCGCCTGCGATAAACAGGTAGCGGTGCGTTGCGAGAAATTCGAGTGCGTGCGCAAACTGGAATGGCATACCAGTGTTCTAATTATCGGCAGGCTGACCGAGCCTTCTGAAAGCTCAGCGCGCCGGCGTCTGCGCGGCCATGCAATCCTCGTACACCTTGTCCCCGTGAGCCATGACTTCTGCTTTCTCCGCTTCGGAAAACTTGCCCATTTCGATGTTGAAAGACAGATAGCGCTTCGCCTGCTGCATCTGGTCGAAACAGAGCGTTATGTCTCCCGGCGGATCCTGGCGTTGGAGCTTTTCACACTCGCAGCGCGCCAGAGCATATTGCGTGGCGTTCGCTTTTGCCGTCTCCATGAGCTTACCTTTGCGGCAGGTGAGCACTGCCAGCGGCAGCAGACATTGCAAAGCTATTCTGAGACGCCTGGGCTTGATCATGTTCGTGTATCTACTGCGGCGAAGGGCTTGTCAATGGTTTTCGCCAATTGACTGCATATACTTGATTGACACGACAGGCGCAAAGCTGCCCGCCTACTGTATTCATGCACCTGCCGGGGCTTGCTTTCGTCGCGTTTGCAGTTGACCAGGTTTCTGGCTTTATGGCGCGCCTGTTGCCCTACCGCGAACGCCTGTACCGGCTTGCACTCGCACAGCTGCGCAATACGAGCGACGCAGAAGATGCGGTGCAGGAGGCGCTCATCAAGGCCGGTCGCAGCGTACAGACATTCCGCAATGAATCGAGCGAATATACTTGGGTTGTGCGGATTCTGATCAACCACTGTCACGATGTGCAGCGCAAGGCAGCGCGGCGCTCGAAACGTGAATATTCTGACGAGGCCTTGGGTCACAAGTCAGCACACATGGCCGATTCTCGTAAGAACCCTGAGCAAAATATTGAACTTTCGGAAGTCTCGCGGCATCTAATGGATGCAGTGAACGAGCTCGGCGAAACATACAAGCAACTGGTACTCATGCGCTATTTTGAAGAGCTGAGCTATGAAGAAATTGCGACCGTGCTCGAGATCAACCTGGGTACAGTCAAATCACGCATGAACCAGGCCAAGACCCTGCTCAAAGTCAAACTGATTCAGCGCGGCATCAGGGAGGATGTGCTTGGCTAAGGCGAAGCGCACCCGCCCGGCAGCAGACGACAGGTTTGACGCCTACCTGCGCGAACGCTTTGCCGAACTGAAGCGTGAACTCGACGCGCAAATGACTGCCGGTCAACCCAGGGCAGGCGTGCTACGGAAGTTTATCCCGAAAGGTGGCTTCTCCCCGCGCGGGGGATGGACGATTGGCATCGCGGCCTTACTGCTCACGGCCATCTCGATTCCTCTGGTCATGCAGCTCAATGAGCAGAGGGAACAGATCCGCTCTGCCGTCGCAACTAACGAGCAACCGGCTGCCGCGCCCCATGCGGAGACAAAACCCCTGGCCACAGAAGATGAAGAACCCTCTGTTTCAAAGAGCTCCGGGGCAACGGCTCAACGCCCCAAGGCGAAGGCTGAAAATAAGGGGCGTGAAAGCAAAGCAGCAGACCATGAAGAGTCAGCCCTTACTTTCAAAAAACGCGCGCAGCCGGCAATTATGGACGAAGGCAAAGCCGACCGGGTTGCCGAGACCGACGAAGCTGCCGCGCGCGTCGCACCGCCGACACCGGCTGTAACTGCAGCGGAAGCTCCGGCGCGCGACGTTGCGAAAGGCGAGAGCAACTCTGGCGAATTGGCCCCCGGCGGAGCGCCCGCTGCACCGGCGGCCAAATCACGTTCGGCTCCCATCCATGACGCGCAGTTTCGCCTGAAACAGAAAGAGCTTGCGGCTATCGAAAAGGCCGAAATGGAACAACTCTGGAAAGAGTACGAAAAGAATCCTGAGCGCTTTCTGAAAGATAAGAAGAAGACTGAACGCCTCAAGCTCTTGCTGGCGCGCCACGATACCAAATCGCGCGCTCGCCGAATGAGAACGCAATAAAAAAGCCCGCTGACGCGGGCCTTTGTGCTTTTTGCTATGGGCTTCAGCCCATAGCTTAACGAAAAATCAGGAAGCCTTCTCTGACTGGATGCGCATCTTGTAGAATGAGCGCCAGACAAAGACCATGCTCAGCACGAAGAAGGCAACGGACAGGACATTTCGCATTGTCTCTGCGCCACCCTTCATTTCGACCGCCAGCTCAACGGCAAGCAAGCCGAACAGTGTTGTGAACTTGATGACCGGATTCATCGCCACAGACGAAGTGTCTTTGAACGGGTCGCCCACAGTATCGCCTACCACGCAGGCATCATGCAGCTCGGTACCTTTGGCTTTCAGTTCGACTTCCACGAGCTTCTTCGCATTATCCCAGGCGCCGCCGGCATTGGCCATGAAGATCGCCTGGTAGAGACCGAAAATCGCGATGGAAATCAGGTAGCCAATGAAGAAGTATTCATTGAGGAAAGCAAACGCGAGAGTACCGAAGAAAACTCCCAGAAAGATATTGAACATACCCTTCTGCGCGTACTGCGTGCAGATTTCGACCACGCGCTTGCTGTCTTTCGTCGAAGCCTTGTCTGTACCTTCGAGCTTGATGTTAGCCTTGATGAACTCAACTGCACGGTATGCACCGGTGGATACCGCTTGCGTTGCCGAACCGGTAAACCAGTAGATGACGGCGCCGCCCGTGATGAGGCCCAGCAGGAAAGGAGCATGCAGCAGCGACAGGTTGGCGATCGCCTGCGCATTCTGGAAGTTGTTGGTCAGCATCAGAATGATGGAAAAGATCATGGCGGTAGCGCCTACGACAGCAGTACCGATCAGCACCGGCTTTGAAGTTGCTTTGAACGTGTTACCGGCGCCGTCGTTCGCTTCCAGAAAATGCTTCGCCTTATCAAAATCCGGCTCGAAACCGTAGCCTTTCTTGATTTCTGCTTTTACGTTGGGCACATTTTCAATCAGCGAGAGCTCATAGACCGACTGTGCGTTGTCTGTCACCGGGCCGTAAGAGTCCACCGCGATCGTCACGGGGCCCATGCTTAAAAAGCCGAAGGCAACCAGACCGAATGCAAATACTGCCACCGCGTAAGGGCTCATGAGTTCACCGAGTCCCTGCATCGCGACAAAGTAAGAAAGGCCCATCAGCGCGACGATCGTGATGCCCATCCAGTAGCCAGAGAAGTTACCGGCGGTAAGACCAGCGAGCACGTTCAGCGACGCGCCGCCTTCTTTAGAAGCCGTGACAATTTCGCGCACGTGACCGGAATCCGTCGAGGTGAAGGCTTTCACGACTTCGGGTATGAGAGCCCCCGCCAGCGTACCGCAGGAAATGATCGTCGCGAGCTTATACCACAGCGTACCGTTGCCGACATCCGGCAGTACCAGATAAGAAACCAGGTAAGTGCAGCCGATCGAAACGAAAGACGTAATCCATACCAGCGTTGAAAGCGGAGTTTCAAAGTTAAAGTTGTCCGAGTTCTTGAAACGGGCATTGGCAATCAGCGCATTCAGGAAATACGAACCGAGCGAAGCAAAGATCATCACGACGCTTACAGAAAAAATCCAGACAAGGAGCTGCACCTGAAACTGCGGGAATACCGCGAGCAAAATCAGGGACACCAGCGCCACGGCGGTCACGCCGTAGGTTTCGAAACCATCAGCCGTCGGACCAACCGAGTCGCCGGCGTTGTCGCCCGCACAGTCAGCAATCACTCCCGGATTGCGCGCATCGTCTTCCTTGATTTTGAAAACAATCTTCATGAGGTCAGAGCCGATGTCGGCAATCTTGGTAAAGATACCGCCGGCAATACGCAGCGCAGAGGCGCCGAGCGATTCACCAATCGCAAAACCGATAAAGCAGGGCCCCGCAAAGTCTGCAGGAACGAAGAGCAAAATCGCGAGCAGCAGCAGAAGCTCTACCGAAATGAGCAGTACGCCGATCGACATGCCGGCGCGCAGTGGAATTGCATAGACGCTGAAGGGCTTACCCGCGAGCGAAGCAAATGCCGTGCGCGAGTTGGCGAAGGTATTCATGCGAATACCGAACCAGGCCACGCCGTAGCTGCCCAAAATTCCCAGGATGGAGAAGGCGAGAATAGTGAGGACTTTGGCAACACCGTAGCCCTGGACCGCCGCTCCGGCGGAATCCTGGCCTCCCTGCGCGAGAAAGCCAAAGTAGTAGATCATGATCGCTGCGATAAAAATCCACAGGATCGCCAAAAAGCGGCCCTGCGTGATCATGTAGGTCTTGCAGGTTTCGTAGATCAGCTCGGAGACTTCGAGCATGACTTTATGAACCGGTAGTTTTTTGACACGGATAAACTCCACCAGGCCAAAAATAAGCCCCAACACGCAGGTCGCAAGACCGATGATCAGCAGCGTGCGACCATCGAGCGAGCCGAAAAACGTCTTGCTGGTCAGGTCCGGAATCTTGAGGTCGGCTTCGCTCGCCGCAAGAGGCGAAACAGAAACCATGAGCAGGCCGGTGAGAAGGGCCGCTACGTTTCGTAGTCTGAACATGAAATTCTCCTGAAGTTTTTTCATCGGGGAAAGATGTCCGGGTACCCTCGGGGCAAAAAACAGGGGGTAAAGCACAAAAGGCGCAGGGCGAGGTTGATTAATTAATCACCTGGAGCCTGTGCGCCAACTTGCCGGAGCGATTTTTTGCGCAAACCGCGTTCGCTAA
>CAYOZO010000122.1:0-10060 GCA_964408405.1 uncultured Turneriella sp.
TCCCCCTCTCCATGTAATGGAGAGGGGGAGCAAAACGCTTAATCCAATTACGGTCAAATCTGTCTTTCTCCTCCCTCTCCACATGGTGGAGAGAGAGGCCGGGAGGGTGAGGTGCTCTTAGATATTCAGAAGCATCTTCTCCAGGTCTGCAAGGTCGGCAGTCTGCGGCACGGTGCTTTCCCACTGCAGAAGATCGCCCGGTAGCTCGTCGAGAAACCGCGACGGCGTGCACTCTGTAACCAGCCCACGGTTCTTGCGGGTGCGTGAAAGCGTCAGGTAGAGGCGTTTTTTGGCCCGCGTCAGCGCAACATAGAGAAGGCGACGCTCCTCTTCAATGCCTTGAGTATCAGAACCCTCTGCTTCATTGTCGATCGAGCGCTGGTGCGGCAGAATGCCGTCCTCGAGACCGGTCACAAAGACCGTATCGAACTCCAGGCCTTTTGCCTGGTGTATCGTCATCAGCTGTACGCGCGGCACTTCGCTCTCTTTTTCTTTATCGTCTGCCGTAAGCAGGGCAACAAATTGCAGGTAGGTATAGAGGTTGCGCTCGGCATTTTCGCCTATCAGCGCAATCTGTCTTTCGCCGCTTTCAAAATCCTCGATCGACCGAATGAGCTCGCGCACATTGAGCAGCTTATTGGTCACCTTCTGCTGGTCGAGCCCCTGCCTGATGTACTCGTGCTCGAGCGCAAGCGCATCGACAAGATTTTGCGTCGCTTTCGCGAGATTGCCACTGCGCCGGATTTCGTTGAGGTGCGCGGCGATGAAATCCTTGAATTCCAGAATGCCGGAGAGCGTGGCCGCGCTTATGTCAATTTCGCACAACTCAATTTCTGAGAGCACATCCCACAGGTGCTTTTTGTTGAATTGCGCGTACTGCGCGAGGCGCTGTATAGCCGTCTCGGAGATGCCGCGGCGCGGCAGGTTGAGTATCCGCATCAGCGAACGGTCATCTGCCTGGTTGGCAAAGAAGCGCAGGTATGCCAGCACATCCTTGATTTCGCTGCGGTCATAGAACTGGTAGCTACCGCTGACATGGTACGGAATGTTGCGCTGACGCAATACCTCTTCAAACGAGCGGCTCTGGAAATTGGTCCGGTAAAGTACGCAGAATGCAGAGTAATCGAGCTGGTGGCGTACTTTAAGCGCTACGATGGTATCGGCAACATACTCCGCCTCGCCCAGGCCGTCTTCGGCTTCGAATACGACTGCCTGACCAGGGGTTTTCACTGCGCTGTAGAGATTTTTCGGATGCCGCGCGCTGTTGTGCGCGATCAGATGGTTGGCGATATCGAGTATGTACTGTAAGGAGCGGTAATTTTGTTCGAGCGCGATGATCTCCGCCTCGGGAAAACGCTGCTTGAATTCGAGCATGATGCGAGTGTCTGCGCCGCGCCACGAATAGATGGATTGGTCGTCGTCACCGACGGCGCAGAGATTGAATGGTTCACACATCAGCCGCCGCAGAAACCTGAACTGCAGGGGGTTCGTGTCCTGGAATTCGTCAGCCAGGAAGTGCGCAAATCGGGAACGGTAGCGCTCCCTCACTTCTTCATTGGTGCCCAGCAGGTTCTCGGGTATGAGTATCAGGTCGTCAAAGTCGAGCGCATTCATGCCTGAAAGGCGTTCACAGTACTGTGCCACAATTTCGGTGATGGGTTTTTGCGGCACGCGCAGATGCCAGATATCATCGGAAAAAAAATCGTCGCGCGACTCACCCGAGTTCTTCCAGTCTGAGACGGCCTTGATCAGGTGTTTCTCGCTGAAAATTTCCGTATCTACGCCATTAAGAACCAGTACCTCGCGCGCCAGCGTCAGCTGGTCGTCCTGGCCCATGATGACGAAGTTCGAAGGTATGCCCGCAGCCTCATGGTTTTCGCGCAGGATCATGAGCCCCAGGCTGTGGAAGGTGCCGATGAATATTCCCTTGGGGTTTTTGCCCGCAAGCTCGCGTACACGTTCGCGCATTTCCCGCGCGGCCTTGTTCGTGAACGTCACGGCGCAGATGGCCGAGGGTTTTATTCCTTTCTTGATGAGCTGCGTGATCCGGTTGACGATGACGCCGGTCTTCCCGGAGCCTGCTCCTGCGAGGACGAGCAGTGGGCCCTCGTCGTGGTGGACGCAGGCGGATTGTTTGTCGTTCAGCGGGTAGGCCACCGTCGGACAGACTGATAATGAGACATAATATGGACAGTATCTTTGAGTGCCCAAAGGACTGCCGCACGGGCTCGCAGCCCCTCATGCTCCCTCAGAGCCTGTAACGGAAGATGGGATCCAGATCCGCAGGACCGTTGAGGCCCACAGGCAACTCTTTGATGAAGCCTGTAGAGAGATCAATTACCCAGCCGTGGATTTCCACGGCGCGTTTTTTCCATGCTTTCTGGATGATCGATGTCTTCGCCAGGTTACGGACCTGTTCCATGACATTGAGCTCCACCAGCAGCTTTTCACGGTCTTTAGGATTTGCCACAGCTGACAGCGCACGCACGTGTAACTGGTAGACTTCTTTGATGTTACGCAGCCACTTGTTGGCCAACCCAAGGTCGCTGTTTTGCATAGCTGCTCGTACCCCGCCACATTCATAGTGGCCGCAGACAATGACCTGCTTCACCTTAAGTACCTCCACTGCATATTGGAGCACGGAGAGCATATTGAGATCCGTGTGCACCACCAGATTGGCGACATTGCGGTGGATGAATATTTCACCCGGGCGCGTGTTTGTGATGGCATCGGGCGGTACTCTGCTGTCTGCGCAGCCAATCCACAGAATCTGTGGCGCCTGCCCTTTAGCGAGCTTTTCAAAGTAGTAGCGGTCACGCGCGAGATTTTCTTCGACCCAGAGTCGGTTACCATGTATGAGCCTGCGGTACACGGCAGAGCGATCGTGCGACTGTGGAGCTGACGGAGCGATATAGGGCATACTCTTCTCACGAACAGTGATACCACGCGAGGGAGCGCTCTCTTTGAATTCAGTAATTAGTTCGGCGATATCATAGTTAATGTGGTGCGTGTTTTCTGCAGTGATCGTAACGACTGATTTGTCCGGGATATTACGCAATTCTTCGCTAAGCCCGGGCCGATGGATGAAACTGATATCTTCAGCCAGGCGAATCACATGCTCTCCGTTTTCCACCGAGGTATAGAAACCCTTCCGGTAATTCCGCAGCAGTATGAAACCCACAGAAAAGAGCACGCCGATGCCGACGCCCAGCAGGATATCTGTTAGTACCACTGCCACGACAGTCACGGCAAAGGGAATAAACTGCTCGCGTCCGGAATTCCAGACTGCTCTGACCATCCGCAGGCTGCTGAGTTTGTAGCCCACGATTGCCAGAATGCTGGCAAGTACTGCAAGGGGGATATAGTTTAGCAGTTGCGGAATAAGAAACACAGCAATGATAAGCAACACTCCGTGCCAGATCGCTGATACACGGTGGGTTGCGCCCGAATTGACGTTGGTAACGGTGCGGACAATAACAGCAGTGATCGGCAGACCGCCCAATAGGCCGCTGAGCATGTTACCGGCGCCTTGTGCGGCTAATTCGCGGTTCTTGTTGGCGATACGGCGCTGTGGATCGATCTTGTCTGCAGCTTCGAGGCTTAGCAGCGTTTCGATACTGCCGATGATCGCGATGGTGAGCGCAACTTTCCAGACCTCTTTCTTGTTCCAGAGCAGGCTGAAGTCGATAGAGGCGAAGTGTCGGGCAAAGTCGGCGAGGCTTGGGTTAAGTGGCAGCTGTACGAGGTGGTTTGAAGTCAGGTCTTTCAGCGATTCGACATGCCCGGCGAGCAGGTTTATTATAACCGCTATGGCTACTGCGAGTATCGAACCAGGAATATTTTTGAGATGCCTGTACTTTGGCGCAACTATTTTATCCCACAAAATAATGACCGCAATCGAAATGCAGGATATGAGTATCGCAGTCGGATTCAGATTGCGCAGCATGACGTAGAGTTCGGTAAAGGTATTGCGTCCGTCGGGTTGAATGAATTCCAGATCGCCGACAAAGTCAGAATCGTAGCCGAAAAGGTGCGGAATCTGCTTCAGTACGATAATAATCCCGATTGCTGCCAGCATGCCTTTGATGACAGAGCCCGGTATGAATTTGCTTACCACCCCCATGCGCAGCAGCGCGAAAACCAGCTGCAGGATACCTGAAAGAAAAACCGCGAGAGTAAATGCCGGAAACGAGCCCAGTTCAGCGATGGCGCCGATGACGACAACCGTCAGCCCTGCTGCCGGACCGCTGACGCTTACCTGTGACGCACCGAGGATGCCGACAACGATACCGCCGATGATACCCGATACCAGACCCGCCATCAGTGGCGCATTTTGGGCGAGGGCGATGCCCAGGCAGAGTGGCAGCGCAACGAAGAAAACGACAGTTCCGGCCGGCAGGTTTTTCCTTAAGATTTCGTGCATGCTTGTTTCTCCGCAAGGCGCTTGCTGGTATTTCCCGCAGGGTAATTCTTGCCGTGAGTTCCGGTTAGTCATCTAAAAGCAAATCTGGCCTGACAAGCAGAAGAAGTGAGCCCGGTGCCGCGCAACGAGCCTGTGCGGCACCGGGATTAAAAACCCGTTCGACGAGGTGTATCGTAGCTAAAAAATGAACGATGAAGTTTATCCCGACGATCGGTCTCGAAGTACACTGCCAGCTCAACACAAAGAGCAAACTTTTTTCTACGGCGGCGACGTCTTTCGGCGCTGACGCCAACACCGAAGTACAGACCGTCTGCCTTGGTTTGCCGGGAGCGCTGCCGGTTCTAAACTACGAAGCTGTCAGGAAGGCAGTGCGCGCGGGTTTGGCGCTTGAAGGTACGATACACGAGCGCAGTAAGTTTGACCGAAAGAACTACTTCTATCCCGACCTGCCGAAAGGCTACCAGATATCGCAATTCTTTGAACCCTATTGCACTAAGGCAAAAGTGCACATAGAAGTGGAAGGCAGAAAAAGGACTATCGGTATAACCCGCATCCATATTGAGGAAGACGCGGGCAAACTGATGCACTCGGAAGATCCGGCAGTGCATGAAAGCTACGTTGACCTCAACCGTGCGGGCACACCCTTGATTGAGATCGTATCGGAGCCTGATATAGACAGTCCGGATGAAGCGGTGGCGTATCTGACCGAGCTCAAGAAGATTCTTGAGTACATCGACGTTTCCGACTGTAATATGGAACAGGGTTCGTTGCGCGTCGATGCCAACGTGTCAGTCCGCCCCGAGGGAACAGACAAGCTGGGCACACGCGTCGAGATCAAAAACCTTAACTCTTTCAAAGCAGTGAAGGCCGCAATCGAGTACGAAATCAGCCGCCAGTCAGAACTCATTGAGTCGGGCGGCAAGGTAGTGCAGGAAACGCGGCTCTACAATGCTGCCCGTGACATTACGCAGTCGATGCGCAGCAAAGAAGAAGCGCACGACTATCGTTACTTTCCCGATCCGGACCTTGTTCCGCTGATTCTGAAAAAAGAGGATATTGAGAGCATTCGCAAGGAACTGCCGGAACTCGCGCACCAGAAGCGTGTGCGCTATGTCAGCGAATTTGGCCTGCCTGAGTATGACGCCGGCGTACTCACAGCAGACCGCGCCACGGCCAGCTATTTCGAAGAAGTTATCAAGGCCGGGGCGCCCGCGAAGAAGGCTTCGAACTGGGTCATGGTCGAAATGCTGGCAATTGTCAAAGAGAAAAACAAGGCGCTCTCCGAGCTTTTCCCTCCGGCCAACCTCGCTGAACTGATTCACCTGATTGATTCGGGCGTTATTTCGGGCAAGATAGCGAAAGAGGTGTTTGCCGAAATGGTGGCCAGTGGCAAGAAGCCCAGGACGATTGTCGAAGAGAAGGGTATGTCGCAGATCAGCGACGAAAAAGCGATACTGGAGATTGTACAGGCTGTGATTGCAGAACATCCCGCGTCGGTGGCGGACTTCAAGGCCGGTAAAGACCGCGCGCTCAAACACCTGCAGGGTGAAATCATGAAAAAGACCCGCGGCAAGGTCAACCCGCAGGTCGCCAACAAGCTGCTAGCGGAAGAGCTGGCTAAGTAGCGCGGGCACTCCTGCGAGTTGCTTAACAGGCTCCTGAAAAAGGAGCCGAAACCTCTTAGGCGTTCAGTGTTCGACCAGTGTACGCAGAAAAATCAGGCACCTTGCGCGTATAGGCTCCGGTGAACAAGGGTGAGGATATCACGAAATCGGCAGTGGAGCGATTGCAGGCCGTAACCACGTTGTAGAGCACGCAGATGCGCAGCAGTGCCTTCACATCCACATCGTGCGGCTGTGCGTGCATCGGGTCCCAGAAGAAAAAGATCGCGTCAATTTTCTCTTCTGCGATCAGCGCGCCGAGTTGCTGGTCGCCGCCAAGAGGACCTGATTTGAGTCGCAGCAGGTTTTCGGGTGAGCGGCCCTGCCTTTCGCGGATCAGATCTTCGATGAGTTTTCCGGTCGTCCCTGTGCTGGTGAGTTCGTGTCGGGCGAGGGTGAGCCAGTTGAAATCTACCCAATCGATCAGATCTTTTTTGCAGTTATCGTGTGCTACCAGTGCGATGCGTTTTTTCTGCGCCATTTATCCTAATCACCTTTACACAGTGGCCGGAAAACCATTGTTTTCCCAAGGATGCTCTGGCTGTTTGTCCTGATAGTAGTCATTCTGGTCATTGGCCACTATGGTTTGCCCGAGCAGGTGAATCCTTCAGCGTACCAGGAAACGCCGAGCGCGATCAAGATCATGCGGGGCGCCGAACCATTCCGGCTTACGGGTAAGACCGACGTCGGCTTTTTGCTGGTGCACGGTTTTGAAGATTCGCCGTACACGATGCGCAATATCGGCAACCTGCTCAACAGCGAAGGGCATACTGTGATCGCTCCGCTACTGCCGGGGCATGGCACCAATATCAAAGATTTTGCCAAGACGCGCTATGAACACTGGCTCACCATGGTGCGCGATACTTACCTGAGAGAGCGGCCACGCTTCAGGCATTTTTTCCTTATCGGCTTCTCTATGGGAGGTAACCTGTGCCTCAACCTTGCGACCGAACTGGCAGGCCGTACCCCGATTCAGCGCGGGGGTAATGCGCCGGCTTTTGCGGACAGCCGCAACGGTTCGCTTGCGCCGACGGGTATTGTGACCATTGCCTCGCCGGTCGTGCTGAATGGTTTCCTGAATGGCAGGCTGGTAATCAAAGACCCGCGACTTTTTCTCTCGGGTATCATGAAGAATTTTTTTCGACACATACCCAAGGCAAAATCAGTAGTGGCGGAGCACGTAATGATTCCGTGGGTGGGCTACGGCGAGGCGTACACGCTGGCGCCGCTGCATTCGTTTAAGCTCGGAATTGCCAGCGTACGCACGAGACTGCACCGCATTAAGCAGCCGCTGTGCATGATCCATGCAACGGACGACAAGACCGTGCATATCGAAAATATGCACTATATTTTTCGCAAGGTGGCATCGACAGAAAAGCGTGCGTACGTCTTCAGCCTCAACGAAGAGCTGAGTACGCACCACGTGCTGGTGACACACCAGCTGGCGCGCGACAAGGTATTCCACTATATCATGAAATTCGTACACGACACGCTGCGCGGTTTCGACCTGAAACCCGCGATCTTTAATCCCGGTGGCGACAAGAGCCGCTGGGTTGACAAGCTGCGCCGCTTCCGTGGTTTCCTTTCGGGCTGAACCTGGCGTGCAGTACGAAGGTTCGCTCTATTTTCTGCGCGAGGAGCTATTGCCCGAGTTCACCGACGAGCTCCGCCAAGTATCGCTCAAAGCGGAAGAGATTGCACCCGGAGTATTTTTTTGCCAGCGCGTCGCACGCCTATATTGGGTGCTGGATTACTGGCCTGTCAGGCGATTGAAATTTGCCTCGGTGTCAGACGGCGCCAAAAAGCTGCGATGCCTCGGCAGACGCTGGGCCTATGTGGGAGCGCAGGCGTTCCGGCGCGGCCAACTGGTTGCCAATGCACTGCGCGTGAAGATGCCCAAGCAGATGGATTTTCCGGTTGAGGCCGACGACCGTGCCTGCTATGCTTTCACTCTCTCATCTGCCGATGAAATCCTCTGGACAGATGCGCCGCTTAAAGGCCGCTTCGCCGGCGGTAAACTGCGCTTCACCGAAGACCGCACCGGGCCACCCAGCCGCGCGTACCTAAAACTGCAGGAGGCTCTGACACTTTCGGGTATTGCTCTCAGCGAAACCGACACGGTGCTGGATCTGGGCGCAACCCCAGGCGGCTGGAGCTATGTCGCGGCACTCTCCGGTGCCCGGGTCGAGATGATCGACCGCAGTTATCCGGACGAGCGGCTCTTCAGGCGCTTCGCAAAACTGGGCTTTCGACGCGGCGACGGGCTGAAGCCACCACAAGAGTTACTCTCGTCGGCTACGGTGCTTTTGAGCGACATGGCCTGTGAACCCGCAAAGCTGTTCGATGCTGTCGAGGCCTGGTTGGCTTTACCCAACCTGCGGGCGATAGTCTGCACGCTCAAATTCCATGGTCTGTCAGATAAAGAGCTACTGGGTCGGTTTGCAGCCATTCCCGGGTCACAAATCTACCATTTATGGCATAATGGACACGAAGTGACCTGGGTCTGGAAGAGGCAAGCTATACCCGCTTTGACAGGTACTGGTTGATGATGTTATGCAGCGGCGCAGCGGCCGTCGGCTGACACTTCTGTTCAAGCCAAAGAACCATTTGCACGGAAAGCTTGCTTTCGCAGTTAAACTCATGCTTCAATACGTACTCTGCCATCATGTAGCGGAAGCGGTCAAAAATTTCTTCTGCCTGCATCAGCGATTGCGCATTGTCGCCAATGAATGCCGACATCTGCCGGATTATCTCGTGTTTGTGCATCAGCGAGACTTCGTCTTTTACCTCGCTCTGCTCTACTACGGACAGCTTTTCTTCAAAGCCTGAGCAGTTCTTACATTTGGGAGCAAATAGGGGCTCAGCCTTCGGCGTTTTTTTGCTTATGCGCTTCTTCGCAGATTTCTTGGTCACGGCAGTTCCGGCACGAATTTTATCCTAAAATATATGCAGGTATGGGCCGTGTGTCGATTTTTTGTATTAACCGCTTGGTTAGTATGCCTGCAGCGCCTGTTGCGGTCCGACGTTAAGCGCGTGCAATCCTTCCAGTTAGCCATTAGGCTTGACGATACACTATAGAGAAAGGAGCTAGACCATGCTAAACTTAAAATCCCTGATACTGATTGTGGCGTCAGCCGTACTGGCGCTGAATTGTGGTACTTCCGCGAAGAGCCAACAGCTCAAAGACAGCAACGGAAAAGTAATTGGCCGCTACGATGTGCTGAGCGACAGCGAAGCCAGGGCAAACTTTGACGTGAACCAGAACGGCGTAAACGAGCGCGTGGCCTCGTACAAAGACCAGAAACTGGTGGCCGTTGAATACTTCGATGACAGCAATGGTACAAAGACCAAGACCGTCCAATTCAAGGATGGCAAGCCCGAATCGGTTAAGGTTTTTGACAAGAACGGCAAGGAAGTCCGCGGCGATGTCGCGTACGACACAGCCAACAATACAGCTAAAGAAGTTACCCTGCCAGCCAAAAGCAAAAAGGTTATCTTTAACGGCGATGGTACAGTCTCAGTAACTAATATCGAGAACAAGTAAAGCGCGCAGGCGTTGCTCTGTGCGCTTAACAGGGTAACGCATTTTGCTGCTACTCGTTTAGATTCCAGTTGTACGGAATTTCTTTCCTGTTGAGCTCCGCAGGCAGCGGGGCGCCAAACTGTCCGATAAATTTTGCCACGTCGCCAAAATCCTGCGCAAACCAGTTGAATATCGCAGAGAGGTAAACCGCGTCCGCTTCGATACGCACTCCCTTGGTCTTATTGGCCACGAATGCGCGTGTCTGTTCGCCCAGCTGTCTTTCGAGCCGTGCAGCCGTGTACGCCTCTCTGCGCAGGTCGGGACAGCTGAGCGATGCGCAGTCAATCGCAAAGTGGATGCGTGCATCCCCCAGGGGGCGCAGCTTGCTGTGCTCGATGTCATCGAGCGAATAATCTTTGCCGTTAATCCTGATAGCCGGCGCTTTCCAGACTC
>CAYOZO010000123.1:0-10036 GCA_964408405.1 uncultured Turneriella sp.
AGACCACCGAGCTGGTGCAAAAGAAAGTCGCAGCGTACCGGAAAAAAGGCTTTGATATCAAGCTCATCCACCGCACAAACCGTCAGGGCCATAAGGCGGGAGCGTTGCGCGAAGCGCAGGAAATCGCCAAAGGGGAGTTTATAGCCATTTTTGACGCAGACTTCATGCCGGCAGAAGATTTCCTCGAAAAAACGGTTCCCTATTTCTATGAGGCAGACGATATCGGCATGGTCCAGACTCGCTGGGGCCACATCAACGCCGATTACAGCATACTGACGAAAGGCCAAAGCCTGGGTATCGACGGCCACTTCACCATCGAACAAATTGCGCGGGGCGGCAGTGGCCTGTGGATGAATTTCAACGGTACTGCCGGAATCTGGAGAAAATCCTGCATTTACGATGCCGGCAACTGGTCAGCCGACACCTTGACAGAAGACTTCGACCTGTCTTACCGCGCAGAACTCAAGGGCTGGCGCTTCAAGTACATCGTCGACGTCGTCAATCCGGCGGAGCTTCCCGCAACTGTCAATGCATACAAATCGCAGCAATTCCGCTGGTGCAAAGGCTCTATCCAGACCACGGTCAAACTCGCACCGACAATTTTCCGCACCGATCTGCCGTGGAAGGTAAAACTCGAAGCCCTCACCCACCTCACCAATTATCTTGTGCACCCGCTGATGGTTATCAATATCCTCGCGACACTGCCAGTGCTGTACTTCAGCGAACGCCTGGGTAACCTGCCAGACGCAATCATCGGTATCGCCGCTGTGATCTTCTCGCTCGGCACCTTTGGCCCCATCGCGATGTACCTCGTGTCGCAAAAAGTACTCTATAACCGCTGGGCAAACCGCATCGCCTGGATGCCGATTTTGACCATGATCGGTACAGGGATTGCGGTCTCTAATACGCGCGCAGTCTGGCAGGCGCTGACAGGCAAGAAGTCGTCGTTTATCCGCACGCCCAAGCTGCGCATCGAAGGCCAGAAAGATAAAGTGGCGGAGCGCATGAAGTATGCCGGTAACGTCAAACTCGACAAAACTCCCTTTCTGGAATTTTTCATGGGCGTTTACGCGGTCATCATCATTTACACCGCATTTGCTTTTGAGCGAACCATGTTCGTTCCCTTCATGGTTATGTACGCTTGCGGCTTCTTCTACATCAGTATCGCTTCATTCTGGGAGAACTTTCAGGAAGTACGGGCGAAAAAGCGTCTGGCGCTGGCCGCTTCAATGGTAGGCGGCACGGACAATGTTCAGTAACAGATAGCCCGCTCCAAGAAAAACTCCGAAAGGAATCTGATCGCCCGAAGGGGCATAAATCAGCACGGAATATCTCCGCAAGAGCCAAAAGACAATCGCGAGCATTGCTGCCAGGCCCGGCAGCCACAGGGCAAAGTGATGCCCCAGCAGAAACCCCAGCGCCAATACCAGCCTGACATCCGCCAGGCCGAGCTTATAGCCCGAAAGTATCCGCAAAAGATGAAACAGAAAATACCAGACAAACGCAACCGCCAGGTCGAGTCCCAATGAGAGATCCTGCATGGCAAACCAACGCGGATACCGAAACAGTAACAAGTTAATGAGTCCGACAGCGAACAGAGCGAGTATTGCTTCCGTGGGGATCAGCAAGGAGCGGTAATCGTTGTAGATGATGACCCACACCAATGCGTAGGCGGCGAGCGATATGAGAAAATCTGCCGGTGAAACCAGAAATACGCCGAGCAACGCGCCATAAAGAAGCGCACCAAATTCAAGAACCGGAAAACGCGGGGACAGCCGGCGGCTGCAGTTGCGGCATTTGCCCTTGAGCAGTAAAAAACCCGCGACTGGAATCAGCCCATACCACGGTATTACCGCGCCACAGAACTCGCAGCGAGAACGGGCCTGCAGCACAAAGCTAACCTTTTGCTGGATTTTTTTCCGCTCGGGCGAATACCAGGCAAGCCAGATGCGCCATGCCAGCGCATCCGAGAACGAATGCCAGACGGCAAAGACAAGCGCCGATACCGCCACAATCAGAAAAGCCATGCGCTAACAGGCTGTTGAAAAACAGCCGCGAAGCAGGATGTTGAAACCGAGCGCAGCTGCAGACAGCCCCTCACCTGCCATGGTGAGGGGCGTTTCGCAAGCGGTTCGCATCGCGAATCGCTGCGTCTGTAGCGAGCACGGGATTTTTTCAACATCCTGCTAATTCTGCCGGGTCACCAGATATTTTTGCAGATATTCAGTAATATCCTTGATGTTGCGGTCAACCATGTGCCTGAACTCGGTCGGTATCTGCTGCTCGCGGATCACACGGTAATAGTTGAGCGCGCGGGTAATCTGCTTGCGCTTGATAAACTGGTGGGCTTTCACCAGCATTGGCTTATACTTGTAGTAGGCGTATTCGAAGATACCGTTATCTTTCGCCAGCCGGTACGCATGCGGAATCTTGGTGAAGTCATAGGTCAGCGTCAGAAACGGGGTGTCTTCCTGGTCGGGCGTTTTGAGCTCGAGGACGCCCCTGATCTCCTGCACCTTGTTTTCTTCTTCTTTTTCTTTGCCATCGCCCGCATCGTCAGCGTCACCCCCCGCAACCGGCTGCGCCGTGCCATCGGGAGCCATCTGCGGTATTTGCGGCTGCTCCATAACGCCATCTGCGGCAGGCGGTTCCGCTTCTGTGGCTTCAGGCGCAGCAGCAGTACCATCCGCCGCGAGCGGCGGTGGCGGAGCGTTTTCCTCTGCTGCCCGGCGATCAACTCCGCTGCGCCGTTCTTCTGCCCCTTCGCCACGGGTATCCGGCAGCCCCTGGCGTCTGTCACCCTCTTTACGCCGCTCCGCTTGCGGTGCTTCTTCTACTTGCGTGGCCTGAGCGGCGTCCGTAGCGCCCGTTTCTTCTTGTATCCTTGATTCGCCGGCATCTTTAAGCTCTGCCTGGGCTGATTTCTGCTGCTCAAACGCAGCTCGCGCCACATCGAAGAATCCCTTATCAATATTGATGGTTATAGACTTGGCTTCGACCGGCATTTCGCTCACGCTGATCTGCGGCGGTTTCATGTCCTGCCACGGATTTCGCATCCACGGCGGTATTGGCATGAAATTGCCCCAATCGTGCGACTTGCGGTAGTTATCGAGCGCTTCGAGGTTGGCGCGTATCTTACGCCGCGCCTCTTCATCAACGATCTGCTTCAACAGGCGCTCATAGATAATGCGCGTCAGTTGCAGTTCGCCTTCGGCTATAAAGAGCTCCGCGTTCTTCAGGTTTCGGGTGAAGTGTGAAAGTTCGCTTTCGGGGGGAGCGATATCCTCTGCAAGATACGGTAACTGGAATGGGCCTGGTACAACCGATACAGTACCATCGGCGTTGATACGGATATCCCGCGCAGGCAGGTCGAGCGGAAGATGGCGAGGCCAGAAGACGTCCTTGGGTGCGACAGCCTGCTGCGCTCCAGCTCTGCTCTCTGCTTCAGATCCTGTCGGCGATACGGTCGAATCCACCGGCACATGGTGGCTGATGATTGGACTGGGGATTGTCTGCGGTTCTGTCGCAGGCCGCCTCTGTTCGATCTCCAAATTGCGGATAAAGTTGCCCTGATCCAACTGGACATGCAGGTTCTTCAGATTCTCCGTGATGCGTCCTATCGTGTCCGCAAACTCAGCAAGAGGGCTCTTGCTCTGCGTCGGTTCCTGCGCTGGTACGGCGGCCGCTTCTGCCATTTCGGCTGGATAGCCATAATCTTCGCCAAAGCTGACATGGGAATGCAGAGTGCCTTCGTCGCTCAGAGACAGCCACGGAAAAAATACCGGGGAAGGCAGTTCGTAATCTGCCGCATCCTCAGGCAGAAGTTGCGTATCCCGATGCCTGTCGCGCGCACCTGCTCCACCGGCACGCGTCGCTCCGCTACCTGCATGACCGCCCTCGCCCTCGCCACCGCCATCTCCGCCGCCAAAACGCTTAACGAGCAGAGCCGCGCGCTGCCGCAGGGACATACGCGGCCGCTCGGCGGCAGGCGCTTTTTCCGTGCTGCCTGCGGCAATCGGCGTTTCGGTGGCCGGTACAATATTCTTCAGAAAGCGTCGTGCGCGGTCACGCAGGGAAGGCTTTGGCGGCTCAGGAGCCTGGCTTGCAAGACTCTCCAGGCGGGCATACTGCTCTTCGAGGTTGACCTTGTCGGCAAGGGCGCTCGCGCGTTCGCCGAGACTGGTTCTTAACCAGCCAACTGGCCGTTTGTCGCCTGGCTGGGGTGTTTTTTCGCGGTCTTTACCCGCTTTTTTGAGCGACTTTTCGAGCAACCCCACAGGCAATTATCGGAAAAGACAGGTTGTGAACTTGCGTCAGCTCTTCAGCTGATTTTCCAGACGCCGTATGCGCTCTTTGGCCTGCTCGGCAGACAATCCCTCTTGCTTGAGCATCTGCTCGTACCGGGTCTTAAATTGCTTCGCATCCTGTGCCTTGCGCAGCTTCTCGCTGGCGACCCAAAGAAAATAGACGACGTCCGCATCCTTGTTGTTGAGCGATCGGGCCTGCTCGAGGTTTTCGAATGCCTGCTTGTAATCCTTTAGACCGCTCAGATAGATCTGCCCCATCACCGAGTACGCATTGGCGTTCCGGTTATCGACCGACACTGCCTTTTGCGCTGTCTCCAGTGCCTTCGCATAGTCGTGCCGGTAATAGTAGTACTTTGCTCTTTCTTCCAGACCGACTGAAAAATTCGGGTTTTGGCTATAGACTTTTTCAAACCAGCTATTGGCCTCTTTGAGCAAATCTTCTTCGCCCTTTCCCTTGTCGTCGAGCGTCTGCTCATACTTCTTCAGCGAGACGACTGCCATGTTAAACTGCGCGTTGATGTAGTTTGGGTCGATTGCAAGTGCTTTGCGGTAGTAGCCTTCAGCTTCCGCGATATTCTGCTCGCCGAGCAGGAACACGTTGCCGAGTTCCTTATAAACCTCGGCCGTCTGGTTTTTCTCGGCTGCGGCAAAAAGGGTATGCTTGGCCTGCGCCCATTTCTGCGCCTTTCTCTGCTCCATCCCCTGCTTCAGCAGATCTTCGTAACTACGGCCACAGCCGGCCACCACCAGACCCGACAAAAGGATTATAAAAAATATTCTCATAATCTTAAAGGCCATTTGCGCCGGGTGTAGTCAAGAAAAAACGGACAAATTGCGCAGGACTCATGAAGAAGTTTCGCCGCCGCGCCGATCCGTCGCGCAGCCTTTCTTCTATTCTGCCTGGACCGATTTCACCCGAGGGGGCGGCGGCAGTTTCTTGCGACGGATTTCCACTTTTCTGGTCTGGCTCACCGCAACGGCAGGACCACCGCTCCTGCGCGCTGCGCGCACACGATAATAGTAAATTCCCGGGGACAGATTGACGACTACACTGCCCTTGCCATTCACCTGCTTTGATGCATATTCCTCACTAAAATAGGCATCCGTAGAGACGGCAAGACGATAGCTCATTTTTGCATTAACCGGAGTCCAGCTCACGCGTACCGCAGCGGTCGAAGCATCGGGCTCAATCGTTACAGACCCGGGCGCGCTCGCGCTGATGCGCACCGATTCCTGAGTACTCTCGTTGCTCCCTTTTGGCTTTTCCGTGCTCTTTGCTTCGTTCTTGAGTGCTTCGCCTGACTTTTTCGGTTCTGCTTCGGTCAAAAGTTCGCCTTTTTCGGAAACAGAAAATTCCGACTGCAGACTGCGTCCATTGCTAAGTTCAGTTATTCGCCAAAAGTATCTGCCCGGTTTCAGATTAGGCACCGGAAATGAACCAGAGCTGCTTTCGCTGCTCTTTATCAGCGGCCTGAATGCCATGTTGTCGGCCAGCTCGACCTTCACCCTGCCTTCTGAGCGCCAGCGCAGCGCCAGGGTCTCGGCGTGGTTTGCAGTCACTATCTCACCCGCCTGCGGAGCGATAATGGCAAATGAGGGAGCTGGCCGCATCCGAAATACGCCCGTACCTGATGAAACCGGTTCTCCGGCAGCCTGGCACGTCGCACGCCAGTGGTACGTGCCATCGGCGAGCCTTTCTGAGTGCGTCGTGCCGGCCTTAACGCGCACCACACGCTCCGTTTTCTTTCCCGCGTTCAGGTGTATTTTGCAATCCTCGCTGCCCTGCGGAGCATCAAAGACAAAGTCCACGGGCCGCTCGGGATCATCGAGTACAATCTCCTGCTGCGGCGATTTCAGAGAAATTGCGGTCTTGCCTTTCGTAAGGCCGTTCGCAGTCTTATTGACCACTTCACCCGCCTGCGCCCTGGTTTCACGGTCGCCGCTGCGCACAGTAGCCCTGCCTTCCTTTACGTCCACAGACACGGCCTGACCATCCGTAGAGATCTGCGCTTCTGCCTTCTCGAGGTCAATGCGTGTGCCGTCGGCCGCAGTGATGGTGCCCGATTTCGCATCGCGTGTGTCCGCGCGTATCGTACCGTCGCGCAGCGTAAGTCCAACCCCATCGCGCGTTTCGTCGATCTCAACCATACTCTCGGGATCCATGTCCACTTTCATTCCGTTGTTGAGAGTAATGCGGGCATCAGATTTTTCCTTGGTCATAACCCAGTCATAGGCATAAACGGGGGTTTTGGGTTCCACCTCCTCCCAAAGCATGCGGTCAGAGTACTTGCGCTGCACGCGGTGGTACTTGTACTCGACTTCGCCCACTGGTTTGGCGTCGCCGCGAGCGCCGTAGCGGTTACGCCAGTGACAATGCATGATATAGAGCAAAATCAGGATAATGGCTATGAGTATGGCAGTGACAACTTTGTCGCGGCGGCTTAGAACCATGATTATTTACTCTTTTTCTTCTGCGGGTAGAGCCCCGTAAACTTGTGCAGTTCAGCCAGTGTCTTGGGCGCTTTCGGATCGCCGACCTTACCCATCACAGCGTAAACACGCTGCGCCTCTTCCTTACCCTTGACCTTAACCTTATGTAGCGGCAGGCAGACAAATTTCTTTTTTACCAATTCATACGTATTCTGCGTGATGAGGATGTCTGTGCCAAATGTCTTGTTGAGCCCCTCCATTCGCGAGGCGAGATTGACTGCGTCCCCGATAACGGTGTACTCCAATCGATCGTTGCTGCCGATCTGCCCGGCAAGAACTTCGCCGGTATTGAGTCCCATGCCAATGCGGATCACCGGTTTTGTCCGGCTGCCGCGACCCTGGTTAAACCTGTGCAGCACCGCCCGCATCTCCAGCGCGGCATTTACCGCATTTTCGACATCGTTGGGCTTTGAAACCGGAGCTCCCCATACTGCCATGATTGCGTCGCCGATAAACTTATCTACGACGCCGCCGTGCTTATGGACAATCTCCACCATGAGCGTCATGTACTCATTGAGAAACGCGACAACTTCTGCCGGGGTCATCTTTTCCGAGATGGACGTGAACGAACGGATGTCGCTGAAAAAAACTGTCGCGATCTTGGATTCGCCGCCCAGGGCAAGATCACCCTTCATGACCATTTTGGCCACTTCTTCATTTACGAACTTACCGAACGCCCCCTTGAGGTGCTCGCGCTCGCGCAAACCGTCGGTCATTTCGTTGAAGGCCTGCGTCAGCTCACCTACTTCATCGCGCGAGGTATTTTCCACGTGGGCATCGTAGTGACCCGCACGAATGCGCTGCGTGGCAACGACGAGGCGCTTCAGCGGGTCTGAAATAGTGCGGGAAAAGAAATAGATAAAGAGAATCGCAATCGTCATGATGAGCAGCGCAATCAGAATCGTGGTAATGCGCGCCCAGCGAACCGCCTCGAATGCGATATCCTCGTTGACCGTGGTAATGAGCGCGGCGCCGCCCAGCGCAAGGCGCCGAAAACTGCCGTATTCGAAAGTATCACCGATTGCGTAACGCTGCACGCCCGTGACGACATTTTGTGCAAAACGCCTGAATGCAATTTCCACAGCGGGATGCTCTTTCATGTCCTGAGCCGGCTTGTACTTTCGGTTGTCCGAGTGCGCGACAAGTCTGA
This sequence comes from uncultured Turneriella sp., assembly GCA_964408405.1. Classification (GTDB taxonomy): domain Bacteria; phylum Spirochaetota; class Leptospiria; order Turneriellales; family Turneriellaceae; genus Turneriella. Next base: position 7,948 of record CAYOZO010000123.1, read on the forward strand.
ACTGTGCATCGACCAGCATCGCAGAATAGAGCGAGCTCGATGTGCCCCTAGACTTCACTGCTGCAAAAAGTGCGGTGAGCGCATCGCCGTTCATGACAGCCGCCAGCGCGCGCTCGCTGCCTTTTTCGGCATAGGGAATCGCCAAAAGCCAAACGTGCTGACGGGGTGATTGCGCAGCGTGAATGATCGTACCGCCTTGTCGGATCGTCTTTGCATCCTCGGCGCTAAAACGCACGAGCTTTTCGACAGCTTCCTGCGTCAGGTTGAAGCGCTCGAGTTTGGCCGGGCGAAAGAAAGTGCGTACGGGCGCCTCATGGAGATTCGGGTAATCTGCCACCCAGAGAAAGTCGCTCGAATCTTTGAAATACGCGTTCATCGCTGTTGACCCTTCACGCGAAAGCGTCGCCAGAAGGCGCAGCGCATCGGATTGCGAACGGAGTTCCGATTCCACCTTATCGGACAACATCTTGGCGTTGTTACCGTTGTTGAGCTTGATGAGCTCAGACATATTGCTTTGGAACAGATTCAGCGAGATGCCGGTAAAGAGCAGCATACTCACCAGAATAATGAGGGAAATAATCCCGATCAGCTTTGCCCTGATCGTGGTGAAGATATTCTCGTAGAGACGGCGGATTTTCCCCAGCATGATTTATCTACTTCGCCTGCAGGTGCGCCACAAAGTCGGCACGGAATTTTTTTACAATCGGCGTAACTCCCATGACAACAGCATCGGAGAACGGACAAATGGTAGTACCGTTGCCCATATTGCCGGCGAAGCTTAATAGCGTATCGAGGTCTGCTGGCTCGGCATGCCGGTCGCGCACGCGGTGAATGACATCCGACACCCAGCGCGATCCCTCGCGGCACGGGGTACATTGCCCGCAGCTCTCGTGCCCGTAAAAGTGGGCGACGCGGTGCGCTAGTTCGACCATGTCAGTTGTATCATCGAGGATCATCAAACCGCCGGAACCCAGGAAGGTGCCGACTGCCGCCATACCTTCATAATCGAGCACCGCCTTTTCGACGTCTTCAGCTGTAAGAATGGGTGTTGAACTGCCGCCAGGAATCACTGCCTTGAGAATGCGTCCTGGCCTGAGCCCGCCGGCAATTTCAATCACCTCTTTGAGCGGCAACCCGAGAGGAATTTCATAGATTCCGGGATTCTGTACATGCCCCGAAATAGAAAACACCTTTGTACCGCCGGATTTTTCACTACCCTTGCAGAGTTTGGAATACGCTTCAGCCCCGAGGCGAAACACCGCCGGGACCGTTGCGAAAGTTTCTACGTTATTCACAACGGTTGGCGATGCATAGAGCCCCTTAAACGCGGGAAAAGGTGGCTTAAGCCTCGGATGGCCGCGTTTGCCCTCGAGACTTTCGAGCAGCGCCGTTTCTTCGCCACAGATGTAAGCGCCGGCACCGCGGTATGTAGCCAGGTGAAACTTGCGCCCGGTACCCAGAATGTTATCACCGAGGTAACCCGCAGCGTAGGCTTCAGCCAGAGCAGCCTCGACGCGCTCCCAGCACTTGTAGAACTCGCCGCGAATATAGATGTAACCCTGCTCGCTGTTGAGCGCGAGAGCGGCGATGATCATTCCCTCGATAATCGAATGCGGTATCTCTTCGAGCATGAAACGGTCTTTGAACGTACCGGGCTCTGATTCATCGGCGTTGCAGACAACGTACTTGGGTTCGGGACCGTCTTTCGGAACAAATGACCATTTCATGCCAGTAGCAAAGCCGGCGCCACCACGACCGCGCAGGTTGGATTTTTTAACCTCTTCAATGATGGCGTTTGGATTCCACTGCTCCTTCTCCGTCACGAGCAGCCGTTTGAGCTGAGCATACCCGCCTTCGGCCTCGTAAACCTTCAGCGTGTGGGAGTTTTCTTTGTGGAAGTAACTGAGAACCACACGCAATTCTTTACTGTGTGGCGCTCGCGCTTTTGCCGGATGCATTGAGAGCATCAGGCAAACCGGATAAGGGGCGTAAAGAAAAAGAAGAGAACCGCTTGCGAAACGCCCCTCACCAAAACATGGTGAGGGGCTGTCTGCAGCTTAAGCCCGGTTTCAACATCCTGCTTTATGGC
>CAYOZO010000124.1:0-10020 GCA_964408405.1 uncultured Turneriella sp.
GACTGCTCGGCATACAGCTCTCTAATCTGTACACGGCCAAGCGCGGCGAGCAGCTATGGCTGTTCTGAGGTTATTCCGCCGGCGCCGCAGGTTCGTAATCGGTAAAGAGGCTCTTATCGGAAAGAAAAGCAAGTTTTACATCGTCGCGCGGACCGCCTCGATTCTTGCCGATAATAATCTCTGCCAGATTCTTCTTATCTTCGGGCGCATCTTTTCCCAAAAACTCGCGGTGAATGAAAATCACCATATCGGCATCCTGCTCGATGGCGCCCGATTCACGCAAGTCTGAAAGCTGCGGCCGGGGGTCTTTGCCCCGTTGCTCGATCGAACGGTTCATCTGCGAGAGCGCAAGAATGGGTACGCCCAGATCCTTGGCGATCAGTTTGATTGCGCGCGAGATTGCAGCCACCTCGTTCTGCCGGCCATCCTGCGCGCGATCGCGATCAGTCATCAACTGCAAATAATCAACGACGATCAGCCCTAGCTCTTTGCCCTGCTGCTTCAGCGTGCGGCCCAACCGGCGGGAACGCTGTTTGAATTCCCAGGTAGTCAGGTCGGCGCTGTCGTCGATGTAGAATTCTGACTCGTATATTTCTTTGGCCGTGTGAGCGAGACGCGCCATTTCTTTGTCGGTAATGCGACCCTTCTGCACTTTCTGCGAATCGAGAAACGCGCGCGCCGATAGCAGACGCAGCAGAAGTTCAAGGCGCGTCATCTCGAGCGAGAAAAAGGCAACCGCCATTGGCCGGTGTTTATTCATGCAGACATTGAGCGCAATATTAAGCGCAAAAGTTGTCTTACCCATACCCGGACGCGCCGCGATGACGATCATCTGTCCGGGCTTAAAGCCGCCTGTCAGCTCGTCGAGCTTCCTGAAGCCGGACGCTGTACCCGTAATGCCGTCGCGCGACTCGCGTACATGCTTGAGGAACTCGAGAAATTCTTTGTTAGTGTCCTTGATGTGGCGGACGTTGTAATTACTGTAGCGGTCAGCCAGGTGCGTCAGCGCGCCCTCGGTGTCGGTGAGCACGGTATCGAGCTTAAAGCCTGTATCGCCCGCTTTCTTCTCCAGCTCGCGAAAGCTCATGATCAGGCGGCGGCGCAGCGATAGTTCACGGATTTTTTCGGCGAAAGTATTTACTCCAACCAGTACGCCCAAAGAGGCGATGTTCATGATTCCGGCACGGTTGCCGGCACGTTCGAGCAGGTTCTGGTTCTTGAGTGCATTGATGATCAGGATCGCATTGGGCTGCTCGCCCCGGTCAATCTCAGACGCGATCGCTTCATAGATAATGCGGTGACCTTCGTAGTAGAAGTCTTCGGGTTTCAGGACCTGCGCAACTTCTTCGAAGAGCGACGGCGTCTGCATGACAGAGCCGAGTACAACCTGTTCGGCTTCTTCATCAAACAACTGCACAAATCCCTCTGGTTTGGCAGACATTTTGCCCGCTACGCGGGCAAAATGTCTGTAAATTAACCGACGCGTTCAATGCGTGCCCCCAACGTTCTGAGCCGTGCATCGATGTTCTCATAGCCGCGGTCAACCTGCACAACATTCTGAATGACCGATTTGCCCTCGGCCGCGAGCGCCGCTATGACGAGCGCCATGCCGGCGCGAATGTCTGGCGATGTCATACGACTGCCGTAAAGTTTTGAAGGACCAATAACTACGGCACGGTGCGGATCACACAGAACAATCTGAGCTCCCATACCCATGAGTTTGTCTGTGAAGTAGAGCCGGCTTTCGAAGAGTTTCTCATGTATCAGTACCGTGCCCGTACACTGCGTCGCAACAGTAAGAATGATGGAAATGAGGTCTGCGGGAAACATCGGCCACGGCGCATCGTCGATCTTGGGAATTTCACCATGCACATCGGTCTGTATCTTAAGAGAATACGGAGACTTCATCACCAGATCGACGATGTGGTCGCCACCTGCAGCGCCCTTACCCTCTCTCTCATGGTAGCGCCAGTTGATACCGACGCGCTCAAAGACGAACTTGATCATGCGCAGGTCGATCGGGTTAACATCCTGCACTACGAGATCGCCGCCGGTCATGGCCGACATCGCGACAAAGGAGCCGATTTCCAGGTAGTCAGGTCCAATCGTGTGATCGGCGGCCTTCAGATTTTCAAATCCCCCCACGCCGTGAATTTTCAGCATATTGCTGCCGATACCCTCGATCTTTACGCCCTGTGCCACAAGAAAGCGGCAGAGCCCCTGCACGTGCGGCTCTGACGCTGCGTTCTCGATGAGCGTGACACCTTCGGCGCAGGCAGCAGCCATAACCGCATTTTCCGTGCCCGTGACAGACGCTTCGTCGAGCAGTATCGCAGTACCCTTGAGTTTTTCTGCCTCGAGCAGATAGCCGTCGTTGAAGACTTCGACCTTTGCGCCCAGAGCAGAGAGCGCGAGCAGGTGCGTGTCAACGCGGCGACGGCCGATCTTGTCGCCGCCAGGTCGGGGCAAGAAAACCTTCTTTGCCCGCGCCAGAAGTGGCCCCAACAGTGTGATGGATCCGCGCAATCCCGCAACGAGTTCGGCAGGCAGCTCGCTCATTTTTATTTCAGGCGTGGTGATTTCGTACGAGTGGCCGTCTTCGAGTGTCTTGATATTCGCGCCAACCGCCTCGACAATTTTCAGTAAATTCCTGATATCTTCGATCTGCGGCACATTGCGTATGATAACACCCTGCGGGTTCATGAGCGCCGCGCACAGCACGGGCAAAGCCTCGTTCTTGTTGCCCTGCGCGGTGATGCTGCCGCCAATCTTGTGGCCGCCTTCGATGTGAAATTCTGACATAATAGAACTAGCCTGAACGATTACAGGGTGAACACTTAGCCGGCGAAGGCGTGTAAATCGTTTAACAGGCTCCTGAAATAAGCCAAAGGCCGGTTCAGGAATCGGCTAATCGGACCATACCACCGTAAATGCGCTGCCCTTGCCTGGTTCCGAGGCAATTTCCAGGCGGGCGCCTTCGCGCGCTAACAAATCCCGGCAAAGGCCTAAGCCCAACCCACTGCCCTTTTCGCCGGTAACGCCCGGCCGGGGAGTGATTTTCTTATTATCCGTTATCGCTACAATCTCCGCCGGGCTCATGCCGATACCCTCATCCCGCACAGTCACTGCTACACGGTGACTTTCAGGGCGGAATACGAGCACACTGCCACCGTCAGGGGTAAATTTCACGGCATTGGAGATCAGATTGAGCAATACGTGCCGCAGAATTTCTGCGTTCACTGGTATTGCCCAATGGGTCGGTAGCTCGTTGAGCAGACGGATTTTTCTCTGAGCTGCCTGGGTTTCCATGTCTGCAAGAATCTCGCCGGCAATTCGCGCGGGAAAAACCTCCGCATTTTGCGCAAGTGCAGTTTTGCCCACGCGCCGCACCGCGAGCAGGCTATCGATAGACTTGAGCATGCGCTCGACGCTTTTTTCCGCAGCCGCGACAAGATCACTACCATTGGATGATAGCTTCATTGCCTGCAGGGCATTGAGAACGCCGGATAGCGGGGAGCGCAAATCGTGCGAGACAACTGCCAGAAAATTGTCTTTCTGCCGATTCGCTTCTTCGGCGGCATCTTTTGCCGCTTCAAGCTCCTGTGTTCTCTCTTTGACGCGCGCCTCGAGTGTTTCATTTGCCTCACGCAGTGCCTGCTCCGCGCGTTCGCTCGCATCGAGTGCCGCCGAAAAGCGAGCCGCCAGCACAGCCGAGTAGCACACGACAATGGCCATGAAACCATATTGCACGAGATAACCAGTGCGCAAGAGTTCGAGCGTATTGAAGGCGTCATTCATGATGGCCAGCGCAAGCACGGCGAATCCTGCGGCCAAAAGATAAGCACTCGGCAGCTTCTTCAGCAACGCACGGACAAGCACCACCACAACGACAATCAATCCCGCAACAAGTACAGGCATATAGAGGTACGCCGTGTGGCTGTAGATCCGCAGCGGTAACAATAAGACAGTTAGTGAAAATGCGGCCGAAGAGATATAGAAACCTCGCAGCACGAAACGGTGTACAAGTCGCCCGTAGAGCGCTGAGAAAAAACTCAGCGCAAACGGAATACCCCAGAAATACGAAAGGTACTCCACCATAGTATAGAAGGCAAAGGGCGCTTCAGGCCATGACAATAACAGGATCTTTTCGCCCGTAGTAACTGTACGGCCCATGATCATGAAACAGACGGCCGCAAAAAAAAGCTCCGCCTTATTGCGCGGTCGAAAAAGAAAAACAATGAAATAGTAGATACCGCTCATCAGCAGAACGCCGACCAGTAAGATGTCCAGGAAACGCTTCTGGTAAACAAGGTGATCGAGCGCCGCGGCCGTGCCCAACTGTATCTTTTTGAAGATGCCGCCTTTGCGGTGGTGAAAGTTCGCAACACGCAGAAAAATATCGTATTCGCCGGCAGGGCCGAGCACAGCGCTCAGTGGTTGGGTCGCGGGCCTCGTTTCAGTCATGGTCTTGCCAGGCACACCCGAGGCCGCACGCCGTACTCCTGAAACATAGACATCGTAAGCCGAAAGCTGCGCTTCCATGTGCAACTTAAAGATCTCGTGCGCATCGGGCAGTTTCAGGTGCAGGTGATAGGTACCAAAGCCATCCCCCGACCAGGTCTGCGGCACGTTGACCGGAGTGCCCTTGAGATTTTTTGCTTCAGCGGCGCTGCCAATGAGTTCATCTTTATAGCACAACCACTGGCCGCCCAGTGTAATCACTGGTACGTTGTTAAAATCATGCTGCGTCAGATCGAGCACACCGCCGGCGGCCTTCAGTTCAGGAACACCTTTGCTACCGCTGCAAGAGACAGCCAGCGCGACTGCCAGGACAACGAGCAGGACTAGCCAGCGCAGGTGCCGCATCAGCTTATGCCGAGCACGTCTTTCATAGAATAGAGGCCGGGTTTTTTACCCTGCAGAAATTTCAGCGCGGCGAGTGCGCCTGCAGCGAAAGTATCACGGCTGGTGGCCTGGTGTTTGATCTCGATGCGTTCGCCGCGGCCCAGAAAAAAAACCGTGTGGTCACCGACCACATCGCCGCCGCGCAGCGCCATGACGCCGAGTTCTTCTTTCTTGCGCTCGCCAATCATACCCTGGCGGCCATAGAGTACCTTGTCTTCACTGAAGCCATAGCCGCGCAGCAGCGCTTCTTTAATAGTGACGGCGGTGCCCGATGGTGAATCTTTCTTGAGGTTGTGGTGGATTTCCATCACTTCAGGATCAAACCCGTGGGGGCTAAGTGCACGCGCTGCTTGTTCAACCAGAGCGAAAAGCACATTCACCCCGATGGCCATGTTCGAGGCGATAATCAACGGAATTTTGTCTGCCATCGCCTCAAGCGCTTTGCGCTCCTCTGGAGTAAATCCGGTTGTGCCGACAACCACCGGCACGCCGGTCTCGGCCGCTTTGCGCAATGTCTCAATAACGGTCGATGCGTGCGAAAAATCAATCAATCCCCCTTGTGGGATTTCTGCTTTCGAGAGCGGCACGATCTCTGCATCAAAACCTATTCCAGTGACCGCACGGTAGCTTTTACCAATATCAGGATGCCGGGCAAATTCAATGGGCGCGGTCAATCGCATGGGCACAGAATCTTCTGCCGCTGCAGCACGTGCTGCTATTGCGCGACCCATGCGGCCTAACGCTCCGACGATGCCAAATTGCATGATTCTCACCGTTAGGGGTAGGTTTAAACCTACCCCTAACGGCGATCCCCCTTTTCAAATACATCCATCGCGCCGGCGACGACTGCCTGCAGGTGGTGCGAAAGCGGCGTCATAGGCAAGCGCAGCGAATTGTGGCACAGCCCTTTGCGCGAGGCCGCAAACTTCACCGGAATCGGATTGGTCTCAAGGAACATCGCCTTGCAAAGCGGCAAAAGGCGCATAAATTTCTCATGCGCCTCGTGCAGGTTGCCCGCTTCGTACTGCCGCGTGATGGCGCCGGTTTCGCGCGGGTAAACATTCGAAATCACGCTGATCACTCCCTTGCCGCCAATGGACAGCACTGGCACGAGCAGATTGTCATCCCCCGAGAGCAGCGTGAACCTGCCTTCGGTTGCCTGCATGATCTGCGCCATGAAGCCCAGATCGCCTGTTGCTTCTTTGATGCCGATGATGTTGTCGTGCTTTGCCAGATGTACTACTGTATCCAGTGTCATGCCGACTGCCGAACGCCCGGGAATATTGTAGAGTACAACGGGTACTGTTGACGCATCGGCGATGCGCTCAAAGTGTGCGACAAGTCCTGCCTGCACCGGCTTGTTATAGTACGGGTTTACCGATAGTACTGCGTCGGCGCCTGCGGCCGCCGCGTGGCGGGTCAGAGCTACAGCCTCTGCTGTCGAGTTGCTGCCAGTGCCGGCAATCACGATAGTTTCTTTCTTTTTTGTTTTAGCCCACTCGATCACCTTCCCAATCACTTCGGCATGTTCTTCATGGCTGAGCGTGGGTGATTCGCCGGTGGTGCCGCACGGGACAAGACCTTCAACACCTTCTTCAATCTGGTATTCGACAAGTTTTTTCAGCGCAGCCCAGTCCACCTTCTCGCCATCGGCAGTGAAGGGTGTGATGAGCGCGGTAAAGGTGCCGCGAAGCTGAAGTTTTGCGCCTGGCATGCGTAAAACCGGCCCTCTCAGACAAGGCGTCAAATGGAACAAAATTCACTCGCTGCCTCAACTCAGACTGCGCGGCTGGCGCATGACCCCATCACAAAAAACCTACGACTACGTCATCATTGGCTCAGGCTTCGGCGGTTCCGTTTCAGCGCTGCGCCTTTCGGAAAAGGGCTACAGTGTTCTCGTCATTGAGAAGGGCAAATGGTTCAAGCCTGAAGATTTTCCCAAATCGAACTGGCAGTTGCGCAAGTGGCTCTGGCTGCCGTCGCTCAAGATGTTCGGGCTCTTCAAGATGACGATCTTTCGCCATGTGACAATTTTCTCAGGTGTGGGAGTTGGAGGCGGTTCGCTGGTTTACGCCAATACGCTGCCTGTACCCAAGCAGCCGTTCTTCAAATCACCCAGTTGGGCGCACCTGGCCGATTGGGAAAAAGAACTTAAACCCCATTATGCAACTGCGCTGCGGATGATTGGCGCATCCCAGACGCCAAAGGTCTTCGACGGCGACGATGTCTTAAAGAGCATCGCGCAGGATCTCGGCAAAGAAAAGAACTACCAGCATACCAATGTCGCTGTCTATTTCGGCAAACCCGGTGTTACGGTAAAGGATCCGTATTTTAAGGGCAGGGGCCCAGACCGCACGGGCTGCATCTACTGCGGCGGCTGTATGCTCGGCTGCAGCCATAACGCGAAGAACACGCTCGACAAGAACTACCTTTACCTCGCACAGCAGCACGGCGCAGAAATTCTCGCCGAAAAGGAAGTTGTGGATGTAAGGCAGGTGGGCGAAGGCGACTCGCGCTACGAGATCACCTTCAAGAGCTCAACAAAATATTTCTCGCGCCAAGAAAAAGTGCGCGCCGGAGGAGTAATATTTGCCGGGGGCGTTCTGGGTACAATGAAATTGCTGCTCTCTCTGAAGGCAAAGGGTTCGCTGCCCAAAATTTCCGATCGTCTGGGTTACGGAATTCGCACAAACTCCGAAAGTCTGCTCGGTGTGACAACCGAGCGTCGTGATCTCAATTTCGCAAAAGGTATCGCGATCGGTTCAATTCTGCACGTTGATGACCACACACACCTCGAAGTCGTTCGCTATCCTGAGGGTTCAGGCTTTTTTAGAATGTCTATGGTGCCAGCGGTGCTCGGCTCAAATATTTTCGTCCGCATTGGCCGCATTCTGTGGCAATATGCACGCCACCCGCTGAAGTACCTGAAAGCGATCGCAGTACCCGACTGGGCGAAATACACGCAGATCATGCTTTTTATGCAAAGCCTCGATTCGACCATGAGGCTCACGCGAGGCTGGCTGCGCATGAAAACGGCTCTTGATAAAGGAGAAGCCCCCACGTCGGCAATTCCGATGGCACACGAACTCGCGCAACGCTTCGCCGCCAAGACGAAAGGTTCCGTACACGCGCTCGCAACCGAGGCGCTGACAGGCATCGCCAGCACTGCGCACATTTTAGGTGGCGCCTGCATGGGAGACTCGCCTGCAACCGGCGTGATCGATAAGGAGAATCGCGTGTTCGGTTACGAGAACATGTATGTCTGCGACGGCTCGATGATCTCCGCAAATATCGGCGTGAACCCGTCACTGACCATCATGGCGCTGACCGAGCGCGCGATGTCGTTCATTCCGAAAAACAAGAAACAGATCAAAGCTCAAGCGGTACGAAAGCCGGTAAAGGCAGCAGCCGCAAAGCGCAGGTAGCAGGCGCGGGTTCAGCGTTTCTTTTTGGCGACTTTTCTTGCGGGAGTTTTTTTCGCCACGGCTTTCTTGCCTGCGGGTACAGTCTCTTTTTTACTTACCGGCCTTTCGGCCCTTGCCAGTTTAGCGGGCTTCATGGTCTGCCTGATAAGCCGCGCCAGCTCACGGCGCAGCTTATCTATACCCTCGCCAGTCTGTGCCGAAACCGGAATCGGATCAAGCCCCTGCTTTCGGTAAGAAGCAATAAATTCTTTCAGAAATTTTTTGTCTTCGAACCGATCTATCTTGTTGAGGACCACGAGCGCCGGTTTGTTCAGTAACTCAGGGCTGTAACTTTCGAGCTCCGTCCTGAGTATTTTCATTTCATCTTCAACGAATGCATTTTCAAGATCGATGACAAACAGGATAATACGCACACGCTCGATATGCTTGAGAAAAGAAAGCCCAAGACCATATCCCTTCGAAGCCCCCTCAAGAATACCCGGAATGTCAGCGACAATGACCGGCCGGTGCAGCAGGTCTTCAATTACGCCGATATTGGGAGATAGCGTCGTGAAAGGATAGTTGGCAATCTTCGGATTGGCATGCGTCAGTGCCTTGAGCAGCGTCGATTTGCCTGCATTGGGAAAACCCACAAGCCCCACATCGGCAATCATTTTAAGCGCAAGCAGAAACTCCTTTTCCTCGGTTTCTTCACCCGGTTGCGCAAATCGCGGTGCCTGCCTGCGCGCAGTCCGAAAGAACGCATTACCCTTTCCGCCGCGCCCCCCCTTAGCTGCGACAAACGTACCCGGCTCGGTAAAATCATGCAAAAGCGCGCCCGTATGCGGATCGATGATTTGCGTGCCAAAGGGTACGCGAATCACCAGATCGGCGCCTTTCTTGCCGTGGCAGTTTGAACCTTCGCCAGGAAATCCGTTGCGGGCGCGGTACACCTGCTCGGGGCGAATGTGTGAAAGCGCCAATAGTTGCTCAGAGGTGGCAAAAATAACATCGCCGCCATCGCCACCGTCACCGCCATCGGGACCACCGAATTCCATGAATTTCTCGCGCAGGAATGAGACCTCGCCTGCGCCACCTTTGCCGGCCTGTACGCGAATCAGGACTTCATCGACAAATTTATGCATGGTGCACAAAATGACTGCCATTTTGTGACAGCGCGAAAATCAAAAAATAAATAGTAGCCGCATTTGAATCATTCGCCGTCCTAATAAGAGGGACTGAAAGTCCCCAAAGGAGCTACTCATGAAGAAAATTCTCATTTTGACCATCGCGACCCTCTTGGGCATGACGTCTGTTTCCGCCAAAGGTGAATGCCGCACCGACCGGGAAAAGTTCTGCGGCAACGTAATCAAGGGCAACCACAAAGGGATGTGGCAGTGCATGAAAGAGCACGAGAACGAACTCTCAGAGGAATGCAAAAATCACATTGCCCAGGTTCGCGAAAAAAGCCGCGACATAAAGAAGGCCTGCAAGCAAGATTACAAGAAGCTGTGCATGCAGGTGAAAGCCGGCGAAGGCCGCATCATCAAGTGTCTCAAGGAAAATGAAGCGCAGCTGAGCGAAGGCTGCAAGTCGGCGCTCGCTGCACCGGCAAAGGTCGAGTAAAATTTTTTGGCTGGGCTGCGGCCCCGCTCAGGAGCCTGTGCGCCAACTCAAGCAAAAAGCCAAAAAGGCGATTTTTTGCGCGAGG
>CAYOZO010000125.1:0-9962 GCA_964408405.1 uncultured Turneriella sp.
AAATCGCGATTTTTTCTCATCGTTTTTGAATTTTTTTTAGTAAGTACTAAAAAAAAATTATATTGCCTGTCACGGCAGGGAAAAGGATTTCCTCTTCCGCGCCCCGGCAGAAATCCCTCCATGCTCCCCCTTACCCATCTATCCTGGAGATCGCCAAATCGTTTCGGGACACGGGCCGGCTAAAAACGATTTACGCGGTAGGCTTGAGCCGCGGACACATATATATGAAAGGCGAAGTCCGCGCCAATAACCGCAATTTTACCAACCTTCCCCCGATTGAAGAGACCCGCTGGCTGCCGGTAACGCAGCCCGGCGTACGCGTTGGTGAGCTGCCCGACGGGCGCATGCGGATCAACCTTGGACCTTCACACCCCGCGACGCACGGTATTCTTGAAAACCACCTGATACTCGACGGTGAAACCATCGAGGCCTGCGAGGTTAATATTGGCTATGTGCACCGCTGCTTTGAAAAGCTCGGCGAGCACTACGGCTATAACCAGTTTTTGGTCTGCACTGACCGCATGAACTATGTCTCGACGCCAATGAACAACATCGGCTGGATTCTCGCAGTCGAGTCGATGATGGGCATCACCGCCCCACCCAAGGCGCTCGTCGTGCGCATGATCATTGCAGAACTTTCGCGCATCATTGACCACATCATCTGCCTCGGTATTCTCGGCGTCGATCTGGGAGCTTTCGCTTCGTTCCTCTATATGTTCCACAAGCGCGAAGACATCTACCAGATTCTCGAGAAAATGACCGGCGCGCGGCTCACGAATACCTTCTGCCGCGTCGGCGGTCTCGAAAAAGATATCTATCCGCAGTTTGTGGCGGATGTCAAAAAGTTCGTGAAAACATTTCCAAAAGTGCTCAAAGAAACTGATATGCTGCTGACCAAGTCGCGCATCTTCTATGAGCGCACGAAGGGTGTCGGCAGGATCTCAGGCGAACGTGCGCTCGCGTATGGTTTCACAGGGCCAAACTTACGCGCTGCGGGAGTTGACTACGATGTACGGGTAAGCTCTCCCTACATGTACTACGACCAAGTCGAATTCGACGTACCGGTCGGCGAAGACGGCGGAGTTTACGATCGTTACCTTGTACGCCTCGAAGAGATGCGCCAATCGCTGCGCATCATCGAGCAGCTGGTGAACAACATTCCCGAGGGCGCGTACCATGCTGACATACCGCACGCGTACCTGCCGCCGAAGCACAAGGTCTATACGTCGATGGAAGACCTCATCTATCACTTCAAGATCATCATGCACGGCATTGAAGTGCCGACGGGCGAGCACTACTTCTCGACCGAGTCAGCCAATGGCGAGCTCGGCTTCACGATTGTCTCGCGCGGTAAGAAGAGCCCGTGGCGTGTGCACGTGCGCCGACCATGCTTCTGGTACTACCAGGCCTTCCCCGAAATTGTGAACGGCGGTCTGCTCGCTGACGCGATTGCCAACATGAGCTCGCTCAATGTCATTGCCGGCGAATTAGATTGTTAGCCTGCCCCGAGTAGCGCGGCGTATCGAGGGGCGGGCGAGCTGGATTGTTGATTACCTGAACCGCACGAATTCGCCAAACACCCAACCGGGCGGGGCAAAGCAGCCAGAGGTGGCCAGTTCGTCGAACGGTACCTGTATATAGTACCAGTAGTTTTCCCACTTATCGACTTTGACTTTGCTTTCAGTGCGCGCCAGTACCTTGAAGTCGCGCACCAGCGGCGATGAGCCATCGCTGCAACGAATCGGTGCGCCTTTCTTATTGGGTTTCTTGCGAAAGACAGCTTTTGTGGTAAGGCCAGCCATTTCGCCATTCATCAACACTGCCTTTGCGCCATCGATCATCACCGTATCGCCGGCGGCCCGTTTGGAATTTTCGGGAAAGAAGCTGCCCAATGCGCCGCAATACAGTTCGCGGGCATATAGGAACGATTTACTCGTAGTTTTCCACGCGCATTGGTAGATATGGGGTTTGCCGTCAGGGCCCTTGCTCGAGCTGGTCAGGCGGAGTTTTCCTTTTACTAACGCATATGCGCCACCATCCAGCATTCCACCCATGCCATCGACACCGTATTTTCCTTCCGAGAACCAAAGCCTCTTCTCTTCAGAGCCATCGCTTTCGCCGACAAAGTGAGTACCCTCGAGATCCGATTGCAGGATATCGGTTGCAGCCACAGCAGAGAACAAGACCAGAGAAACGATAATTTGCGCGTACCATTTTGTATGCATACGCGGATTTTTTCCAAGGTCTTTGTGAAGTCAATCAGATAGTTTTGGTATCTGCAAAGATGCCTTTTAGCAGCCTATTCGCAAAAAATCGCTTTGTTGGTTTTTTTGCATGAGTTGGCGCACAGGCTCGTAAACGCCGAAGCGCAATGCCAGGCATCTCAGCGAATCTTTAATGCGCCCATGAGTTTGAGCGCAGTTTCGCGGTCAGAAAAGTGCAGCGTCTTATTACCGATTATCTGATAGTCTTCGTGGCCCTTTCCCGCGATCACGAGAACCTGGCGAGGTCCCAATATCTGTAATCCGGCACGGATAGCCTTCTCTCGGTCCATGATCACGAGATAGCGCGCAGTCTTAAGCCCCTTGCGCATATCTTCGATGATCTGTTTGGGGTCTTCGCTGCGCGGATTGTCGTTGGTGAGAATGCATAGGTCCGCGTGCAGACTCGCGACTTCTGCCATTTGCGGTCTCTTCTCTTTGTCACGATCGCCGCCACAGCCAAAGAGACCGATGACCCGTGCCGGAGTAAGCTCCTGGGCCGTTTCGAGAACCTTGGCGAGCGCGTCGGGCGAATGCGCATAGTCGATGATGACCGTGCGCTGCTCAAGACCGCGCAGAACTTCAAAGCGACCTGGCACGGGCTCAACGTTTTGTATCGCATCCAGTGCTTCCTCCGTACCAAAGCCTAGACAAAGCAGACTTAAGAATACTGATGCCAGGTTAACAAGGTTAAAACGACCGAGCAGTCGTGTCTTTATGAAGTAACTCTTCTGTGCAAAAACCAGCACACAGCGGTAGCCGTCGAAGGTTGCCTCGACATCCGTGATGTAGGCATCTGCATTCTTGTCGCGTGTGCTGAGCGAGATGACCGGGAAGCTGGGGTTCTGACCTTTGAGCCAGTTATACAACCTGCGGCCGTAGTCGTCATCAATACACACAATCGAACCCTTGGCGGTTTCGGGTTGCTTGCGCGAGGCAAAGAGCATGTACTCAAACAGGCGCCGCTTCGCGCGGTAGTACGCCTCCATGTTGCGGTGGTAGTCGAGGTGATCCTGCGTCAGGTTGGTGAAGATACCGATCTGGAAGTTGATGCCTTCGAGCCGCCCCTGCGCCAGGCCGTGCGAACTCGTCTCCAGACAGGCATACAGCGCCTTCTGTTTTTGCCCCTGGTGCAGCATGTGCTGCAGGTTAACCGTGTCTGGGGTAGTCATTCCTGTGTAAGATTTATGCCGCGAGACTTCCATTCCCAGAGTGCCGATATACATCGAAGGTTTGTTCAGGTGGCTGAGCGTCTGGTAGAGAGAATGTGCTATGGTCGTTTTGCCGTTAGTACCCGTAACTCCGATGCACGCCATATAGCGCGACGGTTCACCGAACAGAAACGCTATAGTACGACCGGCGCCGCGCTGGAAATCGTGGTTGAAAAAGATCGGCAGACTAGGATGGTATCGTGAATCATTGAAGATCTCTTCTTTGTAGTCGCGGTCAACAAAGACCGCAGCCGCATTCCGGTGGAAGGCCTCCCAGATGAAGTCTTTGCCCCGGACTTTGTGGCCGTCATAGGCAAAAAATGCCGACCCCTTCTTTACACGGCGGCTATCCTGTGTAACATCCCTGATCTCGATACGATCTTCTACCCCATAAGCCTCCCAGCCCAGAGATTCCCAGATGGCGCGGGTAAAGTCTGTGACGACGGATTTCATAGTAAATCAGAATCCGACCAGATTGCGTGGCGCATCAGTAGCGGGTTAACGAAGAAGTGACTCGGCGAAAACTGAAATTCCCTAATCCAACATTCGCACAAACTCCTCTTCGCTGAGGATCTTAACTCCCAGTTCTTTGGCTTTCTGCGCCTTGCTACCCGCATCGGCGCCGACTACGACAAAGTCGGTTTTCTTGCTCACTGATGATGCCGCGCGACCACCACGGGCCTTGACTGCTTCTTCGGCGCTATCGCGCGTGAATTGGCTCAGCGCTCCCGTAAAGACGAAGGTCTTGCCGACAAACGCGTCAGATACGCGTTCCCGTTTGGCGCGCAAAATCTCTACCCCGTTCTGCTGCAGTTTTTTCAGGCGTTCTGCATTCACTTTGTCGGCAAACCAGGCCTTAACGGCCGCAGCAGTGCCGGGACCGATTTCGTGAATCTTTGTCAGTTCTTCGAGGCTTGCCTCGGCAAGCGCTTCGGGACCTTCAAAATGTTCTGCGAGAATCGATGCGACGTGCTCGCCGACGTTAGGAATTCCTAGTGCCGTGAGCAGTTTTGCAAACGGAACCTTGCGGCGAGAATCGATGGACTTCAGAATTTTCGTCGCGAGAATATCTCCCATGCCCTCAAACTGAAGCAGGTCGTCTTTCTTAAGGGCAAACAGGTCGGCGTAGTCGGCGATCACCTTGTTCTGGTAGAGTTTTGCCACCCATTCGCTGCCAAGCGATTCGATATCGAGACCGTTTTTTGAGACGAAAAACTGCAGGTACGCTTCATTCATTTCGGGGCAGGCAGCATTCACGCAGCGGAAAAATACGTCTTCGCGCACGAGGGGTTTGCCGCACGAGGGGCATTTCTTAATGAAGACGACTTTCCTGGCATTTTTTGCGCGCTGGTCACTCTTGGCTGCCACGACTTTGGGTATCACATCGCCCGAGCGAACAACCTCGACGTAGTCACCCTCGTGCAGGTCGAGTCGCTCGATCTCGTCGGCGTTGTGCAGCGAGGCGCGCGAGACCATGACGCCACCCAGATTAATGGGCGTAAGCTCAGCCACCGGCGTAATAACGCCCGTGCGCCCGACCTGATAGACGACACGTTCGAGTTTCGTGATGCCCGAGCGCGCCGGAAACTTGAGCGCTATTGCCCAGCGCGGGGCCTTGGTCGTTGCGCCGAAGTTTTCCCATTCGGTCGTATCATTGAGCTTGACCACCAACCCGTCGAGGTCGTATTCCAGATCCGATCGCTTAGCGATGATTTCTTCATAGAAGGCGATCACTTCATCGACGGTACCGGTGCGATGGTAGGCAGATGTTTTGAAACCCAGCGCGGGAAACACCTTGTTCCAGATAGCTTCCTGTGTGCGGAGATCTTTGCCGAATTGCTTCTGCAGTTCCGGCGATGGTACCAGCGTGTATGGTAAAAAATACAGCCGCTTGCTGCGCGCCTCGCTCGAATCCTGCTGCCTCAGCGCGCCGGCAGCGGTGTTACGCGGGTTGGCGAAGAGCTTTTTTCCTGATTTAGCCTGCTCTTCGTTGAGCTTTTGGAAATCCGCGAGCCGGATAACGACCTCACCGCGTATGCTGACACGTTGAGGAGGATTCTCCATCAAAAGGCGCAGCGGCACGTTAGCGACAGTTTTCACATTATGCGTGATGTCTTCGCCGACTTCGCCATTGCCGCGCGTTGAGCCAATTTTGAAATAGCCTTTTTCATAGACGAGTTCAATGGCGATGCCATCGAACTTGGGTTCGATGTGGTATATGGGTTCGGCAAGACCTGCCTTCACGAGCCGGTCATGGAACGCCTTAAGCTCCGCCACGTTCATCGCATTGTCGAGACTCATCATCGGTGGATCGTGCTTCACTTCAGGAAAATCTTCGCGCACTTCGCCACCGACTTTTTGCGAC
This sequence comes from uncultured Turneriella sp., assembly GCA_964408405.1. GTDB lineage: Bacteria > Spirochaetota > Leptospiria > Turneriellales > Turneriellaceae > Turneriella. The sequence goes on from CAYOZO010000125.1 coordinate 5,838, forward strand.
GGTGAATCAGGACGCAGCCAGTCAGGATGCAGCGCCTCAACTTCTTTGAGCAGGCGCATCAGATCGTCGTATTCTGCGTCAGAAATTTCCGGGTCGTCTTCGAGGTAGTAACGCCGGTTGTGGTAGTAGAGCTCATCGATCAGCTGCGCGTAGTCGGCGGCGGTGAAAGATTTTGCGTTGCGTTTCTTCATTGCTCTGGTATTCCTCCGATAAGGCGGACACTTAAGCAACATGTTTAACAACAAAGCTGGAGGGTTAAGACAGCCTCTATTTGGAATCGTGCATCGCTTTTGCTCTGTCTATCCTGCTTCCATAGCTGCAGATGCTGTAGAGTAATTAACGCGATCCTGCCATGGCCTGGGCTGATTCTGCAAACAAAAAGAACCTATCAGGTTCCGGAAAAACTTCCGCGCCGGCTGCAGACGCCGCGATTCGCGATGCGAATCGCTCGCAAAACGGCCCTCACCATGCCATGGTGAGGGGCTGTCTGCAGCTGCGCTCGGTTTCAACATCCTGCTTCGTGGCTGTTTTTCAACAGCCTGATAGAGACGTGGAGTTTTTGCTTTGGCGTGCCTGAACTTCCAGTGCTGCAATGACTGCATCCGCGTTGCCGTTCCAGAGCAAATTGCGTGCGAAAATCTTTTGCGTTATCTTCAGCCAGTACTCCACCCGCTATTGAAAATTTTCTACGCCTTGTGCAAAACTGGATCCCAGGGTCTTGTGCAAGATACTGACGCGCTGTTTTTCGCCAGCGCCACGCTTCACAACGTCTGCCTCTGAGTAAATCGTGGCTAATTTATTCTCTTTCCAGCCCTCAGTGGAATTCAGCATGCACCCGTCTATTTCCAAATAAGCCTTATTTTGCAGGACTTTTCGCGATTCTGCAGAGCTGAAATCAAAATTCGGTTCAGCCTCCTTCGCAAGTTGTTCTTCCTGGTCATAGAATTTTCCACCAACGGTGCGGAGCGCATCCTTGATCGTGGTTACGGAAACTTTTATATTGCACAAACGCTGCAACATATCGGCGCAAGTTGCCGCAGGTAGATGCGCGCCCAGCAAGCAGATTTTTTCCAGAAGGCGATGCGAGTATTTTTCGCATCAAAGTTCTGCGGTCCGTTCTTGATCTCTTCGAAATAGCGGCGAAGTCTTCGCTCATGGTCCTTCAGCAGGGATTGAATGTGTGCTTCTGTCATACTTCCTTATCGGCAGAATTATGTCACATCATGCGCACGGAATTTTTACCGCTGCAATATGACATCCTTTGCGCAACCCGGGAATGTCCACCATCCTACCCCCAAAACGCGCCCGCACCCCGCTCGGAGGTGCCACAGGAGCCTCACGCGCCAACTTGCCGGAGCGATTTTCGCTCATGTTCACTCAAAACACGACCCCGGCTCGCGCAAAAAGGTTGACATTGATTAAACGCGAACGTCTCATGGGATATGACGGGCAGGCTCACGATAGCTCTTGCGCTCGTGTGTTCGTTTGGCTGCAATTCGCTTTTAAGCGAACTCGAGCGGTTAAAAAAAAAGGCGAAGGCGGGCGATGCGCCGATTGCCGCCGGGGCAGGCTGCACTCCCGAATTCAGTACAGTGAAGCCTTACTTTTCCTCGAGCCCGAACTGGCTCGATTACGTGCGCCGTGATTCGAGCGATGCCACGCAGGCAAGCGGCACTCCGTGCGACGGCAGCGAGGGCGGGCATTACGGCTCGTGTATCCATGCCGGCGAGATGCGCACAGCGACCTTGAGCTGTGTGACGAGTTGCACAGGACTTGCAGTGCGTGATGATCTCGACGCGTTCACCTGGCGCTGCGACACCCTTACCGGCGGCGGGGGAGTGAGATTCGTTTCGGTGGGGCTTAAGGCAGAATCGGGCTTAAGCCAGCTGATCGATTTTGCTAATGGCAGCTGGAGACAGATGCAGCTGCGGGTCGATACAGCGTCGGAAAGCTACAGCTCCACTCCTGCTGTGTGGTGGAATAATCCCATTGTACTTGATCCCAGCGCGGCGATGGGTGCGCTTGCCAATTCTGGCACAATCTATGCCTTTAGCAGCAACCCCGCCAGCGGCTATACGATAGGCGCCGATGCGATTGCCGTAGTAGGCTCGCCTAACGTAAAACTCAGCCACAGCGGCGCGATTTTCACGGCGACCGGCCGCAAGTTTCTCTGGGTGGAAGGGATGTTTCGCCTCACCACGAATAGTAGCCGCATTGCCGTTTTGGACAACGTTCGCTTTAGCGTATTTCGCAATATAGGTGTGCATGGGGTAAAAGCAGATTCCCCCACATATGCGATTGCCTTCACGCTCGCCAATGGCAGCAACGCCAATCTGTTCGCCCAGGTTGCGGCCGCAGGCTACGGTGATGGAGTCATCAATACCAGCAATTCGGCATTCAACACCGGTTATCGTTTGCTGAAGAATAATTCTTATCGCGGGCTTGTCGATTTCGCCAATAACCCGGGAATCAACTGGATACTCATCGATTTCGTTTCGAATCAGCACATTTATAGCGGCATTTTTATGCTGCCGAATAACCATGGTCTCTATGTGCAGAACGCAGTGCTCGCACATACCTCGAGCAGTACCGATGGTGCTCTGGCCGCCCGGTCGCGCGCGACAGTCATAGGCGTTGTCTTCGGGGGTCATCTCTCCACAACGCAGGCGGCGTTGGATTTGCTGGCTGTTTTACCCGGAAGCACCGTTGCCGATGTTGCCATCATGCACAATGCCTTTGGCCTCGGCGCGACTATCGCCAACATGTATAACTATTTTACCGGCAGACTCATTATCGGCAACAACACGATAAATTGCAGCGGCGCTACGAATTCCGGCATTAGCAGCAGTTGCGCTCCCACCAATGCCTCGGATTTTACCCTCGAAAATACCGCGACGCTGACGAACAGTTTTGTCGGCAGAGTTTACACCAACGATCCAGTGAACGCAAGCACAGCTGTTTCAGGATTGTCCACAGGCCTGCCAGCCGATTGGCTTTCCTTTAGCCACCGCTACCGGATGTGGGGAAAAGATGCGGGCGACTTTGGTACCGCAGGCAATGCCGGCTGGTGCAACGGGTCTTGCCGGCTGTGGGACTACGCGCTGCGCACGAGCGATACCGTGCTGCGCAACCGGCTCTCTTTGCCAGGTTCCAACGACTACCGTTACCATCGCTGGGACGCATCGACGCAGGCGACGTGCGAAGCAATCAAAGGCGCAGTCTGGCAGGATACTGTCTGCAGTCGTCCAGGTTATATGACCGCCGGTGCGTGCACTGCCGCTGGCGGCACCTGGTCCACGAACCTCTGTACGACGAAATATCTTAAGAACGCGCAGGAAATTCTTTTCGACGGTATCGGCAATGAGAATGGCATCTGTGAGTCTGACGAAGCCTGTCTTTACACTCCCAATATTGGCGCCTATCAGGGCCATGGCCGGCTGAATTTTGTCAGTCGTATATCAGGCAGCGGTATTAATAATGTCGATCTCTACCAGTATGAATTTAACGGGTATTGATTTTATGTTCATGCATTAAGGAGGAAACACCATGCGCACAGAGAAAGCTCGTTTAATACCACTATTGCTGTGGGTAGGTACTTTGGCCCTGGATTGTAACAATTACAATCTTTTGGCGAAACTCGAAAATCCGGGCGGCCAAGCGCCGACAGGTACGGAAACGCCTTCCGACCCTCCCCCGCCGCCACCACCGCCACCACCGCCATCCACGCCACGGATATTTGTGACCAATGCTACCTTCCAGGGAAATTTTGGGGCGATCAGCAATGCAGACAATTTTTGTATAGCCGACTCAGCAAATCCCCTGGGAGCGGGTAACGGCAATTGGAAGGCGATGCTGGTCGATGGCACCAATAGAACGACCACGACCGACTGGGTTTTAGTACCTAATAGAACGTATTATCGGCCGGATGGTACGGTGATTGGCACTACCGATGCGAGTGCCCTGTTTACTTTTCCCTTGACCAACGCAATTTCTACCTTAAACGTTGCGGCCTGGACGGGTATGTTTAATACCTGGGTTGCTTACTATCACTGTAGTAATTGGAGTACTAACAGCCTGTTGAAAAAACCCAGAAACACTGCCTTTTTCCGCCCCTGCGTCTTCATT
>CAYOZO010000126.1:0-6114 GCA_964408405.1 uncultured Turneriella sp.
CTAATCGGCAAAAATTCCTTCGCAAATCGTGCCGATTTGCTCCACGAGGCGCCAATAGGCGCGAATTTTTGCCGATTTTCGCCCATGTTCAGGCGAAACGCGGCCCCGGCTCGCGCAAAAAATCGCCTTTTTGTTTTTTTGCATGAGTTAGCGCACAGGCTCTAAGGTACTGCGATGCAGTAGATGCGTTTGAATTGATCGCAGGGCTCGACAGCAGAGTCTTGAGTCCAGGCATTTCCTAGCGACTCAGCTGTACCTGCCCGCCCAGCCTGCGAATTGGCGAAGCTCTGCCAGTCCGAACATGTAGCGCCGGACGTTACTGTGCCACCCGCATTAGTACCAGTCCAAACATTATTGCTTACACCCGAAGGGATGGCAATACCACCCTCAGTATGATTAATTGCCGCAGGTAAGGCCAGAGAAGAGCCCAGCAATCCGGTATTGTTATTATCAAAACTCGTAAATACCGGCTGGTAATTCGTATTATACCAAATAAACGAGCCGGTCGGCGTACAACCTGTACCATTCTGGCCTAACATACGGCACTTTGCTGCATCAACCGAGGTACTGAGCCAGGCGATGAAGCGACTCGACGATGACATACGCCACCCATTCTGCGCCGCCATCGCCTGGCACACGCAGTCTGCTTTACCGATACCCGTACCGCTGCACGAACCGGCGTTCAGCGCAAACATATCTCCCGCGGTCATCTGCGAGGTTACAAATACAAAGAGCCGGTCATTGAAGCGTTCGTTGATGAACTTCCCGGGATTTTCCAATTGGTCGCGCAGGTTGTAGTTGTTGCAGGCTGCAACCCAAACTACTAACGGCACCAAGACATAGCGAGCAAGACCGAGCATGGTCGATGGTAGCATGATGGTTATGTCCGGTCAACGACGATTTGACCGCACCCTCGAAATTCGGTTCATCGGCTGGCTGCTGTCGCGCTGGCGTTACCCGAAATGACAATGCGGCGTATATTTGCCGTGTTCCTGGTCATCATGGGCGTGCGAATGTTTTTTGGTAAGGGCGGGTAAGTCACGCCTCATCCCCCCAACCCCCTTCTCCACCATGTGGAGAAGGGGGAGTTTGAAAGATGCTCCTGAATTTGGCATTAAGCCGAATTCAGAGTTTCATCTCCTTGTATTTACCATTCAGCCAATTCTGCACCTCGTTCTTGTAGAACTTGCCGAACCTACGATCAGACGGCCCCCCGAGCAGGTTCGAGTGCAGCAGGCGTTCACCGAAGTCGGTGACAAAGCGATAACTCGGCACGAACGAAGTGTCGCGCCCCGCAGAGCGGTAGATCTGCCCCTGGTGCACAGTCGCGCGGCCGCCGCGAATCGGTATCGGGCCGTGGTCGAAACCCATGAACTTCGGAAACTTGCCGCCGAAGAGTAGATGCTTCAGAACGAAGCGGTTGGTCTTGCCCCAGGGTTGGGGCTTGAATTTCTTCACGCGCTCCAACGCGGCGCGGTAGATCTCTTCACGCGTCCGATTATTGAACCAGGCTGATTTCTTCGCGAGCAAGATTCTGTCGAAGTTCTGGTAGAAGTCGATGAAGATGCCGCCCTCTTTCCACATGAACTCCGCCGCATCCCTACCTTTGCTGCCAAACACCTCACTGTACAGCGCGCGGTACCAGGCTTCGAAAATACCCGCGCCGAGGCTCTCGGGCGTGTACTGCATATCCCAGGCGGCGAGCGCTTGCTCGGCTGCAGAGCTACCCAGCATCGGCTTCAGGATCTTCATGAACTCCTCGGCCTGCAGTGAGTGCGTGTCGTAGTGCATCTTCTGCACGCCGGCGACCGTGTGTTTCTTCGACGCCGTGAGCAGCTGTGCGATGCGGCGTGCCCGGTAGTTACCCATCGGCATGTTGATTGGCTTCTGCTTGCCCCAGCTGTTGAGGTCATTGTTTGCCGTGACAATGAAACCTTCTTTCGGATTATAGCGGCGCGGCAGCTCGGTGGGTTTCACAAAGCCCTGCCAATCGAAGTTTCTTTTCCATGCGGGCACGGGTACAAAACCTTTCCAGCCATTGCGCCGCTTGGGCATCAGCCCCGACATCTGGTAACCGATGTTGCCGGCATTATCGGCAAGCACCCAGCTGAACGAGACCTCGAGGTTGCCGAGAATCTGCATGCCCTCTTTAACCGATTTCACAAACGGCATCGCAAGCGCGCCGCGAATCGACGCAGCACCGGTCTGCGCACCCGACCATGCAGTCGTGAGCATCAGCTTCTCTGCACTGCCCGAGGCATCGCCCTCGAGCGTGCCGCGCTTGTTTTCATAGAACACCACTTCTGCTTCGGGCTTCTTCTTCCGCTTGATCACCTCGCGGCGGAGTTCAAACGATTTCCATTTTTTGTCGTGGTCGAGAAATTTTCCATCTCGGCATTTCTCGATCCATGAGTCAACGGAATCCATGAACGTGTACGTGGCTCCCCACGCAACTGAATCATTGCGGCCGACCATCATGCCCGGCAGGCCCGGAACTCCGGCGCCTGCGCCGCTGCGCTCGCCGCAACGCCAGGTAAACTCATGCCACACATTCGGCAACCTGTTGCCCTCGAGGTGCGGGTCGTTCGAGAGAATTGGTTTCTTCGATTGCGTGCGGCTGCCGGCAATCACCCAGTTGTTCGAGGCCATCATGCGCGGCAGGCCGAGCTGCCACAGGTATTCAGGGGGAGTGATCCTGTGTTCTAAGTCAATTTCCTTAATTAAGGAAAGGTCCGCATGGGCGAGCAGGCCGGGAAATAGCTCCGTAAGGCGCTCTTTGTCAGCCCCCGCCTGCACGAGCTCGATGAAGAGCTTTTCCACTTCGGCCTGCGACTGCGACAGCGTGAGGTAGCCCATCATACGCGCGATGAGAATCGAATGCTCGGGCAGCCACTTTTCAAAATTCAGGCCGAGCAGTTTTGCCTCCCACGGCAGCTTTGCCGTGAGCACAGAGTTGATACCGTCGCAGTAGGCATTGAGCAGCGCCAGTTCGGCGCCGCTCAGCTTGTGCACCTCGGCATTGAGCCCGCGCGTCCAATTCATACGGCGAAAGAACTTGTCGATGCCGAGCATCGTCTCGTTACTCTCGAGCAGCTCAGAGCCACGGCCCTCGCCCAGAATCCGCATCAGCAGCATCTGCACGCTGCGCTGCGTGGCCTGCGCAACGCCAAGTTGGTAGAAGAACTCTTTGGGATCAGCAGCGTCGAGGTGAGGTATTCCGTTGGCGTCGGTGCGAAGTGGCGTTTTCATGGCTACTCATTAACTGACGCCATAAAAAGCTGCACTGCGTCAAGTAGCGCACGACTGCTTCGCGCTCCGCAATCGGCCAGGGCGTCGCCTGCAGCGAATAGACAATGCCGCTGGAAGCAGAGATTTTCTGCACTTCGCGCGCCTCTTTGCAGTCCTTCATCCAGCGCGCGTAACCGGGTATATCGCGCATGACTTCGGTGGCTCTCTCCAGGGTGGATTTCACCCGCATACGTGCTTTGAACTCCTTGAAATCAGAACCGGGCACTGAGCGGACATCGACGACGATGCCGTCCCGGTTGAGCTTGCGCTCCCATGAAGAAAGGCCCTGCGAGATGGCAAAGACCACCAGCAGCATCACAATAGGACTGCGCATGGCTGATTCTAATTTGTCATTTCGGCAATCAACTAATTATTGACACTCTGAACCAGTCCCCTGTCTGCACCCAGTGGGGCCTTTTGGTACCTACCAGGGAGTTGCGATGCGGATAAACCAGCGTGCATATGGCCGGGCAACTGTTCTTGATCTGGAAGGCGAGCTCGACCTTTTTAACACAAACCAGCTGAAAGAGGCGCTCAAGCAGCTGGTCGCCGCGGGCGACGTGCGGGTAATCATGAATCTTGAGCAGGTCTCTTACATCGACTCAACAGGTATTGGCGTGTTCTTGTCGATGCTGAAGCCCCTGCGCGAAAAGGGCGGCGACCTGAAGCTGGCGGCCCCATCAGCTCCCGTCCAGAAGGTCTTTCAACTCACCCGACTCAACCAGTTCTTTGAAATACACGACGATGCTGCGGCGGCAGAGAAATCCTTCTCGCGGGCTATTTCAAATACACACAGGAGTTAGAATGTCCAACAAGAGCACAGTCGATTACCGCCACCCAAGTTCCGCCGACCAATGGCGCTTTTTTGGGGGTACGGGCGCTATTGCGCTGCTCATGACAGGCGCATACCTGATGGGAGCTCCCTCGTACTGGCTGGGTTGGGCCGCATTTGCGGTGGCTGCCTTTTCGGTTGCGGGCAACGATGCGATCCAAACGGTCGGTACATTTATAGAAAGCAAGGCAAAGCTGCACTGGTTTCCCAAGGTGGTATTTCTTGCCGGTACGCTGGTCGTAGTGCATACCTACGCATGGCAATTACACGAGCGCGAGATTCATTTTCACCGGCTCGATAGCTTTGCCGAACCGCAGTCGCTCAACCTCATCCAGCTGCTTGCTCCCATTGTCTTGGTTGTCATCACGCGGCTCAAGGCTCCGGTATCTACGACGTTCCTCATTCTGGGGCTCTTCGGCGCACAGAACGTCGAGAAGATGCTCATGAAGTCTTTTCTCGGCTACGGGATCGCCTTTTTTTCAGGACTGCTCGTGTGGGGAGCGCTCTCGCAGATCGATGCGAAGGCATACAAGAAGGACAAAGAACCTTCTAAAAAGCAAAAGCGCTTCTGGGGCGGCCTGCAGTGGATATCCACCCTGTACCTCTGGGTGGCCTGGTTATTGCAGGATACAGCTAATATCGCGGTTTTCCTGCCGCGCAAGCTCAACGCATGGGAGCTCGCCTCAGCGCTTGGACTCATCTCGCTGGCGCTTGTGATTATCGTACGGACAAACGGCGGAACTATTCAGGAAGTGGTGAGCGAAAAGACTGACATTCAATCGCCCAAGGCAGCGACGATTGTCGATCTCGTCTATGCCTCAGTACTTTTGGTCTTCCAGCAATGGAGTAAGATGCCGATGTCAACGACCTGGGTATTCCTGGGACTTCTGGCCGGCCGCGAAATTATTCTGCACCGGGTCACGCGGCGCGAAAAGCCGTACCTGCATACGCTGCGCCAGGTGGGCAAAGACGTGATGCTCGCATCACTGGGGATTGCCATCAGCATATTTATTTTCGTCCTCGCCGGGCAAATCTACGGCAAATGAAAATTTAGAGCCTGTGCGCCAACTTGCCGGAGCGATTTTTCGCATGAGTTGGCGCACAGGATCTTTAGCGCTGCTTTTTGCGGCGCTCTTCGGCAATCTCGCGTTCGAGAGCGCGAATACGCGCGCGCTTTTGCGGCGAATCCCAGACCTTGTCACTGAATTGTGCTATGTGGTGCGGCTGTGTGCGAAATTCACCTGGATAGTACTCTAGTCGCCCGGAGAGCCCCCCGTCATCAGGCAGTTTCTCGCCGACGATACCCGGCAGCGTGAAGATGCCCGCGCGCAGGTTGCGCCGAATCGCACGACCAAAGAACACAAACTTCACCTTTTGCTCGCCCTTGTTGAGTTTTGTATTGACCATCACCCGCAACGCATTGCCATCCATGTCCTTGAGGTCTGTGCGAAAGCTGTATTCGCCAGGAAGCTCCACGCGCAGGAGTGCAACAACCTCGAGCGACCCGGCACGCACCTGTTCGCCCAAAAAGCGCACAACCTGCGCGGCCTGCCGCGCATCGCCGGGAATCGTCGGCAAATCGGCCAAAGCCGCATCGCCCGGTCGCACAACCTGTATCCCCGGTGGAAACTCTGATGCCGCCAGATAGTCTTTGAGGCGCACTTGAGCAGAAACTTCGGTATTGGAACCATCCACCTGCGGCAGGATATTCGCAGGTAACGCATATAGAATCAGACCCAGCATAGCCGAGCGCAGAACTTTCATTCGGCGGCAGCGAGCTTTTCCAGCTCGGCAATACGCTCGCGTTTGAATTCTGAATCCCACTCAGCATCAGAAAACTGGCTGAGCTGGTAGGCTTCGGTACGGTACTCACCGATCCAGGGGATGATTGCGCGCTTGATCGGCTCGGTCTGTTCAGTACTCGCAAGGATCTTTTCGACCTGTTCCGGAGGCAACAATAACTGTTCGGGGCTAATCGGCAGATTCATCTGCTG
>CAYOZO010000126.1:6131-7503 GCA_964408405.1 uncultured Turneriella sp.
AGCTTGTAAGGACCAGGCTGTCTGCTGTCGCGCAAAACCTTACCGAAAAACAAGGACTCCACCCATTGTGTACCGCCACCGAGTCGCGATTCACTGCGCGCGTGCGCAACGGGAGTTCCATCGGCAGCGAGCAGGTTGGCCTCAAGGCGGTAGTTACCCGCTAGCCGAACCTGCAGCTCCGCCTGAATGATCAGCGAGCCCTTGTCGAGGCGCTCCTGAAACTTGCCGGTAAATTTCGCAGGCGCCTGTGGTGAAGAAAAGAAGTGTGTCTTCAGCTGGTGTATGTGGGGGGAGTTTTCATTCGGTAGCGCGAAGTCAACCGTGAGTTCCATATCTCCCCAGTCCTGCTGGCGCGGCTTGAACAAAAATGTGACATGCGGCGGATTATCGCTCTTCTGCACGTCGGGTGGCGCAACGCCAAACGTCGCCGAAGCCGCCGTGCGCGTGAGTTTCACAGCGCGCACGTCGGGCATGACCGCCTTGCCATTGGCCAGGTTTTGGCAGCGCAACTTGGTCTCGTGCACCAGGTCTTCGTACGCGGTGTGAGACTCGGCCTGCAGCACGCACGAGTGCACAGGCTCTTTGGGCTTACCTTCTTCGACGATTGGCATTGGCATCAGGGGAAGCTCGATTTTTTCAAAATGTAGCTGGTCGATGTCGAGCGCGGTCAGCGGCCGCGAATCGGGTGGGTACTGCGCCCACTCGCGAAAGTCGGAAAGCACCTTGCTGAAAGGCACGTCTGCATTTTTGGCGAGAGTCGCGAGCTCCTGAGTCGGGTCATCAAAGCTGCGCATACGCATGCGTTGCTGATCAGCTTGTGCTCTCTTATCTGCAGTGTTACCGGCACAGGAGCGGTAGGCAAAGAAGATGATAATCAGTGCCAGAGTGGCACCAACGCCTGCTAGTAGTCGCTTGTTTTTCACGATGGAATCAATCAGTCTTGGTAGTTAATAAGCCGAGGCGAACCACCCCGGCCTCCCTTCGACCATGCTCAGGGCAGGTCGGCCACCCCTCTTTAGGAGGGCAGGCCTGAAACTAGAATGGGTTAGCTTTGACGAGCTCTGTCCGATTCGGGCAGTCGAGATGCTTCACGGCCACGCCGCTTGTGCTGTGGCGCGGGTGTGGGTAGTGGTTTGAGTGCGCCGCATAAGTCTTGGTCGTGCGGAACGGCCAAATGCCTGTGGTTACCGATTGTCCGCCACAACGGGTGAAGCTCACCACATTACGATAGCTGCAGGTCGAGTGCATCGCGAGTACAGTATCGTGGCTGCCGGGGAAGATCCAATTGACGTACCACTCAGGCGTGTTGCCAGCGAGATGGTAAAATGGTGTGCCGTTGGTCAGGTTATGGTCATAGGCCGCGCGCGCAGCG
>CAYOZO010000126.1:7513-9950 GCA_964408405.1 uncultured Turneriella sp.
ACTCTTTCCCTACACGACGCTCTTCCGATTGAAAGAAATCCGAAAGGCCCAGCGTCACAATATTCAATGTGCGCAGAATGGGGTTGCCAATGTTTGCCAGCTCTGAACCGCCTTCCGCAGATACAAGAGCTGTGACATAGAGCACATTGTAGATGTTGTTACGATTGTAGTTGGCAAGTACAAAGCCTGACACCAGGCCACCCATCGAGTGGTTGACGATGCGGCACGATTGTCCTCGGTCACGGCGGCAGTACTTGTTCAGATTTTCCAGCAGGCGGGTTGAACCGCGTTCTGCCCCGGCAACGGTCGGGTTAAAACGGCCGTCGTAGCCTGTGTGTATGACGGGGCTCGAGTTATCCTGCGCACCCCAATAGCTGGTGCAGGTCGTCTGACCCTGGCAGGTCTTCGCCGTTTCTGTTTTCTGGATCGAAAAATGGAAGCCGTGCACGTAGATGGTGGTCACGGCGGGGTGGGCAGCGCCACTAAACCCAAGCGCAACAAGCGCTAAAACGATTTTTTTCATGCAAGAGTCCTCTTCACGCTTTTTTGTTATTATCAGATCGCCTTCTTGAGAATGGTCGCGCCAAAAAACCTCGACAAATAACGAAACACTTGTTTACAGATTCACGCTGCGACAGAATTTTTTTGAGCGACGAGAACCTGATTCCGCTTTACGACCCTGTAGCATTTGCTACAATGCCGCGTGAGTGACGCTTCATTAAACAACACACGAACGCACATTCCCGATCACTGGAGCTCCACCTTTCTTTCGAACAAGTCTCTCGCGCAGGTGCGCATGGCCGTGCACTCTGACAAAGGTTTCAGCACCGAGTTCACTCCCCGGCCCGGCGCCGAAGGGCCCAAGGCCCACGCACACGGCGGCTTTCTCGCCACGATTCTCGATGAGACAATGGGGAGCGCCTGCTGGTACCATGGCCTGCCCGTGTTGGCGGCCAACCTCAGCGTGCGCTACCGCAAATCGGTACCGCTGAACGGCACGTACATGTGTGAAGCGAAAATTGAACGCCTCGAAACGCGGCGCGCGATGGTCGCTGCGCGCATCTATAAAGATGATGTGACTTTCTGCGAAGCGACGGGAGTTTTCGTGCGCGTGCCGATTGAGCTCTTGAAGCAGCAACCCGACATGGCGCGCATGGTTGAGGTGGTCGAATCGATCAAGTCGGGGCGCAGCATCGAAGAACTGATTGAACTCGACCGCAAGCGGAGAGCGAGTACCAGGTCCGCCGCAGAAATGGCAACCGCAGGCAATGACTGGCAGGCAATCGCAGAGCGCGGGCAACAGCTACTGCTGGATTTCTTCTCGCTCAGCGGCAAGGTCGTTGCCAGCTGGATAAGGTAGTCCGATACAACATCAACACACCAGCACCTATTTGCCATCCAGCTTGCCGACAATTACCTGCAAAAAATAAACATCTCCAACGACTGCACGACTAACAGTGGAATGAATTTTCAGTTACGCGGCGATTGCAAATTTACCCCTGCCCGTGTTAAAGGTTACCTATCTGCTGATTACCGTCCTCACATACAACATCCACAAGGCAATCGGTAACGACCGCAAGTTCGACCTCGAGCGCATTGCGCGGGTCTGCGCGGCGGAAAGAGCCGACATCATCGCGCTGCAGGAAGTTGATAACGGAGTACCTCGTAGCCGGCACCTGAACCTGGCCGAAGTACTGGGCGAAAAGCTCGGCTTTCACTACCGCCTGGGATCGAACGTAAAACTCAAGGTAGGCAGCTATGGCAATGCGACACTGTCTCGCTGGCCATTTGCCCATGGTGAAAATCTTGATCTCACCTGGGGTATCAAGAAAAGGCGGGGCTGCCTCAGCGACATCATCGAAACTCCAGGCGGGCCGCTGGTCATCATGAATTTTCACCTGGGACTTTCTCGCATTGAACGGCACTTCCAGCTGAAAAAAATTCTCTCGTCAGATTTTCTCCATTCACACCGCATGCATCCGGTTCTGATGCTCGGCGACAGTAACGAACGGACGCGCTACCTCGATCTGCTTCTAAGCTCCGCCGGTTTTGAGAATACCGCGGGCGACGCAAAACGACGGTACAAAACCTGGCCTTCTTTCGCGCCGATCTGGAATCTGGACAAGATTTTTCATAACGATAAGTGCGAGCGGATACACTACGAAGTGGTAAAAAATTCCCTCACAAAGGTCGCATCAGACCATTTGCCCGTCAAAGCAGTCATCAGAATCTGAAGCTGCGCAGCGAAATCTACCTCAACTTTGCGGCACGACCTGTGCACTTAACTCAGGTCTCCGGCAAGGTGCTCCTCTCCAACGCGGGACGCACCGAAATTTCCGGCGAGCTCGGCGGTTATGAAGCGCTGGTTATCGACACAAGCCGCTAGCAGGCTGTTGAAAAACAGCCATAAAGCAGGATGTTGAAACCGAGCGCAGCT
>CAYOZO010000127.1:0-9800 GCA_964408405.1 uncultured Turneriella sp.
ATAGTCGGGCCTGAAGCGCTTCTCAATCCCTTCGCGCAGGCGATCTATATAGCCAAAGATCGCGGGTACGAAGACCAGCGTCATTATGGTTGAAATCACCAGACCGCCGATAATGGCAATACCCATCGCTGTGCGCTGTTTGGCAGCTTCACCGAGGCCCAGAGCAAGCGGCAGGGTTCCCGCGATCATCGCAAACGACGTCATAAGAATCGGTCGCAGACGGGCCTTGCCTGCTTCAAAGATGGCATCGCCCAGAGCCATGCCTCGGCGCACCCTTTGCAGCACGTAGTCTACGAGCAGAATAGAGTTCTTCGTCACAAGACCCATGAGCATAATCAATCCGATCATACTAAAGATGTTGAGCTGCTCGCGGAAAATTGCGAGTGAAACGAACGCGCCCGAAATCGCAGGCGGAATCGCCGTGATGATCGTGATTGGCGTGATGAACGATTCGTAAAGCGATGCCAGAACGAGGTAGATGAAGAGCAGAGCCAGCCCGAAAGCGAGGATAATATTCTCCATCAGTTCCTTGAGGTCTTCGGCCTGTCCCCAGAAAATATACCGGATGCCCGGTGGTGGTTTAATTTTCGTTTCCAGCAGTTTCTTGGCTTCATCGACCGCGTTACCGATAGCGCCACCCGGCGCCAGGTTCGCGTGTATTTTGATTACGCGCGAGCGGTCTTGCCGTGAAATATTCGATGGTCCCGAGCGCACCTCGCCCTTGCCCAGAATCGACAGCGGAATTGCGCGCGATGGCTGGCTCAGGTTCGGAACAAAACTCTGGTTGAAAGCGGTCTTCAGATCGCGCTGGTTTTCTTTCAGGCGCATACGAATATCGTACTCCAGTCCGTTCTCGTAGAACTTGCCGACAACGCCCCCGGCTACGTGCAGGCGCAGTTCGTTACCGGCGGCGGCGGGGCCGACGCCTACCTGCTGCATTTTATCCGGATCGAGTATTACCTGAAACTCAGGCTTGCCCGTCTGGAAATCGGCCGAGATGTCGCTCAGATCCTTAATATTTTTCAGCTCTGCCATGACGACCTGAGAGTACTTATCGAGCTCTTCCAGGTTTTCGCCGCTGACGTTAAGATTCAGGGGGTACTGCACACCACCGCCTACGGCGCTGTAATCGTTTACTGAAACTTTGGCGTAAGAGAGGTCCTTGAGCATTTCGCGTGCCACCTCTTTCAGCTGCCAGGTTTCGCGCTTGCGCCACTTGCGGTCGACGAGCACGACGCCCAGCTCACCCTTGTTCGCCAGACCCGAATACGAACCGGCCACCGCTGCGATCAGATGGACTTCGGGCAGTGTGCGTAGCCGCATTTCGATCTCTTCGGCCATTCTGCGCGAACCCTCGAGACTGGTTCCGGGCGGCATTTCGAAGTTTACCAGAAATTCAGGCTGCGTATTCGGTGGCAAAAAAGTTTTCTTCACTGTACCGCAAGAGGCGCAGTTGCCGAGCATCACCGCCACCGAGATTCCTATCGTGACCAGCGGCCGACGCAACGTGAATTTCATCACCGCAGAGTACAATGCCTCGAGCCAGTCCTGAAACCTGTTGAATTTGCGTATCAGCCAGTTGGGCTTATCGTGTGCATGCCCGCCGAAATAGGCTGAAAGCATTGGCGCAACGGTAATCGCATCAAAGAGGGAAATGAGCATCGCGAATACCACAGTCAAACCGAGCTGCCGCAAGAACTGTCCGACCATACCAGAGAGAAATCCTACTGGCAGGAATACCGCGATCACTGTCGCAGTTGTTGCGATAACCGCAAGCAGAACTTCCTGCGTGCCCGTCTCGGCAGCCTTCACCGGGTGCTCGCCTTCTTCCATCTTACGGAAGATGTTCTCGCGTACCACGATCGCATCATCGACCAAAAGCCCAACCGAAAGAGAAAGCGCAAGCAGCGTGATGACGTTAATCGTGAAGCCCATCGCCAGCATCAGTATGAAGGCGCCCAAAAGCGAGTTTGGCAGCGCAAGGCCGGTAATGATAGTCGAGCGGCTGTTGCCGAGAAAGAGGTACACCACGAGAACGGCAAGCAGCACACCGATGATGATGGATTCACGCACGTCATCGACGTTGATCTTGATCCAGCGCGCGGTGTCGCGGATGAGCGCAATTTCTGGCGCAGCGCTTACGCGCTTCAGCTCACCTTTAAGGTCGCGCAGAGCTTCGAGAGTTTCCTGCGATTTAGGAGCCTTGCTTACCTGCTCCTGCAGGTTTTTCAATTTGGCGCTGACAGAGGGATTTTTCACCGCGAGCTCATCTTCAGCGATTTTGGTAAATAGCGGAGCGAGCTTGTCGGCCTTTTCGCCCTTGCGGATCATTGCCTTAATTTCATTGAGCGTCTTGATCGCCGGCGGTCGCAGGTCGTCGTTTATCTTTTCGACCAGTTTCAGCGCCGCATCCGCCACCGCTACCGTATTGGCGTTGGATTGTTTGTACACGTCGAGCAAGAGCGCGGGCTTACGTTCACGCGCGAGTTTAGTCTGGTCGATTGCCTTGCCATTCAGGTCGTAAGGGTCGTCGTCCACGGGCAGGTAAAGCGATGCTACGGATTTCGGATCTTCGAGACCATCGCTCACCTTTGCCAGGCGCTTGAGCAGCAGTGCGCTGCCCGCATCGCCGCCGAAGGATACTACCGTATTTTCAATCTGGCGCAGCGTTTCGAAACGGCCCAGGGTACGGAAGGCGATTTCCTTGTCTCCGCTTTCTTTTTTGCCGACGGGAACGTTTGCGCCATAGGAGCGCAGATTGTTGGCGATCCAGGTCATTGTCATCTGGTTGGCATTAAGCAGGTTACGGTCAACCTCCACCTGAATTTCGCGCTTTTGCCCGCCGGAGATGCGCACGGCGCCGACGTTGGGCACCTGCTCAAAGCGCGGCTTGATGCGCTGCTCGACATAGTCGAAGAGCTTTGCCGGCGGCATGTTGGCAGCTATCGAAAGGCGAACGATCGGCTGGTCGGCAGGATCAAAGCGCTGGATGAGCGGCTCGTCGATGCCCTCAGGCAGTTCGCGGCGCACCTTACCAAGTTTATTGCGGACCTGTTGCTCGGCATCTTTGATGTCCTGTCCAAGGTAGAACTCGCACATGACGATTGACACTCCCTCCATGTTGTCGGAGCTCACCCGTTTCAGGCCCGAAATCGATGCGACTTCTTCTTCGATTTTTTTCGATACCAGAGTCTCAATCTCTTCAGGACCTGCGCCGCGATAGGTGGTGGTAATCGTGATGAAGGGGATATTTACATCAGGAAAGAGGTCAACGCCGATTCGCTTGAGCGATACCCAGCCTGTCGAGAGCATGAGAATGACAAGGCTCGCCACAAAAATCGGGCGCTTGATCGAAAACGCAGCTATGTTCATAAGTTACAAAATAAGCTGCGGCGGGCTCGTTGCCCAAAAAATTAACCAAATGGTTAACCGAGCCTTGAATGCCGTTCGCAGGGGTAGGTTTAAACCTACCCCTGCGAAAGGTTATGGCTCGGCAACACTGATTTCCGGTGGAGGGGGCAGCCTGAAAGGCTTCATGGGGGCTTTGCCTTTTTCGACAAAAGTGCCCATGCCGGCAGGTACTTCAACCGTGACACTTTGTGCTGAGACATCGACCTGTCCCTCGGTGCATGCGAGGCCGCTGCTCTGCGCCGATGCCAGGAGTTCGAAAACCGTGCCGCGTACAGCCGCTACGGCGGAGGGCGTGCGTACCATCAGGCGTCCGCCGGTCTGGCGCATATTCTGAACGTTTGCATGCAGGTTCCCCTCCTGCAGGGTGAAGACTGCATCCCGGGAATTCTTATCGACTTTATCCACTATCAGGTGGCTCTGCGGCTGCATTTTGAGGATGGTCTGGTTCCTCAGCTGCAGGTGTACCGTTGAGGCTGCGCCGGTTCTTACCTGGTCGTCAGGAAATAGCCCGAGTTTAATGAAGACTTCTTTCCAGCTACTTTCCTCTGCGCGCGCGTATTGTGCCTGGCCTGACTTAAAGACAACAACCGCCGCAGGCTTCTTGCCGAGGCTCGCCGGTACTTTTAGCTTCATGCCTGGTCGTATGAGGTTGGGGTTGGAGATCTTATTGTACTTGAGAAGGGCCGGCCACTGGCTGGGATCTTCGAGATATTTCTTTGAGATCTTAGAAAGAGTATCGCCCTTCTTTACGTCGATGATCTGCAGTTTTTCTGTTTCGCTTTCGGCGAGCAGAACTGTAGAAAATACGGACAGCAGCAAGAATTTCATGATCGAATTTTTCATGGGAGACTCCGGATTTACGATGTTTGTTTAAGTGTGACGCACTGTTGTGCAAAAATACGACACACTCTTTCCCGAGCAGCTGACATGCTTGTCAACTTTTTGGTTTACAGACTGTAAGCAGTGCCAGCTCATTCACGCTCAATGCTAGAGGGTTTTCGGCGTCTGCCGCTGCTTGGGCAGAATATAATTCTCGGAGTGCTGACCATGGCAGTAGGCATGCCGATCTACACGGTGCCCAATATCCTCTACGGCGATCGCCCGGGCATGAGCCTTGCGACCAGTCTCGATAATGCGATCCCCTTTGTACCCTGGACGATTTTGGGCTACGCTCTCATATATGTCTTCATCTTCCTGCCAGTGTTCACGATCAGACACCGCGCGATCTTCTTTCGCATGATCGCAGGCTTTCTGCTCTGCAGCATTGTGGCATTACCCTTTTTTGTATTCATGCCGGTTCGAATGCCACGACCGGGCATACCGACTCAGGAATCCCTCTTTTACTGGGGCGTGGCTTTCAATTATGTGCTCGACAAGCCGGTGAACTGTTTTCCCAGCCTGCACGTTGCCAATGCGGTCTTTGCGACTGCGAGCTGCATGAAACTTTCGCCGCGCGTCGGCTTTTGGGGTATCCTGGGAACGGTATTCATAGCCGTTTCCACCACAACTCTCAAGCAGCACTTCATTGCCGACGTTATAGCTGGCGCTGCCATTGCGCTTGCTTCGTACTTTCTCGTGGTTCATCCTGCCATCAAGCGTTATGCAGCAGTCGAAAGCTTAGATGCGCTCATCTTTTCACCGCGTACTGCATTGTGGGTGCTTTATCTTTACCTGATTTTCCTGGGTATTTGCCTTCTGCTGTTTTTCGCTGGTCTCCGCTTTCCACCGGTACTTCCCGTGAACTGACGCATTGCGCGCTGCGCAAAATTGCAGGCGCCTACCGCCCAGAAATCCTGATTTTCTTTATTGACGGATTGTCTAAACGCACATCGCGTTGCCAACTATGGTAATGAAAAACAAACTAACAATATCTTTATCTGCAATTATCCTGCTCGCGGCAATTGCCTGTGGCAAGAAAAAATCCCCCGAAGAAGCTCCGAAGGCGCAGGCGCGCATAGCGTTCGCCGTATACCAGATCGGTCTGTTTGATACGATCGATGCAAAGAAAGCTTCTGAATGGTTGAACCGGGGTGAAATGGTGACTGTACTCGATACCGTAAATGCACCCGATGCGAAAGATCCGAAAAAAGCCAAGAGCTGGTCAAAGATCGAACGCACTACCGGCAAGCAGGGCTTCGTTGATTCAGCAAACATCGAAGGCAAAGCATTTGTCACAATGGGGCCGCTCGAGGTCTTCAATATTAACCAGGCTTCGGGAAAGAAGGTTGCGACTGTGCCCGCAGGGCAAGTTGGCTTTGTTGCAGACGAGAAAGGTGACTGGGTTAAAGTGCGATTTGGCTACAAAATTTACGAAAACTGGAGCGGTGCTCCCGATGCGGTGAAGTGGGCAGATGGAAAGTGGGCACAGTTGACCCAGGTGAGTTATGATCCGGCCGCTATTGGTCAGGGCATTGAGCTTGAGACTGCAATGCGCAAGTATTTTGACTCAGACGCAGCAAAGAAGGCTGCCGGACAAAAAGAGCTCGAGAAAATCGTCGCCGATGGTACCTCGCAGTTTGTTGATGCAGCGCGGCGTGCGCTGGATGCCGCGCAGGCGGCTCCTGTGGCAGAACCTGCTCCATCGGAAAATACTCCCTGATGGCCCGCCGGAAGCAGCGTTCTGAGCCTGCGGTCTTTATTGTGAATCCGCAGGCTGGCGGCGGCAAGTCGGAAAAGCAGCTCAAAGAGCTGCTTTCCGAAATCGAGAGCATCTACGGCAACGCGAAAATTCTCTTCACTGAGCGTAAACTCCACGCAACCGAGCTTGCGCGCGAAGCAGTCAATGCCGGCGCGGAACTCGTGGTGGCAGTGGGCGGCGACGGTACCATCAGCGAGGTCGCTGCCGGATTCTTTGACGAGAAAGGCAAGGCGCTCAAACCGCTGAAGCAGGCGCCGGCGCTGGGCATCTTGCCCGCAGGTTCAGGTAGCGACTATGCCAAGACGCTGGGCATCCCCCGTGCTTCGGCTATTGCGTTGCAGATTCTGCAGACGAAAAAAACCAGGACAGTCGATGCCGGGCTGGTTGAGTTCGTTGGCATTAATGGGCAGAAAACCAGGCGCGTATTCATCAACATCGCCGATGTGGGCATCGGTGGCGAGGTTGTGGACATCCTGGAGCGCCAGGGTAAGCGACTGGGAGCTTTTTTGTCTTACCAGCTTGCGACGCTGCGCGGGCTGATTGGTTACAAAAACAAGAACCTGGAAATCACCATAGATAAGAAACAGAGATTCGACGGCACATATAACGGTATTATCGTTGCGATCGGCAAGTATTTTGGCAGCGGTATGAAGATTGCCCCCAACGCTGAAGTTGACGACGGATTTTTCGATGTGGTCATGCTCGGCGACATGGGCAAGATGGAGATGGTGGCAAAGAAGCAGAAAGTCCGCAACGAAACAAACAAAAAAAAAAAAAAAGTTACCGTTCACCGCGCAAAACATGTCAGCATCCGCGCTGACGCGAGAGCTCTGCTCGACTGTGACGGTGAAATGCCTGGCGAGTGTCCGGCAGATTTTACTATTTTGCCGGGCGCACTGAAGGTTGTCGTTCCGCCAACTTAGGCAGTCGTTGTTCCACCGACTTAATCAGTTGTCGTTCTGCCGACGTGGGCAGTCGCTGTTCTACTGATTTAGGCAGTGTTTGTTCCGCTGGCCTGATCGATTCCCTTTGGGACTGCCGAAAAAAAATCGCGCGATAGCGGCTGTCGTGCTCTGTCATGCTTTCGAGCAAGAGCCGGCGGTTGTCGTCTGCTGCGGTCTGAAGCAGCATCGCAAGGCTCGCGCTTGCCTTATCCCAAGCCTCTTTGCCCGATGTCGCAGCCTTATTCGTTCTGGTCTGTGAGTCCGCCGTCTTCACCGCTCGGCGAACGGGAGCGTTTTCTTTCACGGACTCTGCTCGTCTGCTTGCCTCAATGCCTCGAACCTGCCGTTCATCGCGCTTAACTCTTTCCAGGATGGTTTCGCCCCAGAACAGCCAAACTCCGGCACACAGCAGTAGCGTCACAAAGAGGTAAAGCAGCGCCGTACGCAGCCAGAACATACACACGCATGGTTCCTCGCCTTATGCTGCGTCAAGTGGATAGCGATGCGCTGGCATGCTTTCAGAATGTGTGGCTCATGCCGAACTGCAGTGAATTGAGCAGGCTGAACTCCGGGTCGTTCAGGTTGTAACCGATGTCAAAACGAAACACGTTGTTGTCGAATTCGTAAAGCATGGACCTGAGCCCAAACCCTATAATCGGATTCCACTGGATGTCTTGCAGATTTCTGCCCACGCCGGCATAATCGAAGAAGGCTACCCCAGCAAGCAGGAGATACGGCAGCTTCCAGGCGGGCGAGCGGTACTCGAACGAAGAAAGCAGGCCGGCGCTCGGCGTCACCGAGCCGTAGAGAAAGCCGCGAGTGAACTCACCCGCGATCTGGTTGCGCGCGCCGATGCTCATGTTGTTACCCGAAGAGATGTACTGCCGCGCGGCGAGCGTACCGTAGCGCAGAAAATGGAAGAAACGTATATCCAGGTTCCAGGCGTCGTCGCGCGGAATCTCGTATCGCTGCCGCCAGAACGTCGCGGTGCGGCCGAATCCTGCTTCGAGCCGGAAACGTTTTTGCCGGTAGTTGTCGCTGTAGGTCACAGCCGCAGCGGTTTTGGTGTAGTGGTCTTCAAGCCCGAACGCGGGGTCGGCATACGTGATGCGGGCAGAGGTGCGAAAGCCTTCGAACTGGTCTTCTGTAAAAAGATAGCGGCGAAAGTTCACCATTGGTACAAAGTCGCCAAAGCGGGTGTTGACGGCAAAAGTCAATGCGCGGCTGGAGAACTGTTCGTACTGGTAAAAGTTACGCGAACGGTCTGAAACGACGCGTTCTTTGGTGTCTCCCACCGTGTACTGGTCTTCGGGATATACAAAATAATCTTTACTGATGTAATGCAGAAAACCGGGGCCGAACTCGATGCGCGTCTTCTTGCCGATGCCGTACAGGTATTCGGCGTAAATTCGTTCAACACGTTGCCGCTGTATCAGGTCAAAAGGTTTACCGGTTGCTGTATCCAAACCCTGCCTGATGCCACCACCCAGGTATTCGTAGCTGATCCCCTGAACGTAGGTTGCACCGAGACTGAAACTGTGCCGCTGGCCATCGATAAGAAACGGATGGGAAATGCCAATACTCTTGCCTGTGTAGTTGTGCGCTGATCCGACGAAACCATCGACGCTACTGCCTGAGATTTCCCAGCGTGTGCCGGCGATGCGCTGTTTGCCGGCGCTGAATCCGACGAAGTCGCGGAAATTTTCGCGTGTGTAGCTTACTCCGACATTGTAGAGTCTTCCGAAGAGGCTCGTTTCACCGGCCTGAATACCAAACGAACTGTAACCGCCTGAGCCGGAGCCACCGCCGCGCACGTAGGCTGAAAGCCTGTCCTGGGTGAGTACAGTAATGTCAGTCTTGCCGGTCTCTTTGTTGGGAGAGGCGATAATTCTTGCCTGCTTGATGGGGTCGAGCATACGGATGTAGCGTTCGGCATCATAGAGCTCCCAACGCCTGATCTTGCTGCCGCTTTTGAAATTCAGCTCGGCAGCGATTGTGTCACGGGTTGTGACATAGTGCAGATTGTTGACGAGCGGCGCGAAAAAATCTTCCGGCGGTAAAACTTTTTCGTTCAGAACCTGAATGCTGCCGATCTCGATTACTTCGTCAAGTTCTCCGGGCGACTGTTTTGCTCCGGGCGATTCTACGGCCTTCAGATATTCATTAGGCAGAGGGTCCAGAGAATCGCCGTAATGGGAACAACCGGAAATAAGCAGGAAGCATGCGGCAAAAGCGCCGGCTCTATGAGAAGTCACTCGTCACTTTTTGAAACCTGCGCGCTCGCTCTGGAAATTGGCGACCATAGGAAACACAATCTTGGCGCTGGTTTTATGCTGGTAGTCGCTGTAGATCGTGAAGAAATGCGGGTCGATGCCCTCTGATTTCAGCATCATCAGAATAAGCGCAATACCCATACCCGCGCCTTCCTGATTGTCCTGCATGTCCATATAGAGTTCGCCAATGTTGTCGTATTTGAGACCGTCGCGAAACTTTTCGCGAATCCGTTCGTCCTCGCGCTTTGTGAGCGCGCTGTTATTTACCACCTCTACCGTCAGTCTTTTGTCATCGTATTCAAACTTGATATCGACGTAAAGTCCCCGGTCTTTGGCTTTTTGCGCATATTCGTTGATAAACCTGTCGGTCAGCTTTTCGCGAAAAATCTCGAGACCACGGCGGTAATCCGATTCGTTCTCCAGGTCGATTTTCACTTCGTCAAAAAGGATGCGTTTGATATTGGCCTTAGCTCCGTTGACGGCGAGCTCTTTAATGCATGTGTAGAGCGTTGCGGTCATGTCGAGCTTGTTGTA
>CAYOZO010000128.1:0-9696 GCA_964408405.1 uncultured Turneriella sp.
GTCAGAAGCGAAGGCCTGCCCGCGTAGTCGTTGTAGAGCGCAGCCAGTTCCTTTTGGAATTTCTTGTCATTGCTGTATTTTTTCCAGGCGGCGCTCAGCTCATCGAGCGCGGGTATCAAGAGCTCAGAGACGAAGCGTCCGCCGAATTCGCCAAAATAGCCCTCGGGAACCTGCTTTACTGCCGCAGCGGGTTTAGCTTTTGCGGGAGCTTTTTTCTTTTTGTCAGCCATAGTTGCCTCAGTTTC
Source organism: uncultured Turneriella sp. (assembly GCA_964408405.1). Classification (GTDB taxonomy): domain Bacteria; phylum Spirochaetota; class Leptospiria; order Turneriellales; family Turneriellaceae; genus Turneriella. Next base: position 246 of record CAYOZO010000128.1, read on the forward strand.
AAAAATCTTCCTCTGCTTCTTCGAGGGAGTTATAGATTTCAAAGACCTTTTCGAGCATTGTGACCTGCAAGAGGTTGGTAACGCCCGCTTCGGTCACTACCAGGCGCAGCTCGCCATGGTGGCGACGGCACTCTTCCGCAAATCTGGTAAGAACCCCGAGTATTGAACTCGAAATGTGCGCGACGCCGGTCAGATCAGCAATTGCCTTATACTGCCCGGCTTCGGTGAGCGCGGCAAAATGCTCTTCGATTTCATATGCCGGCACGGTTTTGCTTAACCCGGTGAGCGATACGACTGCGTGGCTATTGCGTAAAATCCGCTTCACGAAGCCACCCCGGCAGGAGCGAATAGCAATCGGTTGGCCTCTCCGTTTTTCATGGATATCCAGGGCGATGCGCCGGCGACATTATGTCACATCTTTAATACAGGTCAAGCATATAATGGATGATTCTGCGCGCCAAATCAGGAGCCCGTTCAACATGATTTGACCCCATGAACCGGGCTTTTCCCCTGACGGAAATGTCTTTACGATCTTTCGCCCGCCGCGCGGCGTTCACGCTCCTTTCCGGCCTTGCGTTTTTCCTGCTGGAATGTTCATCGACAGAAAAGCGAAAGCTCCCCACCCCTGACGCTACCGAGGGTAGCCAGTTTACCTTCACCAAAAATGACCGCTTAGACTGCTCTATGGCGGCGGCAGATACCATTTGCCTCGAAGCGAAACAGCTCGCGGCGACTATGGCAAGACTGATGCCCGGCAGCAGTGTCACGCCCAATACAGTTTTTATCGACCGCAAGTTTGTCACCAACGCCGATTACGCGCGCTGTGTTGCTGACGGCCAGTGCGTTACTAACTCCTATAAAAAAGGCAGGAACGCTGCGGTGAACGCCGCGACTGCGCCCGCAGTGGGTCTGCCGTTTGAATCGGCCATGATGTACTGCGCCTGGACGGGCAAGCGTCTGCCGACCGAGGCGGAGCTCAGCCTGGCTGCGAGCCTAAATGCTATCATCACATCGGAGCACGGCGAATGGACCAATGACTGGCATGTCAGCGATGCATCGCAATGTACGGTAACAGACGGCAAGGTAAAGAAGAATATTTGTTTGCCGCAGAACCCCATGGGTATCTGCAGCGGAGCTTTTGGCTGCAGCAAGTGGTTGCGTGACAAAAAGATTTTTCATCCGGCATCTCAAACGAGCGCCGTACAGCCAATATCCAGCCGGAATGAGACCGCATTCCGCTGCGTGGCCGAAAACGTTCCGCCGACGGCGGCTCCACCGTGGATGATCGCGAATCCCCCTGCCCCGCTTGCCGACCCGCAGCCGCCCACAGAAGCGCAGCTGAAGCTGCTGCACAACCTCGGCGAGACTGACGAACTCAATAAGCCCATCTGCAAAGAGAAGTACACCTCACCTGCGCACTGCAAGGATCCGGTGACCTATTTTACTCCGAACGAGTCACAGAACTATATGTTTGCCCCTTACATCCGCAATCTGGGCGGTGGCTATGCAGGTGTTGCGGCAGACGCCAACTACTCGTACATTGCTCTGGCCAAAAGCCGGTTTGTCTGGCTGTTTGACTTTGACGTGAACATAAATGCGCTCCACCGCATTATTCGGGCGCTGGTTCTCGAAAGCGAAACAGTCGCACAGTTTCTTGACCGCTTTAGCAAGAAAAACCAGAAGCAGTCGCTGGAGATACTGGCGAAATATTACCGGGATCGCAATGATCTAGACTTTATTCAGCAGGTTTTCCGGAACAATTACGAGTCGCTCGGTAAACACTACCGCCGCAGCGCAGCGCCTGATAAGAAACAGGGGGATTTTGGCTGGCTGCGCCATGCAGAGCATTACCGCTATATACGGCTGCTCTACCAGCAGAACCGGATCGCCATTGTGCCGGGCGATATGCTGAAAGACAAATCGATGCGCGCCATTGCGCGCTCAGCCAGAGCGCTCGGCGTGCCCATACGGGTTTACTATCCGAGCAACGCCGAAGAGTTCTGGGATTACAGCACCAACGACTCAAACTACAAGAAGAACGTGCTTTCGCTTCCCTTCGACGAAGCATCGATTACCTTTCGCTCGGTGCATGAATACCCGTGGCATCCAGCGCACCGCAAGGGCTTCAAAGGCTTCTGGCACTATGTCGTGCATGGCGCCTACAATTATCAAAAGAAATTGCTGCTGCCACATTATGACTACATGGACTATTTCAAGATGCACCGGGTCGTCAGCAAAGAGCGCGCAGATTTCAGTACAATTGAAATCCCCGCCGCTATACCCGCAGGCGTACTGGAACAAGGAGACTGAGCATGCAACGATACAGCAATTTCTCCCGCCGAGCGAAACGAAAGAATTTTTGTGTAGTGATCGCAGCGCTTTTAAGCTGCGTGCCCACAGCGTGTTCGGATAGTGCGGCAGCAAACAATAGCTGCGGTCCTGAGATTCCCGGTATGCGCTGTATTCCCGCAGGTACGTTTATTCGAGGCTCTGACAGCCATCTACCGGACGAAAAGCCGGCACAGAAAATATTTATCTCCGCCTTCTACATGGATACCTATGAAGTCACGAATGCAGATTTCCAGGAGTGCCTAAACGCGGGAAAATGCCGCGAGTGTCTCAAGAACAAAACCTGCGATTACATCGGTGCGCGCTACGGCTGGCGCTACAAGAGGCCTAAACAGCCCGTGGCCGGCGTCAGCTGGTTTACTGCGCGCGAATATTGCGAATTCCGCGGTAAGCGGCTACCGACTGAAGCCGAATGGGAAAAGGCCGCACGAGGTCCGGATGGCAACTTGTATCCCTGGGGCAACGAACCCGCAGACTGTACCCGCGCCATTATCCAGATTGGCGAAGGCAAAAAGGGAATCAAAGGCTGCTTTCCGAAGCGCATCGAGCCCGAATGGCACATGCACACAGCGGAAGTAGGATCGCGGCCACCGGGAGTTTATGGTCTCTACGATATGGCCGGCAACGTGCACGAATGGGTCAATGACTGGTACGCGAAAAGTTATGCAGAGTGCGGTGATGCCTGCTCGGGCAAGGATCCCAAGGGACCCTGCGGCGGCGCTGACCATTGCCCCGGTTACACGATGCGCTCGGTACGCGGCGGCTCATGGTGGTGGACTGCCGACTATGCGCGCGGCTCCAAAAGGCGCGCGAATGTTCCCGGCAATATGCCCATGGCGGATTACCATCACTTTGGTTTCCGGTGCGCAAAGGACGCAGCACATTAAGCTGGCTCAACCGGTCATGGCTAGCGGCGGCAATGATCCTGCTGCTCAATTTGCCCCCGCTGCGCGCCGATCGCATTCTCGCACTAAAATACGGCGAAAGTGATTACCGAGCAGCGCTCGTTAACAGCCTCAGCAAACAGCGCACTGTGCGCCTTAACTGGCTGTTCTACCTGGTTGAAACTGGCAATCCCCCCCAATATACCCTCATCGATACGGGATTTTCCGATGATCAGCAGCGACGCAGATTCGGCCTGCGGCACTATCGCAGCGCTAAAGATCTGCTGCAAATGGCAGGCATTCAGCCATCGCAGGTCGGCCGCGTGTTCCTGACGCATTCGCATTTTGACCACGCCGGAAACGCGCCGCTCTTTCCTTCCGCACAATTTATTCTCACAGCAGAAGAATACCAACACCTGCACGACAGCACTATCGCATCCTTCCTGAAAGAGAAGCAGAACAAGGGGGAGCTATTGCTGATCAACGAATCGGGCGGTCTGTTCTCTCCATTTGCCGCGCGTTTTGTAGGCGGCCATACGCGAGGCTCGCAGGTAATCGTGTTCACGACCAAAACGCGGCGCTACGTTTTCACGGGTGACGAATGCTATTTTGCCGATGCCTGCCGCGCGGGTAAAACATTGCCTGCAGCTTCGGCCTGTGCGCCGGCAAAAAACAAGCAGTTCATCGGTTCAATCCATCCGGAAGAACACATACTCACCGGCCACGAAACAGAGCTTTCGGGTGGCAAGTGGCTCAATCCGTGGATATACGAAATCATCCCCTGATGAGGCAACTCGCAGGCTCTAAAGGTTTGACACCCTGTTTAGGCATTAGTTTGTGACCCGTGGAAAAGTGGCGTAAGCCGCTTTTTTTTTGAGGCTCTGGGGTTTCGCTTTGGCAGGCGATCTTTCCCCGGACACACCGCAATGCACTTAACAGACGTAAAAGAAAAGCAGATACGCGAGCGCGCGATGGCAGTTCTGCCAGCCGGGCTATCGCTGCACAAGCTCGCGTTTTTTCACAGCCGCGAAAATACGCGAATCGTGGTCGAGCTCGATAAGCCGTCCGACAAATATGGCTCGGTCAACATTGGCGAATGCGAGAGTTATTCACGGGCCCTGCGCGACACGCTCGACGAACTGGAAAAAACGACGGCCATAAACCTCAACTACTCGCTCGAAGTCTCTTCGGCGGGTGCCGAACGCGAACTGTCAAATATCGATGAGGTTAAGCGCTTTATGGCCCTGCCGCTGCAGACGAGTTACGCAAGCGCGGGCAAAATACTGACCGAAGTCTTGCAGGTTCTTAAAATCGAAGAGAATAAGATGGAGTGCAGGCTGGCCGACTGCAAAGCTAATCGTAAAAAGTTTGGCCCGGCCAGACTACGCAAACAAACACCTTTCACGATCGAGTGGGATCAAATAAAAAAGATCAGGTTACACCTGGACATCTGAGAATCAACGGGAGATTACATGGCAAGAGCAAAAAAAGCAGTTGTTGAGAAGAAGCGCTCCTTCTTCGAAGATATCCAGCAGGTGACCGCCGACAAGGGCTTTGATCGTCAGGAAATTCTCGAAGTAGTAGAAGCCGGTCTTATTGCAGCGTACAAGCGCAAATACCGCACGACGGACAATATCCGCGTCGTCATGGACAAGGACAAAGACGATGTCTATGTCGTAGCCCGGCGCGTCGTCGTTGACAATGTCGTTCTGCCTGGCATGCAGATCCTGCTCGAAGATGCGAAGAAGATTAAGCCTGACGCAGTCCTCGGCGAAGAAATAGACGTTATTGAGCACCCGCTTGAATTTGGTCGTATTGCAGCGCAGACAGCCATGCAGATTGTCTCGCAGCGCCTCAGACAACTCGAGCAAAACAAAATACGGGAAGCCTACGAAGACAAGATAGGCGAAATCATGAACGGTTATATACTGCGCAAGCGCGGCGATACCGTCTATGTAGATCTCGGCAAGGTAGAAGCCATCATGCCCGTAAAGCACCAGATACCCAAAGAGCGCTACCGTGTTGAGGACAAGATAAAGGTGCTGCTTCATTCGATAGAGCAGGATAAAGGCGGCGGTCCTCTGCGAGTCATTGTTTCGCGCGCCGACCGCATGTTCGTCCAGCGGCTCTTTGAAAAGGAAGTACCTGAAATCTTTGAAAAAATTGTCACGATTAAGACTATTGGCCGCATTCCGGGGGAGCGGTCAAAGGTTGTCGTCGCTTCTGAGCGCTCAAACGTTGACCCGGTCGGCGCCTGCGTAGGCGTGCGCGGGGTTCGCATTCAGGCAATTGTGCGTGAACTTGGCACCGAGCGAATTGACATTGTGGAATGGGCCTCTGACCCGCGCGAGTTTATCACGAATGCCCTGACGCCTGCGACTCCGAGCCTGGTGAAGGTCGATCCGAACGCACGCGAAGCTCTGGCCGTTGTCCCGGATAAGGATCTGGCGATCGCCATTGGCCGCGAAGGCACAAACGTAAAAATTGCTTCTTACGTTACCGGCTACAAAATCGACGTAAAATCTGAATCACAGTTCTCAGCAGAAATGGCCTCGCCCGAAGCGCGCAAGCGACTCGACGAAATTTTTGATGTGACGCCTGCTGAAGAAGCCCCTGTTGAAGAGGAAGGTACGCCCCTCTCCGCTCTGCCTGGCCTTGCCCCGAGGATTATCCGCATTCTGCAGGAGAACAATGTCAAGTACATAGAAGACCTCGTCTCGATGGGCGAAGAAGATCTGATACACATCGAAGGTATTGGTCGGGCCACAGCCAAGAGAATTATGGAAATTATCTCAGAAAACGTTGAATTCGAAGCAGCTGAAGAAGAGACAGAGGTTCAAGAGCTTGACGCTGACGCTAAAGCCTGATAAGAGACACCAGATCCAATAACCAATAGCGCGCATGGCAGAAAAAATCAAACTCACTCCCAAAAAGATCGTCCTAAAAGGAAGTTCTTCCAAGGATTCAATCGCGGGAAAAATCAGCGCGCAGAAGGTGCAGCAAGACCAGCAGCGCGAAGAAGAGAAGAAGCAACAGCCGATACAGGCACAGCAGCAGCCAAAGGTACAGCAACCCGCAGCTGTCCAGCAGCAAAATACAGCGCCTGCGGCTCTGAAGAAACCAGCAGAGCGCGTTCCGCCGCGTGCTCGTACGGTCTTTATTCAGGACGAGCGTCAGCCGCGGACGGAAGCTGAAGAGCGCGAGATAAAAAAAGGCCCGGCCATTAAACCGGGGAGCGATACCGGCAAGAAGAAATCTAACCTACGGGAAGACATCCTCAAGAAAGAGGAGCACAAGAAATTCTTCATCGGCCAAAAAGCGAAGGAAAAATCACGCAGCGAAGCTGCACCTGCGGCGTCTTCTGTACCGTCGCGCATTAAGATTACTGAGTTTGTACAGGTTGGCGAGCTGGCCAAGAAACTCAACGTGCGCGCTCCGGAGCTCATTGCAAAACTCATGCAGCTCGGGGTGATGGCAACTATCACGCAGTCCATCGACGCAGAAACAGCTACTCTGCTCGCTGCGGAGTACAACTGCCAGGTAGAAGTCATTTCTCTGTATGAAGAAACCCTGATACAAGAAGAACCAGACAAGCCCGAAGATCTGAAGCCGCGTCCCCCCGTCGTGACGATCATGGGGCACGTTGACCACGGCAAGACGAAGCTGCTCGATGCCCTGCGTGAAACGGACGTCGTTGCGACCGAGGCGGGCGGCATTACGCAGCATATTGGTGCGTACCAGGTAACCAGGCCAAAAGGCAAGATTACTTTTCTGGATACGCCAGGCCACGCAGCATTTTCTGCCATGCGGGCGCGCGGCGCGCAGGTAACCGATATCGTTGTACTCGTGGTCGCTGCCGACGATGGCGTGATGCCCCAAACCGAAGAGGCGATTTCGCACGCGAAAGATGCGAAAGTTCCGATTATTGTTGCAGTTAACAAGATTGATAAGCCAACGGCAAATATTGATCGCATCAAGCAGGATCTGGCTAAGTTTGAACTCCTGCCTGAAGATTGGGGCGGCACTACGCCCTTTGTGCCTATCTCCGCGTTGCAGAAGCTGAATCTCGACAAGCTCGAAGATACTATCCTGGCGCAGGCCGAAGTGATGGAAGTAAAGGCCAATCCGAACAAGCGCGCAGTCGGCACTGTGGTCGAAGCAAAGCTCGACCAGGGAAGAGGGCCGGTTGCGACAATTCTTGTGCGTAATGGCACGCTGCGCGTTGGCGATCCTTTTGTCGTAGGGCTCGAGGGCGGCAAAATCCGCGCGATGTACAACGATCGCGGTCAGTCTGTCAAAGAAGCTCCGCCCGCTACGCCTGTCGAAATACTTGGCTTATCCGGGGTGCCCAATTCAGGCGACACGCTCAATGTCATGCCGTCTGAACGCGAGGCACGTGAGATAGCCGATAAGCGCCAGGAACTCGCGCGCCAACAGCAGGCACAGCAAGTCAAAAAAGTTAAGCTCGAAAACTTCAATGAGACAATTGAAGAAGGCAAGCTGAAAGAATACAAGATTATCATTAAAGGCGACGTCAAGGGCTCCGTCGAGGCCCTCACATCATCGCTCGAAAAGCTCTCGAACGACGAAGTACGCGTGCGTGTCATCATGGGCTCAACCGGTGAAATCACCGAAAGCGATGTCATGCTCGCATCGGCAGCCAAGGCAACCATTATCACCTTCAATGCCCGTGCGAACGCCAAGGTACGCGATGTGGCATCCAAAGAGGGTGTCGAGATCAAGAACTATAGTATTATCTACCAGGCAATCGATGACATGAAGCTTGCGCTTGCCGGCCTCTTGTCTCCGGACGTATCCGAAAAGGTTACAGGAGAGGCGGAAGTGCGACAACTGTTCAAGATTTCAGGTATGGGAACCGTTGCCGGCTGTTCAGTCCGCTCCGGTTTCATCAAACGGCAGAACCCGGTTCGTATTATTCGCGAAGGTGCAGTCGTCTTCACCGGCCAGCTGAAGTCACTCAAGCGATTCCAGGATGACGTAAGCGAGGTGAAAGAAGGTTTTGAGTGCGGTTTACTGGTGGAGAACTTCAATGACCTCAAGGTCGGCGACGTGATCGAGTCTTTTGAAAAAGTAGAGACGCAGCGCAAGTTTGAGGATATTGCGCGCTCTCAAAGCTGACAAGGGCCGCAGCGTGTAAGCAGCCATGAATGAAATAAAACGGTTGCGCCTGCAGAACCAGATCTTCCGCCATGTTGCGCTTTTTTTTCAAAAATCCGCGCCCTCGCAGTCACGTAAGAGGACACTAGCCGATGCGCAGGAAAAAGAAACGAAAGTACCAAACCCTTTTGAGCTCGCAGGTGTTGAAGATATCACTCACCAGGTGAAGGATTACGTAACGTTCACGCGCTGTGAACTTTCTGCCGATGGCTCGTTTGCCAGACTTTTCGTCAGCGTCTGGGGCAGCCCACGCGAAAAAGAACGCCTGCTGAAGGATATCCGGCAGAAGGTTCCGGCGCTGCGCACCAGCATTGCCAAGAACATCAGAATGCGGGCAATTCCGCAAATTGTCATAACACCAGATGCCTCGTTCGAGAAGACCAGCGAAATAGATAAGTTGATACGGTAGTGCGCTGTTGAACAACAGCCATAGAGCAGGATGTTGAAACAGGGCTTAAGCTGCAGACAGCCCCCACCAAGACATGGTGAGGGGCGTTTCGCAAGCGGTTCGCATCGCGAATCGGGATCGCTGACTCGCGACTTGAGCTCAGCGTCTGCAGCGAGCACGGGATTTTTTCAACGTCCTGCTAGCCGCGACGCAACATTTACTGTTCTCGAAAAATACTGTGCAGCGCAACATGAGCTCTGTATTTGCCATTAAGCACCCCTCAAAGGAGGATCTATGGTTAGCAGATTATACGGCCTCAACTGCCCTATTCTGGCCCTGGTCTTCGTATTGCTCGCGTGCAAAGCAAGAACATCCTCCATGGCACAGGGCTGGTTTCTCGGCGGACAGCCCTTGGCTTCTACGCGCAATGAGATTCTTCCCGCTGGAGCTACGCTCTATCTGCCGGAAAAATTTACGCTCGAAGCGGCAACCGACTGCGTTGTGCGCCTGACGCAGCAATCCGGCGGTGAAACACTGGTGCAGTTGCTCACGGGAACAGCAGTCGCTGAGCGCAAAGATCCGCAGTTTGCAATAGCCCTGCTTGCCAATGAGCACCTGGTACGCCTGAACGGAACGAGGCTGCTCCTGCAAA
>CAYOZO010000129.1:0-9560 GCA_964408405.1 uncultured Turneriella sp.
TTCGGTGGCGTCGATATATTAATTAATAACGCGGGAATCGGTTTCAACGCCGAGCTCGTCGATACCCCCCTCACCAAGTGGCAGCAACTCATGAATATCAACTTTTGGGCGCCGCTCTACCATATACAGGCATTCATTCCGCAGATGAAAGCCAGGAAGTCGGGCCATATCGTCAACGTGTCGAGCGGTCAGGCATACTTCCGCGCTCCCACCTGGGGAGCTTATTCGGTTACGAAACTCGCCGTCGGGGCGATGTCTGAAATACTCAATGTCGAAGTAGCGCGCGACAATATCAAGGTGACTACAGTTTATCCATTTCTGGTAAACACCGGCTTCTATGACACGACTAATGCCGAATCCATCGGAGAAAAACTTTTCTTCGCGTTCATGCCGCTGTACTCAGACAAACCTGAAACCGTCGCGCGCATGATCTTCGATTCAGTGCGGGAAGAAAAAGACGTTGAGATGGTGAGCGTACTCAACCAGCTCTTCAAGTACATCCGCGTGCTGCCCACTGCTGCAGGCGTCATGGACAAGACTACACTGACTTTCATGTCAAAGCAGCAGCAGGAATCTTTGGGAATAGGCGCTGTGGTCAACCAGGTGGCTGGCATTGTGAATTCGATACTCGATACGGCAAAGAAAGGGGTGCCTGAAAAAGGCTTCCAAATACACGAAGTCATGTCGGGTGAACATGAGTTCGTCGATGGCTTTGGCCCCGCAGGCAAGCACAAGTTCGAGTTCAAGGCAGATTGGGGTCCGAAAAATCTGGTGGATTTCTTAAATCCCGCATCGGATAAGTTTCTGCTGAGCGACCTTGCCGGTACGGTAACAATCGGCGGCATGTGCGAGAACATGCCGGTCTATGGCACGCTGCAGCTGCGCTACCTGCAGGATCAAAAGATCCGTTATACGTTCGATTTTACCGTGGACGGCGAGCCGTACCAGTACGTCGGCGAAAAGCAGCAGATCTATCCCTGGAACCTGCCGTACTCGCACACGACCTGCTTCGGCGAGGTGAAGAACCTGCGCACCGGCAAGGTCATTTCGAAGTCAGTCACGCACTTCGATATGCACGACCTGCCGGAGTTTCTTGGTACATTCAGGCTTACGGGCTGAGTAAGTCAATCACAGACGCCAATCAATGAAACTCGCTGTGCGGCGAATACTTCGCCCACAGAATGCCGGTAAAGCCCATGACGCCAAAGTAAATCTGTTGTTCGCCGCCTGCGTCAAAGCCGCGGGCGTAACCCAGATAGGCGCTCCACATGTAGCGATAGCCGAAAATGCTTGCAAGCCCAATTTCCACACCGGCTGAACGCTGCAGCGGTAGTGAGCGGTTCGAAGCATAGTAATAAGACTGCGCTGCATCGAAGAACAGTTTGCCATAAAAATCGCGGAAGAAAACGGGTACGCGAAAGAAACCCCAGTCGGGCTGGTAAATCGGGAAGCGGTATTCTGCGCTCGTTAGAAGAGACCCCTGCCCTTGGAAAGCAGATGCATAGCCGCGCAATTTTGGCAGACCAATCGGTTCAGCGTAGGTGGATGGCCCCCACAACAAATAGCCTCTATCCAGATTCCAGGAGTGCATCCATACGGCACGCAGCATCCAAACATTGTTGCGAAAAAAACCCGGCAGGTATTCGGCGTAACTTGCCGTAGTATAGAGTAGTCTGCGCAAATAGGCAGGAAAATCCGAATAGGTTGCCTGGTCAAATACTGTCGAAATGCCGAAGCGCCGACCGTTTTCGGGACTGACAGACCGGGAAAACACCTGGCTGTTATCAAAAGCATAACCTAAAAGGCCACGCAGCTCGCGGGTGGCGAAGCGCCGGTCATCCAGATAACTGCCGCGCAGGTAAAAGTATTGCTGCGTATAGAATTTCAGGAATGGCAGCAGCATTCCCCCGGAGATGCCGGCTTCGCAGATGCCGTTACAGATCCCTCCTGCCTTGAGACTCGGAGCAAAGAAAAAATCGGGGTAGAAGTGAGCGTTTTCGTAAACCGCGGTCGCGGAGGTGGATTGCTCCCAGAGATTGTGCGAGACGGTTATGCCTATGAAATCGCGCTGCAGTGCATCGAGACCATAGAGAGAAACTCCGAAATCGTAGAGCCGGTCGTTCATGAAACTGAAATTCGGAGACCAGGAAGATGGCAGAATGGAGGGAAAAACACTGTAATGCTGACTCGAATTTGTGGCCGCTGCTTGCTCGTGTTTTGCGAATACTTCACGCGCTGCTTTTTTAGTCTGAAGTTTTGCTTTCATGACCGGCTGTCTCACGCTGTCCAGGAGACCAATCGCATAGCCCGAATGCGTGAATTCAGAACAAACTATGCGCTTGCCATCCGGTGAATAATCCGGGTAAAATGCACCGCCCGTAAGGTGCGTCAGTTGTACAAGTTCGCCAGTCTTGATTGTGAGTTCGTACAGGTTGAATACGCCGGTCCGGTCGCTGGTAAAAAGAATCCTGCTTCCGTCCGGATTGAATGCCGGATGTAATGCAGTAGCGTTGTCGCTTGTCAGTTGCAGGATTTCGCGCGTCGTCAGCGACAGCAAATAAACGTGATTGGCTGCATTTACAGGATCGCGAGCCGTAAAGACCACCGCGTCGCCCTGGGGCGATAGGCGTGCGTGTGCGAGCGTTTTCTCCGTCGGCCCTAAAAGCATCTCCCTGGGTTGGCCGTCTGCGGTATAAATACCCATTGACGATAATCCGTCCTGCTGCGTGATGAGGAGGAGCTCCCCCGAGGGCAGAAGATCGAGGCTCATGGCGCGGATCTTTTCGGTAAGCTGCCTGCCTTCTTGCGCCTCGAATACATCGGCAAAATAGGAGAAACTCCGGTAAAACTCGATATCGACCACGTAGGGAGTCTGCCGGTGTACGCTCAGAAAATGGGGTGCATTGAATTCCCGCAACCGGCGCGGCTTATCCTGGCTTTTGAGCCTGATTTTTTTTAATGCCGGGCGTTCGTAATTATTTTTATGCAAAAAATAGATTGCCTCATCGCCCGCAAAGCGGGGGAAGATCTGGTAAAAATCAGGCTCGGTTAGACGCAGCAGCGGAGTGAACTTTTGTGCTGCCAAGGCCGATAGCTTTGTCCGCTGTTCCTTTTCCAGTTCATCGAGCCATTCCTCCCACAAGTCTGTGAAGTTTTTGCCGAAGACATCCTTACTGTTGGTGTTGTTGAGATACGGCCAGACATTGTCCGCGTTTTCGCGGTGGATCGCATTGAGATCCTTGCCGGGATAGCGCTTTGCCAGCCAGGCGGCGAATCTGCCACCGTAGATATAATGGACGTTTCCCGCCGGCCAGTCGCGAATAGGCACAGACGCACGGTTGATCGATTTGAGATCTGCCGCTTCAACCTCGGAGCGAAAATACATTTCGACCAGTGAGCTATGGTTTCGGCCATAGCCGTCTGCGGATTCCGCAGCCACTGCACTGCCTTCGATAATCCATGCAGGCTCATTGGTATTGGGAAACCAGACGCGCCCTAAAAGATAGCGCGAAATTCCCGGCAGACCGTAAATCTGCTCGAGCGTCAGAATGTGGTTATATTCGTGCACAAAGAGCATTTCGTCCCAGTCGCGGTAGTAGCCGATGATCGAATCTGGTAATGGCCGCGCTGCAAACATCTCGATGCGGTTCCAGGGCTCAAACGACGCAAAACCATTGGGCATATCGGAGATATCGCTCAAGACTAAATGTGTACGAAAAAATGGCTTGTGCCGCGTCTGCGCCACCTGCGAAGCATGCTTTGCCTCAATAAACGCGGCAATTTTTTGCGCGCGTCGCTCCTCACCCTGGTGGAAGTGAATGTAAAAATTTTCTGTAACTATGGTGCGGAAGTGCAGTTGGGGATCGTATTTGCCATGGCTTGCCCGGGTTTGCAGCAACAAGACAGCGATCAGAAGGGCGGAGCGCACTGCGCGACAAACGGGTATAGCCAAACTAATACCACAGCTGCTGCCTATTACGTTTTGTCCATCGCAATAGTCTGAAAGTCCTGGGCGTACGCTGCGGGCGCGTTTTGGCGGTTTAAGGGCTACGTGGCGCATCTTTTCGCTCATAGCTCGCCTTGCGGGTGTGTGACGGACTGGGATTTTGGGAGAAAAATTTCAGCCGCTTGCGGGCATAATCGGGAGAAGGTTGCTTGCCAATAGCTGCTTTTTGGTCAAAATCTTGTAATCCTGCCGGTAGGAGAGGCCCTCGGATGAGTTGAGCTCCGTCTTGCATTGGTAAGTAATAAAAATTTCCGGCCTTGGCTTGTGCCGATCCTCATAGCGTGCCCGCCAATATCGCCAATTCCGCTGCGCAACCGCACAACGTAACACCGGCTGCGATAATAGCTCCTCCATGAACCGCGGCATGTAGTAGCGGATCGCAAAATCCAGCATGCGCGAAACAGCCTCCCCCGAATGCAGCGCCCGCTGCTGGAGCACCGCATAGAGCACCTGATTGACGTACCAGGGAACGCGCACGTATCTCATGTCCGCAATCGACGCGTTTTTGCGCCTCAGGCTGGCTGATTTCTTTTTTCTGCCGCGCCAGTGCCGCAGATAGACCTTCGCCAGGCGCTGCAGGAGTTCGGATTCGGACCAATGTATCCCGTTGCGCGCGAGGATGATGAGCGCGGCCTTGAGCCGGCGCTTCGATCCAGGGCGGAGCGAGACCGAGGTGAGGTAGTATTTGTCAGCGGAGATTTCTTGCATTCTATATATTAAATACCAGAAAATTGCGGAATTTTCTCAGGGGATTTGAATTTTTTAGTAAGTACTAAAAAATTTTTCAGAGGCAACACAACGCACGCCTTGAATATGGCCTCAGCAGAGACGCAACTCAACCGAAAACGCGCCTGCAGCCCTCTACGCCAGCGCATGGGTGTACTGTATTCGTGTGCATGACAAGCTCTGCTTTTTACCGTGCGTAGTTAGTCAGAAATCAGCGCGCGAGGTCTTCTACAATTATCTGCGATGCCGAAAATTCGGCAGTGGTCTTTCCAATGATTCTTTCTGGAAGGTAGGGCGTGCCGCCCGGCCAGGCGTGGCCGCCGTCCTGGACCGCGATCAATCTGAGATTGCCACGCGCGCAGCGGTAGCCGCGCTCAATGCTCGAAGCAGTGAAGGATTTTTCCGCGAGAGCGGTGCAGCTGTAAACCTTGCTCCAAAAGGCCAGCGAATCGTCGATCGAGAGTACCTTTCCGCGGTCACTGCGCAGAACTTTAATAGCTCCCCCTTTGTAAGGCACAATGGGATCTTCCACGCCCACGATAAAAAGAACCGAGGTAGCAGACTTCGGATTGCATTGCTGCGACAGTTCCACCGAAAGATTGGCGGCGATCGTTACGGCTAGAGAGACCAGTTCGGGTGCTTCGCAGGCGACACGCTGTGCCATCATGCCGCCGTTGGAAATGCCCGCAACGCCGACTTTGACGAAATTTTGCTGCTTGCCCTCTTCCGCGATGATTGCGCGCAGGAAGCCGATATCATCTGTATTGGCGCGCGCCGTCTCAGAGATATCTGCTCTGCCGTCGTTCCAATGACCGCCAATACCTGCGGGATAGACGAGAACCACGCCGTACTTGTCCGCGAGTGGTGGCAAATCGCGAGCCAGGTTGATCATACCCGAGGGTTTGCCGCCGCCCCCATGCAGCAGAACGAGCAGCCTGTCGGCCCTCTGGTTAGCCGGTGTGTAACGAATGTAGCTCCGCTCTGACGCGCCTACGGCGATCTTCTTTTCGCTATAGCTGCCGCTACCCGGTTTTCGCCTAAAAGCCCGACACGCGCTGGTGGCTAGCATTACGAGCGCCAGGAGGTAGATGATGCGTCGCATAGGGCAACGTTGGGTTGTGCGCTCCGTTGCCAAGCCTTCCGCCATGGGTTTTCAACCTGTCTGCCTGTCCTAAAATGCCTCATGTACTCGCGCTTCAAGGCGTACCTATTTCTGACGGGGTTCATTTTCGCCGTCATCGGCGTCCTTGCCTGGTTCCAGAGCCGCACGGCACCTGTTGATGGAACCCCAGGGCCTGCGCCGGCACATGGAGCGAGCGCTTCAGACGATGTAAGCCGGCTAATCTCAGTCACGGAAGAACGGAGCGCAGAAAGCAGTGCCGCGGCAGCAGCGGTTATACCTCCCGTCGTCGCTTCTGAAATACCCGCAAATTGGCGCGACGACCTGGGAGTGCCCGTGCTCTGCTACCACCAGATCGTGACTGAAGAGCAGTACCGCGAGCGGCCAACACCTTATGCGGTGACCGTCGCGCAGTTCAAGGCGCAGATTAAGTGGCTCGCTGAGCAGAATTTCTACACCGTGCTGCCCGATGAGCTACTGGCATACGTTAAGGGCGAAAAGAAGCTCGACTTTTCGAACGGCCGTCGGCCCATCATGATCAGCTTCGATGACGGTAACAACGACTTTGTCAACCATGCACAGAAGATTCTTGAAGAACACAATTTTAAGGGAGTTCTCTACATTTACCCGACATACATCCTGGCGCGCAAAGAACGCTCGCTCACCTGGGCGCAGATTCACTCCGTGCGTAAGGCAGGTCACGCTATTGAAAGCCATACCATGTGGCACCCCATGCTGAGCACCATGACAGACAAAGAACAGCTGGCGCAGTTTGTTGATTCAAAGAGAATACTCAATGAAAAAAGTGGAGCGAATGTGCGGCATCTGGCTTATCCATTTGGTATCTTTAACGCATCGAGCATCAGGCTACTGCGTGAAGCGGGTTATGTTTCTGCTGGCACAACTTTTCACGGCGCCAACCAGGTTGGAGAGCACCCTTACTTGTTGCGGCGCTACCTGATCGTGAAGAGCGACAATGAGAAGATCTTCGCGCAGAAGACGCTCGCCCGGTCATTGCCGTTGCGCTATCTTAACAGCGAACCCGGCGCAGTGCTTTCCGGTGAAACCGAAATCGCGTTCAAAGTTCCGTCGGGGTTAGATCGCAACGGCTTTCGCGTGCGGGTATTCTCGACGCCGCAGAGCTTCAGCTACGACGCGAAGACCGGTAACCTCAGCGTGACGGTGAGGCCCTCGAAGAAGCGGCTCAGTGTTTTAGAAATCATTTACAAGGAAAAGGGGACTGAGTACCGTGCCAATGCGCTGTTCAACCACCGGCGCACTGCTAGCGCCGACGGCGCGGAGTCGAAACCTGCCAAGAAGAAGCGCCTGAAAAAGAAGAAACGCAATAGCGAAGACGCATGAAAGACCTGCCGCATAAAAAACAGCAAAAGCCCCGCCGCAGCGCACCGGTTCGCCGCACGTCAGACAGGCAGTTTTTCACCACCCCTGAGTCCAAGGCGGCGCCGGCACAACCGGCTCCCGAATTTCGCGTCCGCTTGGGCGGTGTACCGCTGGAACAGCGAGCAGGCTTTGAACTTTTATCGCTCCGCCTGAGGCAACTGCTGCGCAATACGCCCGAAACCTGGGAAACGATCAACCGCGAAGAAGCTGGCTCTTTCTTTTCGCTCTTTCGTAAGTACCATTTGCCGTTGTTGTTGCCCCTTGCATTCTTTTTCTTAGTGCAGGAAGCAATCCACTTTGTGAATATCCGCTTGTTCCTGCGGCACGTCGCCGTGGTTTTCCCAGCGCTGCTCGGGCTCTACATGGGGTATATATTCCTTGTTGGAGTAATTGCCGAAGAGGTGGCCGAGCACTCGGGCGGCCGGTTTGTACCGCAGAGCGGAATGCGTATCGCGCTTTTTTCCACGCTGATTGTCAGCTTTCTCTCTGTTGCCGTGTTTCTGCCTGTGGTCGGCAAGCCGTTACTTGCGCTTGGCATCTTCTGGCACTACCGGCAAATGTTCGCAGGCGCCCGCGCGCTGCTCAATATCAGCGACAGCAACTATCGCCTGTTTCAACTCGGTCACCTGCTAGTGTGGGTGCTGATGGGGCTGGCTGGGTTCCTGGTGCTGAGCGTGATCAGCTTTCTTTTTGCCCGGCTCGGTGTAGCCGCGATCTGATCACTCGTCAGCCGTAACTTCAATATCGGCTTCGCGTAAGAAAAGAATTCCCTTTTCAATATCCTGCGGCTTGCCCTTGAGTTCAATCAGCAGTGAACCGCAGCGATCGGGACTCAGGTTGGCTTCGAGGATGTTTGGTTTCAGGTTGTATTCAGTGACCATACGGTACAGGAACGGCTCTTTCACCCGCTTTGCCGGTACCTCGAGGCGTAGTCGTTTGACCACGCTACAAGTAGGCTCGGTAAAATGTCCCCGTCAAGACTTTTGTTTTCGTGCGGACCGGTAGGATTGCCTTGCTCTGTTTTTCCATAGCTAGCAGCATGTGACATAATTCCGGATCATGATCGTGGAAGTTAGTAATTACTAGCAGGTTCCGGAAAAACTTCCGCGCCGGCTGCAGACGCTCGCTGAGTCGCGAGTCAGCGACCGCGATTCGCGACGCGAATCGCTCGCAAAACGGCCATAAATGGCCTGTCTGCAGCCTTGCGCGGTTTCCGGAACCTGCTTCTGGCTCCTTTCTCAGGAGCCTGCTAAAAAACCCTAAAAGCTTAAATTTTTTTCCAGAACAGTGAGAAAAAATCCCGGTTTTCTGGTATTTAATAAGTAGAGGGGAAAATCCCCAAAGCGTGTGGAGTTAACATGGCGAAAGCCTCATTCTTTGCGGGAGCATTGCTGCTGCCGCAGCTTATTTATTCACTTTCGGCGCGGATGGCGCGCGATACGGGTAATGCCGCGGCAAACCGCCCGGTTACCGGCGATGCACTCGAGGCTTCGGATTTTACGGGAAATCTGGCGTACAATCTGTATGCACGGCGCGACGATTTTGCCGGCGACCGCAGCCTGCTCAATGCTGCAGCGTTGATCTACAACAGCTTTACTGTTGACGAGCATCGCTTTGCCTTTGGTCTTGGCAGCCACTACCGGCAGGAAAAGCTGTCGCGCCTGCGCGCAGGGCAGGGCGACTTTTATCCCGCGGTGGGTTTCCTTTGGTCGCACCCGCAGTTTCGCGCCGATCTCAGCGGCTCGGAATACCTGACGCGCCTTTCGCTCTCTGGACTTGTTGACCTCGGTCTACCTGTTGAGCTCAATTCCGATTTCGAATATCTGTACTCACAACCCTACCGCTGGTCGGCAAACGCCTTCCTCTTTATTTCATGCTACGGCGGAGCGATTGCGGGTTTCGAGCCTCTTTCGCAGCGCGTGCGCGCGGGACTTTGGCTCTCACCGGTAAAAGCGCTGCGCATGAGCGCGCTTTCGCGTTTAGGAAGAGGTGAAACGTTCTTTGAACTTTCGCTCTCATTTCAACTCGATACCGCGGCGCCGGCAGAGGGGGAGCTGCCCCGTTATCACGCAAACGCCGATGAACCCGAAGACGATGAGCAGCCGAGAAAACGGCAGCGGCGCAAGCCAAAGAATGTGCCGGCGTTTGCGGTACTCGTCAAGTGGGGCCTTTCGCCGGTCGAGGCGCTCAAATTCACGCGGGAAAAAGATGCCTGCACTTTGAGCGAACGCGCACAGCGTACGCTGGCGGCCAAAAACTGGGGGTGCAGCGATGCGTAGGGCGTTCCTGTTTTTTCTCGTGGTCATG